>JBMOMH010000001.1:0-20045 GCA_049323135.1 Actinomycetota bacterium
CAGCACCAGATGGGCCCGGACCGGCGCCGGGACGGCCTCCAGGGCCAGCGTCACCAGGCCGAGCAGCCCCAGGTAGGCGGTGGTCACTGGCAGCCGGGCCGGCACCGCGCCAACCCAGCCGGCCGCCCGCCGTACGCCGGCCTGTCGGCCAGGTGGCCGGCCGGGGTGCCGCGTCGGGTCCATGCCTCCCAGGGTCGCCGGGGAACCTGGGACCGTCCTGGGAACGGCCGGGTTCCCAGGAAACTGCCAGGAAGGCCGGAGGCTGCACCGAGGTGGGCGGGCCACCGTGGGAGCAGCTGGGGCCGACCGGGCCCCACACCGGAGGGAGCAGGCAGATGCCCGACACCGTCACCGAGATGCGACGACCGAGGAACGGCCGGGCCCGCCGGCTGGTGCTCGGTACGGCGGTCGCCGCCGGCCTGGCCGTCGGCGCGACGGGCGTGGCCATGGCGGCCACCAGCCCGTCGCCGGCGCCGTCGACCAGCGGCAGCCCCAGCGTGACCGCGCCCCAGGGGCCGAAGAACCTCGAGCGCCGCGAGGGCCGCGGGCCCGGGCACGGCATGATGGGCGGCCCCCTGGGCGGGGCGGTCCGCGGGGAGTTCGTCGTACCGGACGGCCAAGGCGGGTTCCGCACCGTCGACACCCAGCGCGGCACGGTCACCGCGGTCAGCCCCACGTCCATCACGGTGAAGAGCGCCGACGGGACGTCGAAGACCTACGCGGTCACGGCGAACACGCTGGTCAACGCCGCCCGGGACGGGATCAGCACGGTGAAGAACGGGGACACCGTGGCGCTCATGGCCGTGGTCACCAACGGCACGTCCACGGTGGTACGCCTGAGCGACGTGACGGTGGCCAAGAACGCCCGCCAGTCCTGGGCGCCCACGCCGAAGGGCTCGGGCACGCCGGCACCAAACGGCACCGGCACCTGACCGGCCGCTCCCGGGCCACGGCGTGGGGGCGCGGGCCGACTGGACCAGTCAACCTACGGTCGCGTAACCTCGGGGGGACGACCGGAGGACTTGGATGACCTGGACCCAGCCCGCCCTGATCCGCGCCCTCGAGCCCGCCGTGGCCCGGGAGCTGGACCGGCACCTGTCGGTGGCCAAGGAGTGGATGCCCCACGAGTACGTGCCCTGGAGCGAAGGCCGTGACTTCGCTGGGCCGCTCGGTGGGGAGGCCTGGGAGCCCGGGCAGTCCCGGCTGAGCGAGACGGCCCGTACCGCGATGGTCGTCAACCTGCTCACCGAGGACAACCTTCCCAGCTACCACCGTGAGCTCTACCAGTCGGTGGGCGCGGACGGGGCGTGGGGCACCTGGGTGGGCCGGTGGACGGCCGAGGAGGCCCGGCACGGTACGGCGATCCGCGACTACCTGCTCACCACCCGGGCGGTGGACCCTGAGGCGCTGGAGCGGGAACGCATGGCGCACATGACGCAGGGCTTCCACAGCGACTACGAGCCCGGCGTCCTGCACACCCTGGCGTACGTCTCCTTCCAGGAGCTGGCGACCCGGATCTCGCACCGCAACACCGGCCGCTACACCGACGACAAGGTGGCCGACCAGCTGCTGGCACGCATCGCCGTCGACGAGAACCTGCACATGGTCTTCTACCGCAACATGCTCGCCGAGGCGCTGGCGCTGGCGCCCTCGGAGACGCTGACCGCCGTACGCGATGTCGTGCGCACCTTCCAGATGCCGGGCAGCTCGCTGCAGGGCTTCGCCCGCCGGTCCGTGGCGATCGCCCTGGCCGGCATCTACGACCTGCGGATTCACCACGACGAGGTGCTCAGCCCGGTGCTGCGGGCGTGGCGGATCTGGGACCTGGAGGGCCTGGACGCCGCCGGCGAGCAGGCCCGGGAGGAGCTGGCCGGCTTCCTCGCCACGCTGGACGGCCAGGCCCGCCGCTTCGAGGAGAAGCGGGCGGCACACCGGGAGCGGTTGGCCGCCCGCGCCGAGGCCGGCGCGCCGGCGCACGGCTAGGATCACCTCCCCTGGAGGTGTTCGGGGGCTGGTGCCTCCCCCGGTCTTCAAAACCGGTGTAGCCGAGGACCTCGGCTAGGCGGGTTCGATTCCCGTCCGCCTCCGCTGTCGGTCCGAACCCAGTCCTGTGTCTCAGAACGGCGGCGTCAGTCCGTGCCGCTCCACGATCTCCGGCAGCCACGAGAAGTCGAACGAAAGGCCGTAGCCCTCGGCGATCTGGGCGATCCTTGCAGGATCGGGCTGACCCTGCGCCGAGGTGACGTACTCGCCAAGCTCCTTGAAGTAGCGCTCGAACCCCGCCGGAGAGATGATCTCGAGGATGCGAGCCGGCCGGTCCGTCGGGTTCCAGAAGGAGTGCAGGATTCCCCGCGGCTTCATCAGGTAGCCGCCCGGACCGAGCCGGACCTCCTCGTCGCCCTGCCGCGCGCCGAGCTCACCCTCGATCACGTACGAGAGCTCGTCCTCGTTCGTGTGCAGATGCGGCGGCACCACCGCGCGCGGGTCGATCGGGTGCTCCACGATCGAGAACGCTCCCCCCGTCTGCTCGCCCCAGATCTTGAAGTCGACCCCGATCCCGCCGATCCTGGTCCTGGCGCCGGCCCCCGGCTCCACGACCAGGTTGCTGTCCCCACCCACCGGCCTTGCACTTCCCCGACCAGGATGCGCTGTTCACGGGGTGCACGAGCCTGCACTTCGAGCGTGACCCGCCGCCCGACCCCGCTTCCTGGCAGTCCGTCCGTGACCCCGAGCGGCGGCTCCGATCAGCGCTGGGTGAGCTCTTCGGGTACTACCACCGCAACGTCAGGCTGCTCGCCAACCTGCGGCGCGACGTCGATGCCCTCCCCACCTTCGTCCTCCCCACCTTCGTCGCGAACCGGCTCGCCGGTGCTTCGAGCCGTTCGGCCGAGGTGCTGGTCGCGGGGTGGGGGGCCCGGGGCTCGAAGCGGAGGCGACTGCGGGCCGCCCTCCGACACACTGTGGAGTTCGAGACGTGGCGCTCCCTGACGCAGGACGGGGAGCTCACCGACGCCGAGGCGATCGACCTGCTGGTCGGCCTGGTCAGGCTCGCCGGTGACGTCGCCGCACGACCGAGCATCCCGGACGGCACCCGAGGTGCGCCCAACCAGGAGCGACCGTGAACGAGCAGTCGAACCTCGAGCGACGGGTGGTCGATGCCGCGGAGGCAGCCCTGGAGCGGCAACGGTTCGTCTCCGCGATCGACGTGCTCGCCGGCCTGGGCTGGCTGCCCTTCGCACACCTCGACCGGTGGCGTCAGGGTCGGGTCGACTGCCTGGAAGACACGATGTCGGTCAACCCGGGCAAGCTGGCTGCGGCGATGCGCTACTTCGGTCTGTGGGCGCGCCGCCGGGGCCTGACAGCGAGCGAGGCGACGTACGTCGCCCGCACCCGCGACCGCCGCCCGCTGCGCTTCAGCGTGAGCGGGGACCCGGGAACCGAGCGGGCCTACCGGACCCACTGGATGTCGCCCGAGATGTCGGACCGGCAGCGGGCCCGGCTCGTCGAGCGGGAGAGCCGGCCCCCCGACCTGGTCGTCATCTCACCGCTGAACGAGTGGACCTGTACGAGGTGTGGAGGCACCGGCGGCCTGCTGCTGATGGAGGAGCCAGGGCCGGTCTGCCTACGCTGCGCCGGCCTGGACCACCTCGTGTTCCTGCCCGCGGGCGACGCCGGTCTCACCCGGCGGGCACGAGCGGCCAGCCGGGAGTCCGCGGTCGTCGTACGGTTCAGCCGCACCCGGAAGCGCTACGAACGGCAAGGCCTCCTCGTCGAGCCGGCCGCCCTGGAAGGCCTGCCCCACGACGTGAACGACCGTTAACCGCCGGCCCAGTCGCCCCTCACGCAGTGCTGGCCCGGGACGGCAGCCGCACCTGGACCCGCCCGTCGACGGTGCGCACGTCGAGCACCGGCTGCGGCGTCGTCGCCGGGCCGTCCACCACGGCGCCGTCGGCCACTCGGAACGTGCTGCCGTGCCAGGGACAGGTGACGCAGGTCCCGCCGTCGACCTCGCCGACCATCCCCTGGTGCAGCGGCCCAGACAGGTGCGTGCACTTGTCCCACAGGGCGTACACGCGGGCGCCCTGGCGGAGCACGAACACCGCCGTACCGTCGAGCAGCACCAGGTGCGGTCGCCCGTCGGCCAGCTCGTCGAGGCGGCACAGCTCGCGCCAGTCCCGGGGCAGCAGGTGCGCGGCGTCCTCGGCGTGGTTCGCGCCCACGGCCTGGCGAAACGCCAGGTGGCCGCCGAGCAGGCCGCCGACGGCGAGGACGAGCAGGCCGGTCCAGCCCAGCCGCGCCCCCCGGCGGTGGTCCCCGCGCAGCCGGGCACCCAGCGACCCGGCGTACAGGCCGGTGGCGAGCAGATTGGCCGCCGCGTGGGCCACGCCGACCCGCTGCTGCGGCCGATGCAGCCGGGCCACGTCGGCTAGCCCCGCCGCGGCGGTGGGCCCGGCGCTGGCCAGCCCGGCGGTGACCAGGACGCCGGCGGCGACCCGCCCCCCGGGGAGCCGGCGCAGGCCGGGCAGGGCGTCCAGCAGCCCGGCGCTGGCCCAGGTACCGATCGGCAGCTGCACCAGCGCCGGGTGCAACGGATGGCCCAGCCACACCCCGTGCAGCGCGTTGGCCAGCCGCCGGGACCGGGTGAGCAGGCCCCCGGCGTGGCCGAGCAGGTCGGCGGGCCGGTCCAGCACCCGCGCGTCCTCCAGGACCGGGATCGAGGCGAAGGGTTGCACGCCGGCCGCCTACCCATCCGGACGGCCGGGCATGCCGGCAGTTTGTCCCGGGCCGGCCCGGGAAGCCCTCACCCCGTCCTGGCAGCGTCGACGAAGGAGCAGTGATGAAGACCGTCACCGAGTCGGTGGACGTGGCCGTGCCCGTGACCACGGCGTACAACCAGTGGACGCAGTTCGAAAGCTTCCCGCAGTTCATGGAGGGGGTGGAGCGGGTCGAGCAGGTGACCGACACCCTCACCCACTGGGTCACCGAGGTGGGTGGCGCCCGGCGCGAGTTCGACGCGGAGATCATCGAGCAGCACCCGGACGAGCGGGTGGCCTGGCGGACCCTGGACGGGCCCCGGCAGGCCGGCGTGGTCACCTTCCACCGGCTCGAGCCGGCGCGCACCCGGGTCACCGTGCAGATGGACTTTGAGCCCGAGGGTGCGGTGGAGAAGGCCGGCTCGGCGCTGGGCGTGGTGGAGCGCCGGGTGAAGGGGGACCTGTCCCGGTTCAAGACCTTCATCGAGCACCGCGGGGCGGAGACCGGCGGCTGGCGCGGGGACGTGTCGCCGCCGCCGGCCCGGTAGCGGGGACGGCGGCCGCGGGAGCCCCCGGCGTACCCCGCCGCGCCGGGGGTGCGGCCTCACACGCGCATGATCGCTACGGGATTGTGGGAAGGGGCGGCGCCCCGGTCAGCCGAGCAGCCGGTAGGCCTGGACCTCCCGGCGGGGGACGGTGGTGGGGGCCTCCAGGTGGTAGGCGCCGCTGGGCACCAGGCCGGCCCCGCCGAACCGTTCCAGCACCCGCAGCTGGGCGAGCACGTCCTCGCCGACGGCGTGGTCGGGCAGCCGGTCCCAGAAGTCGAAGCCGCCGCAGGCCCGCAGCGCGGCGGCGTCGTACAGCACGCAGCCCCCCACCCAGGACACCTTGTACGCGCGCCACTCCCCCGGCGCCAGGCGCAGGTCCCTGGCCAGGTGGACCAGGTTCGCCGCGTTGTGCAGCCGGAACCGCTCCCAGCCGGGCCCCCCCGGGCGCACCCGCTCGGGGCGGACCGGGCCGGCCCACTCCTCGTAGGCGACCCGCTCGTGCGGCCGGTCGTCCTCGACGTAGGACAGCCCCTGCGGGGCCATGCCGACGAACCCGGCGCGCAGCGCCCGCGCCGCCGCGACCAGCCGGCCCACCGCCCACGACTCCAGCCACACGTCGTCGTCCAGGCACAGCACGTACGGCGCCCGGGCCAGGGACAGCAGGAAGGCGCGCTGCTCGGCCACCCCCCGCCGCGGCAGGTGGCGGTGCACCTCGACCGGTACGCCGTGGTGGCGCAGCAGCCGCACCCCCGCGGCGACGGCCGGCTCCTCCACCACCGGCCGTGCCGCCTGGTCGCTGACCACGACCCGCAGGCCCCGGTGCTGCTGGCCGGCCAGCCCGGCCAGGGTGACCGCGAGGGCCGCGGTGCGCCCACAGGTGGGCACGAGGACGTCGACGGCCCGGCTCAGCATTCCGCGCCGGTGTGGGCCGACCCGCCCAGGCAGTACACGGCGTACGCCGACCGGATCACCGGACGGGCCACGTTGCGTACCCGCACCCCGCCGGCGGTCAGCCCCTTCTCCTGACCGGCGTGCGCGTGGCCGTGCACCGCCAGGTCCGCGCCGACCGCGTCGATGGCCTCGGCCAGCAGGTAGCTGCCCAGGAACGGCCAGATCTCCGGCGGCTCCCCGGCCAAGGTGTCCTCCACCGGGGCGTAGTGGGTCAGCGCCACCCGGACGTCGGTGTCCAGCTGCTCCAGGGCGTGCCCCAGCCGGGCCGCGGCCGCCTTGGCATGCCGGACGAACGCCTTCATCTCCGGCTCCCCGAAGTCGCTGCCGCACCGGCCGGCAAACCCGACCCCGAAACCCTTCGCCCCGGCCACTCCGAGCGAGCCGCCGGGCAGGTCCAGCCGCCAGGTCTCCCCCTCGAGCACCGCGATACCGGCCTCCTCCAGGGTGGCGCGTACCGCCACCTCCTCGCCGGAGTGGTAGTCGTGGTTGCCCAGCACCGCCACGACGGGCACGGGCAGGTCCCCGAACTCCTCGGCGACCACCTTGGCCTCGGCGACCGTCCCGTGCCGGGTCAGGTCGCCGGCGAGCAGCAGCACGTCGGCCCGGTCCGCGAGCGTCTCGTACGACGGCCGCAGGCAGCCGCGTAGCGTCTCGTCCAGGTGCACGTCGCCGACAGCGGCCACGCGGATCACGGCAGCACCTCGGTCTGCCCCGGTGCGGGTGGCACGGGACGGGCCCCGGTGACGGAGACCTCGTTGACCACCTCCTGCCCCGGGCAGTGCTCCTGGACCACCTCGGCGACCCGCTCCCGCCGGGCCTCGCTGGCCACCTCGCCCCGCAGGTACACCCGGTCGCCCGCGACGGTCACCCGGATGCCCAGCTCGGCGGTCCGCTCGTCCTCGGCGAGCAGCTGCTCGATCCGACCGGCCAGGTAGCGCGGCGGCTCCTGGTTCATCGCACCACCTCCAGCTCGGCCAGCAGGAACAGCAGGGCCCGCGCGTACGGCGACTCCTTGGTGCGGTCGCGCACCTCGCTCCACCGCACCTGCTCCCGCAGCGAGCGGGCGACCGACAGCACCGGGCCCAGGTCACAGTGGTGCGGCCCCAGGGAAAGCAGCTTGCTCACGACGATGTCGGTGGCGTCGAGCACCGGCATCCGCACCGAGCAGACCTCCAGCTCGTCGGCGCGAGCCAGCATGGCGTCGTCGACGGGGGCACCGGCCATGACGAAGATGAGGTCGACCAGCCGGTCCTCGTCGTACACCTTGACCAGCCAGTCCTCGGGGGGGTCCACCGGGCGGAAGCCGGCGGCCCGCAGCGCGTCCAGGGCCGAGGACACGTCGACCTGGCGCAGCAGGAAGTCCACGTCGTGCTCCGACGGTGGCCCGCCCCGGGCGTACACCGCGAAGCCCCCGGCCAGGGCGAAGGGCACCCCGGCCCGCTTCAGCGCCACGGCCGCCCGCTTCAGGCTGCCGGTCAGCGCGTCCCCGGTGCAGCTCACCTGCGACGGGTACCCCCCGGGCGCACCGGCCAACCCCGGACCGGGCCCGCAGAGCCGGGTGGCGGCCGGGCGGGAGCGGGGCAGGAATGGAGGGCCGATGATCGGGCATCCTCCCGGCGCCCCCGTCGCCGCGGGCCTGACCTGGGAGGTCGCCATCGACGCAACCCGCATGGGCGCCCGCCTGGGGGCCGGCCTGTGCGCCGGCCTGCTCGCCGCCGGCTGCACCAGCCCCTCCCGCTCCGCGGAGGACTACCAGAACAAGGTCGCCCAGACCGCGTCGGCGGCGCTGTCGGCCCTGCAGACCGCGCGGCTGGCCGCGGCTGCGGCCGCGGCGGGGAACGGCACCGCGGCGTACTGGACCGTGGTCTTCGTCGACGCCGAGGACACGCTCGGCTCGGTGCAGGCCACCCTGGCCGCGGTGCAGCCCCCCGACGAGACCTCCGACGCGCGCTACGAGGAGGTGTCGCAGGTGCTCGACCAGGCCGCCGCGGTGGTCCGCTCCCTGCGGATCGCCACCCGGCGCGGGGAGCTGGGCAGCCTGCCCGAGCTGGCGGCCCCCGCCGACCCGCTGGTGGGCCAGCTGGAGCAGTACGCGGGGAAGTCCCAGTGAGCCGTCTCCTGGGCGTCATGCTCGGCGTCCTCACCGCGATCGGCGGGTTCGTCGACATCGGGGACCTGGTCGCCAGCGCGCTGGTCGGGGCCCGGTTCGGGCTGGGCCTGGCCTGGGCGCTGCTGCTCGGCCTGGTCGGGATCTGCCTGTTCGCCGAGATGTCCGGCCGGGTCGCCGCGGTGACCGGGCGGGCCACCTTCGACCTGGTCCGGGAACGGCTCGGGCCCCGGGCCGGGCTGGCCAACCTGGCCGCGTCCGTGCTGGTCACCACCCTGACGCTGACCGCCGAGGTCGGCGGGGTCGCCCTCGCCTTCGAGCTGGCCACCAGTGTCAACCGGCTGCTGTGGGTGCCGCTGGTCGTGGTGCTCGTCTGGGCCGTGATCTGGCGGGTCCGCTTCTCGGTGATGGAGAACCTCTTCGGCCTGCTCGGCCTGTGCCTGGTCGCCTTCGCCGTCGCCCTGTGGCAGCTGCACCCGGACTGGTCGGCGCTGTGGCAGCAGCTCAGCGCCCCCAGCGTGCAGGAGGGCGAGGGCCGGCCGACGTACTTCTACTACGCCATCGCGCTGTTCGGTGCCGCGATGACACCGTACGAGGTGTTCTTCTTCTCCTCCGGCGGGGTGGAGGACCGCTGGACGCGCAAGGACCTGCTCACCGAACGGGTCAACGTGTTCCTCGGCTTCCCCTTGGGCGGGCTGCTGTCCCTGTCCATCATGGCGGTCGCCGCCGTGGTGTTCCTGCCAGCCAACGTGCAGGTGGACCGGCTCAGCCAGACGGTGCTGCCGGTGGCGCTGACCCTCGGGAAGGTGGGCCTGGCCGTCGTGCTGGTCGGCGTTTTCGCCGCCACCTTCGGCGCGGCGCTGGAGACCGCGCTGTCCGCCGGGTACTCGGTGGCGCAGTACTTCGGCTGGCAGTGGGGCAAGTACGTGCGGCCGCGGGAGGCGGCGCGGTTCCACGTGGTGGTGATGGCCGCGCTGCTCGCGGCACTGCTGCTGCTGATGACGACAGCGGACCCGGTGAAGGTCACCGAGTACAGCCTCGTCTTCTCGGCGATGGCACTGCCGCTGACCTACCTGCCGATCCTGGTCATCGCCAACGACCCGGACTACATGGGCGACCAGGTCAACGACCGGCTGTCCAACCTGCTGGGCAGCGCCGTCCTGGTCGTCATCGTGGTGGCCTCCCTGGCCGCCGTCCCCCTCATGGTCCTCACGAAGGCGGGGCAATGACACCGAGCAGCGACGACATCGAACCGACCGCAGGCAGCACCGTCGACGCCGGCCTGCACCTGCTGGACCGCCAGGTCTGCGACCGCGAGGGCCGGCTGCTGTGCAAGGTCGACGACCTGGAGCTGCAGGAGGCGCCGGGGGAGCCGCCGGCCGTGGTGGCCATCCTCGTCGGCCCCCCGGCCCTCGGCCGGCGGCTCGGCGGCGCGGTCGGCCGGCTGGTCTGCGGCGTGCACCACCGGATGGTGTCCCGGCCGGACAAGGGGCCGCTGCGCATCCCGTTCACGGCGGTCCGCCGGTTCCGCAGCAGCGTCGAGCTGTCCGTGACGGCCGAGGAGCTCGAGCTGGGCGAGCTGGAGGCGTGGCTGCGCGTGCACCTCGTCGCCCGCATCCCGGGGGCCGACCATGCGGCTGGGTGACCTGCTCGGCGCCGAGGTCCGCGGGCCGCAGGACGAGCCGGTCGGCGTGGTCACCGACGTCCGGCTCGAGGTACGCCGTACGCCGGCCAGCGGCGACGCGTTCGACCTCCGGCTGGTGGGGCTGCTGGTCAGCCGCCGGCACACCGGGTCCCTGCTCGGGTACGAGCGAGGCCACAGCCGGGGGCCGTGGCTGGTCCGAACGGTGGTGCGGCTGCTGCACCGCGGGGCGCGTTACGTGCCCTGGTCCGAGGTCGTCTCCACCGGCCCGCCGCTGCGGATCCGCTCCAGCACCGCGCTGGTGGACCGGTCGGCCAGGTAGTCCACCACCCGGACCTGCCCGCCGAGGCGGCGCACCACCGACGCCTCCGGGATCATCTCCGGGGTGTAGTCGCCGCCCTTGACGTACACGTCGGGGCGGATCTGCTCGAGCAGCCGCACCGGGCTGGGCTCGTCGAAGGCGACCAGGTAGTCCACGCAGCTCAGCGCGGCGAGCACCGCCGCCCGGTCCTCCAGCGGGATGACCGGTCGGTCCGGCCCCTTCAGGACGGCCACGCTGCGGTCGGAGTTCACGGCGACGACGAGCACGTCGCCGAGCCGCTTGGCCTGGTCGAGGTAGGCGACGTGCCCCCGGTGCAGCACGTCGAAGCAGCCGTTGGTGAAGACGATGCGCTGCCCGGCGGCCCGGTGCCCCGCGACGGTGGCGGCAAGCTGCGCGGCATCGAGCAGCCGGGGCTGCGCGCGGCCGAGGTGGGCGAGCAGGTCCCCGGCCGGGCACACCGCGGTGCCGACCCCGGCGACGACGGCCGCGGCCGCCGCCGACCCGACCTCCACCGCCTCCGGCGGCTCGGCGCCGGCGGCCAGCGCCAGGGTGAACGCCGCGGCGAAGGTGTCCCCGGCGCCGATGGTGCGGTGCTCGGGGGCGGGACGGGCGTAGGCCCGGTACGGTGGGCGGCCCCGCTCCAGCAGCACCGCGCCGTCGGCGTCCAGCGTCACGACCACCAGCCGGGCCCCGGTGGCCGCCCACAGCCGCTCCCGGCCGCGCTCCACCACGTCCACCCGCTCGGCGCCGGTCACCTCCCCGGCCCCCGGGCCCAGCAGCGCCCGGGCCTCGGCCCAGTTCGGCGTCACCGCCACCGGGCGGGCGGACCGCCAGGCCGGCAGGTCATGGCTGTCCACCACGAGCACCCGGTCCCGCTGGGTGGCCAGCCGCTGCCGCACCGCGGCGGTGAGGACGCCCAGCCCGTAGTCGGCGGCCAGCAGCACCCGGCCCGGCGCCCCGGCCAGGGCGTCGAGCAGCTCTCGCTCCGCCGCCGGGGGCAGCGGAGCGCCGTCCACGTCGTCGACCCGCAGCAGGATCTGCCCGCCGACGCGAAAGCGCTGCTTGACCGGCGTACGGCGCCCGGGCACGTCGACCAGGTGGCCCACCACCCCCCCGGCGGCGAGCGCCGCGCGCAGGGCGGCGCCCGGCTCGTCGCCGCCGAGCGCGGCGACCAGGTGCGCCCGGGCACCCAGCGCCGCGACGTTGGCGGCGGTGTTGCCGGCGCCGCCCGGCCGGTCCTCGGTGCCGGTGACGCTGACCACGGGCACCGGTGCCTCGCGGCACAGCCGCCGGGTCTCCCCGTTGGCCCAGCGGTCCAGCAGCGCGTCACCCACCACGGTGACGTCGAGGTCCCCGAAGGCATGCACCCGTCCGGTCAGGCCGTCCATCGCGGCCCCCGTACCCCAAGACGCCGGGACTAGGCCTGCGCCCCCGGCGGTTTCGCTGCCGCCGTCCCGGGTAGCCGCGGGGCCAGCCCAGCACCGTACCGGGAGACGGAGGACGGATGAGCCACCAACCGGACGGCCAGGACCTGGTCAGCGTCCTGGTCGAGGACCACCGCGAGGTCGAAGCGCTGTTCGCCCGCTTCGACGCGCTCCCCCCGGGTGACCCGCGCCGGCGCCAGGTCGCCGACGCGGCCATCGCCGAGCTGGTGCGGCACTCGGTGGCCGAGGAGATGTACCTCTACCCGACCACCCGCCGGGCCCTGCCCGACGGGGACGACCTGGCCGACCACGAGATCGACGAGCACGCGACGGCCGAACGCACCATGAAGCAGGTCGAGGGGGTCGACGTCACCGACCCCCGCTTCGGACCGGCCGCCGCTGAACAAGGTGCTGGCCCCCGGGACCGGGCTGGTGGACCGGCTGCGCGACGCCCTCACCGGGCGCGGGCAGCCCGGTTGAGCAGGCTCCGGTGAGCCCCGAGCAGACCCCGCCGCCGCAGGAGCAGCCGCACCCGGGTGGGACGGAGGAGATGCGGCCCCGGCCGCGGGACGAGATGCGCGACTACACCGGGCGGGGGCTGCTGCAGGACCGGGTGGCCCTGGTCACCGGGGGGGACAGCGGCATCGGCCGCGCCGTGGCCGTCGCCTTCGCCAAGGAGGGCGCGGACGTGGCCATCGCCTACCTGAGCGAGGAGGCGGACGCGGAGCACACCCGGTCCCTGGTGGAACGGGCCGGGCGGCGCTGCCTGACGCTGCCCGGCGACCTGGCCGACGAGCAGCACTGCCGCGACGTGGTGGCGCGTACGGCGGCCGAGCTCGGGGGGCTGCACGTGCTGGTGAACAACGTGGCCCAGCAGCAGCCGGTCGAGGACCTCGCCGACCTGTCCAGCGCACAGTGGCTGCGCACCTTCGCCGTGAACATGCACAGCTACTTCTGGGTGACCAGGGCGGCGCTGGCCCATCTGGGCGCCGGCTCGGCCATCGTGAACACGGCCAGCATCAACGGGCTGCGGGGCAACAAGACGCTCGTCGACTACTCGGCCACCAAGGGCGCCATCCTCGCCTTCACCTACTCCCTGGCCCAGGCGCTGGTGGACCGCGGGATCCGCTGCAACGCCGTCGCGCCCGGCCCGGTGTGGACCCCGCTGATCCCGTCGACGTTCCCCGCCGAGCGGGTGGACCGGTTCGGCGCCCACGTCCCCATGGGCCGGCCCGCGGACCCGGACGAGATCGCCCCGTCGTACGTGTTCCTCGCCGCGTCCCGGCTGTCCAGCTACTACACCGGCGAGGTGCTGGCGCCGGTCGGGGGCGAGACGCTGCCCGGGTAGCCGGCCAGCAGGCCGGTCGCCGCGTCGAGGACCTCGGCCACCGGCACGGCGGACAGCGCCTCGGCCGGGGGCCGGTCCGCCCCCGCCCACAGGGCGACGTGCCGGGGGTTCCCGGGGGGCGGCCCCCACACGGCAGGGGACTGGGTGCCGAAGACGGTCACCGAGGCGGTGCCGTAGGCGGCCGCGAGGTGGGCCGCGCCGGTGTCCCCGCTGACCAGCAGCCGGGCCGCGGCCACCTGTGCGGCCAGCTCCCCGACACAGGTGGCGCCGGCCAGCACGTGGTCGGCGGGCAGCCCGGCGGCGGCGGCGACCGCGGCCGCCAGGGGGGCCTCCGCCGGACTGCCGGTGACCACCACCTGGGCCCCCGCGTCGGCCAGCGCCGCGGCGACGGCGGCGAACCGTTCCGCGGGCCAGCGCCGGTCGGGGTCCTTGGCGCCCGGGTGCACCACCACGGCCCCGGGGGCCGGCGCCGGGTACGCCGGGGGCGGTAGCGTCCGGTCGGCCGGGTCGGCCGGGCGGCCGGTGCTGGCCACCAGCCGGCACCAGCGGGCCACCTCCGGCTCCCCCGGCCACCAGCGGGGCCCGGTGACCTGGGGCAGCTCCGGGTGGGCGAAGGCGACCAGAAGGTCCGGGCCCAGGTCCCGCAGCAGACCGGTGCTCTGCGGACCCCGGCCGTGCAGGTTCACCGCGACCTGCGGCGGGCCGGCGTACGGCGGCGGCCCGAGCTCGGGGGTGGCGAGCAGCACGTCGACCGCGTCCAGGGTGTCCACCAGCGGCCGCAGCCACCCGGGGGCGGCGAGCACCACCCGGTGGCCCGGCCAGCCCCGGCGGATCCCGCGCAGCGCCGGGACGGCCGTGCACAGGTCCCCGATGCCCAGCGCCCGCAGCACCAGGACGTCGGGCGCCCCAGGGCCCACGTCAGGGCCCACGTCAGGGGTAGGACGGCTCGGTCGAGGGGGTGACGACGAGCTCCCGGACCTCGCAGCCCGGCGGCTGGGTCAGCGCGAACAGCACCGCCCGGGCCACGTCCGCCGGGTCGTTGAGCTGCGCGTCGGCCGCCGGCCGGTAGCGCTCCTCGCGGTCGTCGAAGAAGGCGGTGCGCATCCCGCCGGGGACGAGCAGGGTGACGCCGACCCGCCCAGCCAGCTCGGCGGCCAGGGCCCGGGTGAAGCCGACCACCCCGAACTTCGACGCGCAGTAGGCGGTCGCGTCGCTCAGCGCGCGCAGGCCGAGCGTGGAGGCGCAGGTCACCACGGTGCCGTGGCTGGCCTCCAGCGCGGGCAGCGCCGCCCGGACGGTGGCCGCGGTGCCGCACAGGTTCACCAGGACCACCCGGTCCCAGTCCTCCCCGGGGACGTCGGTCAGCCGGCCGCAGCGGTCCATGCCGGCGGCGGTGACGACCCCGTCCAGCCGCCCGTGCCGGTCCACGACGGCGCGGACCGCCGCCTCGGTGGCCCGGGTGTCGGCCAGGTCGACCAGCTCGTGGTCCACATCGATCTCGGGAGGGTCGACCTTGGGGGGCACCCGGTCGAGCACCACCGGCGTACCGCCGGCCTGCGTGACCGCGGCGACCACCGCCGCCCCCAGCCCGGAGGAGCCCCCGGTGACCAGCACGGTTCCCATCGTCCTCATCGGCGGATCCGTTCCCCTTCCTCGGTGTGCCTGGCTTCCGTACCTGCCCGCAGCCCCGCGTCATCGATCAGTCGGGTGGTCGACCGGCCGGCCAGGTAGGGCAGGACCACCACCTCCCCGCCCCAGGACCGCACCGCGGCCCCCTCCGGGACCACCCCGCCCGCGTAGTCCCCGCCCTTGACCCACACGTCCGGCCGCAGCCGCGCCAGCACCGCCTCCGGGGTGTCCTCGGCGAAGACCACGACGGCGTCCACGCTGGCCAGTGCCGACAGCACCCGGCGCCGGTCCTCCGCCGGTACCACGGGCCGCCCGGGGCCCTTCAGCCGGCGCACCGAGGCGTCGCTGTTCAGGCACACCACCAGGCAGTCGCCCAGGGAGCGGGCGCCGGCCAGGGTGGTCACGTGGCCGGCGTGCAGCAGGTCGAAGCAGCCGCCGGTGGCCACCACCGTCCCCCCACGGGCCCGGACCGCGGCCACCCGGGCGAGCGCCTCGGCCAGCCCGCCGTCCGGCCCACCGGTGGCCGCGTCGCCACGCCCGGGGACGGCGGCCCGGTCGCCACGCCGGCGCCCCACCGCCCCGGCCCCGGACCCGGTACCCGGCAGCGTGGCCACTCCCCCCGCGGCGACGAAGTCGCTGGCCGCCGCCACCGCCGCGACCACCGCCTCGGAGGGCAGGGCCCCGGCGGCCAGGGCGACCGTCGCGGCGGCAGCGAACCGGTCCCCCGCCCCGCAGGTGTCCCCCCCGGCGACCGGACGGGCCGGTGCCAGCACGGGGTCCCCGGCGCCGAAGGAGAGCAGGGCGCCGCGGCCGCCCAGGGTCACTGCCACCGCGGTCACCCCCCAGCGGGCGACCAGCGCCTCGGCCTGGGCCCGGACCCCGGCCAGCCCGCCCCCCGACGGTGGGCCGGCCCACCCGTCCGCCGGCCCGGCTGCCGCTCCGTTCAGGCCGGCGGCCAGGGCCCGGGCCTCGGCGGCGTTGGGGGTGACCAGGCGGGCCCCCGGCTGCGGTACCGCCCCGCGGGGGTGGGGGTCCCAGACGGTGGGGACGGCGCGCACCGCGGTGGCCAGCAGCTGGCGCAGCAGCGGCAGCTCCACCAGACCATGCCCGTAGTCGGAGACCAGCAGCGCACCGGCGCCGCGCAGAGCCTCGGCCACCTCACCGGCCAGGCGCCCGGGCGGCGGCTGGGGCCGGGCCGGGCCGCCGCTGTCCAGCCGGACCACGGACGCGCCGTCGGCCCGCACCCGGGTCTTCACCTCGGTGCCGCCGGCGGCCGGCAGGGCGAGCAGCCGCACCCGGGGGCCGAGTAGCGCCCGCAGCCGGGCCCCGGCCGCGTCGTCGACCAGCGCGGTGACCAGGACCACCTCCGGCCCGTCGGTGGCGGCCAGCCATGCGGCCAGCCCCGCCCCGCCCGGCCGCTCCAGGACCCCGGTATGCCGGACCACCGGCACCGGGGCGTCGGGGCTGAGCCGCTCGGCCCGGCCGCACACGTCCCGGTCGAGCAGGACGTCGCCGACCACCACCAGCGGCCGCCTCACGCGGGCACCCCGTTCGCCGCCGACGCGCCGACCCGCCAGGAACCCGAGCTGGCCGTCCGCCGGGCCAGGGCCTCGTCGAACGCCTCGCACAGCACGTGCAGGGCCACCAGGTGCAGCTCCTGCACGGTCGCCGGGGCCGGCGCGTCGATCCACAGCCCGTCGTCGGTGCCGGCGGCCAGCGGGTTGGGCAGCGGCCCGGTGAACGCCCAGGTCCGCAGCCCGGACTCGGCCGCCGCCTCCGCCGCGGCCAGCAGGTTCGGGCTGGCGCCGCTGGTGGACAGCAGCACCAGCACGTCCCCGGGGCGGCCGTGCGCCCGCACCTGGCGGGCGAACACCTCGGCCACCCCGTAGTCGTTCGCGATCGCGGTGACGCTGGAGGTGTCCGCGTGCAGGGCGAGCGCGGAGAAGGGGGGCCGGTCCCGCCGGTAGCGGCCGACCAGCTCGGCGGTCAGGTGCTGCGCCTGGGCCGCGCTGCCCCCATTGCCCGCGGCCAGCAGCCGGCCGCCCCCGGGGCCCAGGACGTCGACCAGCGTCTCGCCGAGCCGCTGGGCGCGGGCCAGCGCCGGCCCCGCCCGGTCCAGGGCGTCCCGCAGGTCGGCCAGGTGCCGCTGGCCGGCCCGGACCCGGGCCGTCACCGGCCCACCCCCTGGACCAGCCCGCCGGCCACCCCGCGAGCGGCCAGCAGGTCGTCGTACACCGCCTCGGTGTCCGCGGCGACCCGGGGCCAGCCGTAGCGGGCCCGGGCCCGGTCCACCCCGGCCAGGCCGTAGCCGGACAGCCGCAGCGGGTCCGCGAGCAGGCTGCGCAGGCAGTGCGCCAGCACGTCCGGCCGCCGCGGCGGCACCAGCACGCCGGTGGCGCCGTCCACCACGGTGTCGACGATGCCCCCGACCGCCGTGCCGACCACCGGCACACCGCAGGCCATGGCCTCCAGGGGGACGATGCCGAACGGCTCGTACCAGGGCACGGTGACCACCAGGTCCGCGCAGCGCAGCAGGGCAGGCACGTGCGAGCGGGCGACCCGGCCGAGGAGGTGGACCCGGTCGGCGACCCCCGCCGCGGCCGCGGTGGCCCGCAGCCGGCGGACGTCCGGGTCGGCGTCGAGATCCGCGGCGGCCGGCCCACCGGCGACGAGGACCTCCGCGCCGGGCACCAGCCGCAACGCGCGCAGCAGGTCGTCGATCCCCTTGCGCTCCACCAGCCGGCCCAGGTACAGCAGCCGGTGCGGCTGCCCCCGGGGCGGTACGCCGGCCGCGGGCAGCGAGCCGTCGCCGGCCGCGTCCCCGGGCGCCGGCTCCGGGGTGAACCGGTTCAGGTCCACCCCGCAGGGCACCACGGTGACCGTGCTGCGCGGCACGCCGAGCCGGAGCAGCTCGAACACCTCGTCGGAGCAGGTGGCCACGACGCGGTTCACGTCGCGGGCGATGGCCCGCTCCAGGCGCAGCCGGGACGGCGGGCTGGTGTCCCGGTCGCGCTGGTGGCGCCGCTTCACCACGCCGAGGGCGTGGAAGGTCTGCACCACCGGCAGCGGCACCTCCCGCCGGGCCACCAGGGCGGCCAGCCCGCTCATCCAGAAGTGGGCGTGCACGACGTCCGGCGGGTCGGCGCCCCACCGGGCGGCCAGGTGCTCGCCGAAGGCCCCCATGTACGGCAGCAGCTCGTCCTTCGGCACGGCCATGGGGGGACCGGCCGGGACGTGCTCCACGGTGACGCCGGGGGCCAGCGGCACCCGGTCCGGCAGCGCGGCCTGGTCCCGGCGGGTGAACACGGTGACCTCGTGCCCGCGCCGGGCCAGCGCCTCGGACAGGGCGGCGACGTGCACGTTCTGCCCGCCAGCATCCGCGCCTCCCAGCGCGGCGAGCGGGCTGGCGTGCTCGGAGACCATCGCGATCCTCACCTCGTCACCTCCTGCAGCAGTCGGTCCCAGTCCTTGACGAACCGCTCCACCCCGTAGCGGTCGACGACCGCCGCCCGGCCGGCCCGGCCGAGCTCCTCCGCCGCGTCGGGGTCCTCGACGTACCGGCGCACCGCCTCGACGAGGGTGTTCACCGAGGTGGCCAGGACGCCGGCGCCGGGCGGCACCGCCTCGACGGCCGCGGTGGTGGCCAGGGCGGCCACCGGCAGGCCCAGGAACATCGCCTCCAGCAGCGACAGGCCCAGCGAGGTCCACCGCACCGGGTGGGCGTAGACCCGGCGTCGGGCCAGCGCCTCGTGCAGCGCCTGCTGCGGGAGACCCTCGTACGCCGCCAGCTGCTCCGGTCCCAGCCCGGTGGCCGCGGGGAGCCCGGCGACCTGCAGGCCGAACACGTCCAGCGGGGCGGCACCAGCCAGCCGGGGCAGCAGGTCGGTGCCGGTGACCCGGCCCCGGCGGACCGGCTCGTTCACCACCACGGCGGCGCGGGCCAGGTCCCCGCGGTACCGGTACCCCGGGTCGACCACGCCGTGCTCGACGACCCAGGTGGGGGCGGACCCGTTGTCCCAGAACAGCTCGTTGAAGTGAGTGACGTGGACCACCGGGATGTCCGACCGGTCCGCCAGCGGGTGACGGGTCCACGGCACATCCCCCTTCGGGGTGTTGTGCTCGACGTAGACGGCGGGCAGGTCCCGGCCGGGCCGGCGGCCGGTCCACCGGGGCACCAGGTCCAGCTCGTGCGGGCGCTGCAGCACGACCACGTCGAAGTCCGTGCCGGCCAGCGCGGCCACCGGCACCTCCCGCGCGGACGACGGCCAACACCAGGTGGTGGCCCGGCCCAGCCCGTCCGCGTCCCGCCCCGGGGTGACCGGCAGCAGGTAGTCGTGCGGCCCCTGGAGGAACGCCGTGGTCCACGACCCGTGCACGTGCCACAGCAGCACCCTCATGCCGCCTCCCCGGGGGCGGGGCCGGCGAGGGCGCGGACGGCGGCGCGGACCTCCGCGGGGGTGACGGTGTCCAGGCACGGGTGCCCCGGCACCGGGCAGACCCGGGCGCGGGTGTCCCGGCAGGGCGCCTGTGGGTCGCCGAGCAGCACCGTGCGGACGCCGTACGGCGCCCAGCGGGCCGCCGGCACGGTCGGGGCGAACAGGGACACCACCGGGGTGCCGACGGCGGCGGCCAGGTGCGCCGGCCCGGTGTTCCCGACGACCACCGCGGCCGCCCCGGCCAGCACCCCGGCCAGCTCGGCGAGGCTGGTCTGGCCGCCCAGGTCCACCGCCCAGTCGCCGGCCACCTCGGCGGTGAGGTGCTTCTCCGCCCGGTCCCCGGTGACGACCACCCGCCAGCCGGCGCGGGCCAGCTCCCGGGCGGCCGCGGCCGCCCGGTGGGGGGACCAGGCGCGGGCCGGCACCGAGGCGCCCGGGTGCAGCACGACGTACCCGGGCGGCCCGGTGCGCGTGGCCACGTCCGGCAGCGGGGTGCGCACCCGCAGCCGGCCGTCGTCCCCGGCGGGCCGCGGGAAGCCGGCGGCGGCGGCCACCTGCAGCATGGCCTCCGGCTCGGGCAGGTCCCCGGCCGGCCGGTGCCGGACGTCGAGCAGGGACCCCGGGTAGTCGTCGGTGGCGGCCGCGACCCGGGGCACCCCGGCCAGCCGCAGCAGCAGCGCCAGCGGCAACGGGGACTGGTGGAACGAGGTGAGCAGCACCGCGACGTCCACCCGCCGCCGGCGGACCCGGTCGACCAGGTCGGCCACCTCCGCGGGGTCGACCGGGTCCGGCTCGGGGTCGATCCACGGGGCGCACCAGGTCAGGACCTCGTCGACCCCGGGCAGCAGGTCGGCCGCGGCCCGGCCGCGCGGCCCGCAGAGCAG
>JBMOMH010000002.1:0-1680 GCA_049323135.1 Actinomycetota bacterium
GGCCCGCCGGCAGGTCGTGCGGCTGGCCGCGGACGCCCTCGGCGCCCTGCCCCTCGCCGACGTGCCCCCGACCCTGCGACCCTTCGTCCGGTTCGTCCCCGCGCGGCGGGCCCGGCTCGCCGCCACCCCCCTGGCCGCGGCCGTGGACGAGGATCCAGCGTTCCGGGCGCAGGTCGCCCACCAGGTGCGCCAGGTCCTCCCGGACCTGGCGACCGCCGTCGCCGACGGTCGGCTGCCACCGGCCGCCGAACCCGCCCTCGGGGCCGCGGTGGCGTACCTGCTGCGCCCTCCGGGTTGGCCGGACCTGGTGGTCGCCGTGGAGCAGGCGGGGCAGGCGGAGTCGGGAGCGGACCGGCAGCTGGCGCAGACCGTTGAGCGGCTCACCGAGCAGCTGCGGGCGGCCCGGGCCACCGCCCGGGAGCAGCTGGCCCGGGCGAGGGCGGAGCTGGACGCGGCCCGGGGTCAGGCCCAGGGGCTGCGCGCGCAGGTGCAGCGGGCCCGGGCCGAGACGCAGCAGGCCCGGCAGGCGGCCCGGACGGCCGAGGCGGCTTTGCGGGAGCTGCGGGCGGAGTCGGCCGGCGCCAGCACCAGCATGGACGCCGAGCTGCGCCGGCTTCGGGCCCGGGTCGCCGAGCTGGAGCAGTCCCTGGAGGACCTTCGCCGCGGGGAGCGGGAGGGTCGCGCCGTGGCGGACCTGCGCCTGCGCCTGCTGCTGGACACCTTGGTCGGCGTGGTGGACGGCGTACGCCGGGAGCTGGCCCTCCCGCCGGTCACCGGCTCCCCCGCCGACCAGGTGACCGCCGTGGTGCCGCCCGCCCCGGGAGTGGGCGACGTCGCCGTCCGGGGTCGGGACCGGGAGGACCCCGACCTGCTCGACGAGCTGTTGCGGCTGCCCCGCGTCCACCTCGTGGTGGACGGCTACAACGTCACCAAGGCCGGGTATCCGACGCTGCCCCTGGCGGAGCAGCGGGCCCGGCTGCTCCGCGGCCTGACCGGGCTGGCCGCCCGGACGGGGGCGGAGGTCACCTGCGTCTTCGACGGTGCCGAGCTGGCCGGGCCGGTCCCGGCGGTCCGGTCCCGAGGGGTGCGCACCCTGTTCAGCCCCGCTGGTGAGACCGCCGACGAGCTCATCGCCCGGTTGGTCCGGGCCGAGCCGGCGGGCCGGCCGCTGGTCGTGGTCTCCTCCGACCGCGAGGTCGCCGCGGCCGCCGCCGCGGCCGGAGCCCGCCCCATGCCGTCCCCGGCCCTGCTCCGGCGGCTCGAGCGCGGCTGAGGCCGACCTGTCGGTCCCTCGTTCTAGCGTCTGTGGTCGGCGACCGCGGCGAGCGGGCGCGGCCGGGCCGGCTGAGCCGAGGAGGAACCGATGCTGATCGACTGCGACGGCTGCGTCGTGCGGGGGCACGCCTGCGGGGACTGCGTGGTCACCGTGCTCCTCGGGGGGCCTCCCACGGGGGTGGTCCTCGACGAGGCGGACCGGGCGGCCCTCGACCTGCTGGCCGACGGGGGTCTGGTGCCCCCGCTGCGGCTGGTCGCACCGGCACCGGCGGCTTCCCGCCCGGACCTCGAGGGCCGGGGCACCGCCGGCCCTGGCGCCGGCCGAGGCGGTGCGGCGGCACGGAGGGACGGGGGGGCGGGGGGAATTGAACGGCGCCGACGAAGTGGCTAGGGTGGCCCGCCAGG
>JBMOMH010000003.1:0-20037 GCA_049323135.1 Actinomycetota bacterium
TCGGCGACGAGGAGGCGCACCACGCCGGCCGCCGGGGCCGGAACCTCGACGGCCACCTTGTCCACCTGCACCTCGGCCAGCAGCTGGTCAGCGACCACGGGCTCGCCGTCGGTGACAAACCAGGTCGACACCACGCCCTCGCTGTTCGGCCTGTCCTTGGACAGGGCCGGGAACAGCACCTCGGTCATGCACCCACCGCACGGCGGACGGCGGCCTCGATGCGGTCCGCCCCAGGCAACACCGCCCGCTCCAGCGACCGGGCGTAAGGCACCGGCACGTCCGGGTTCGCCACCCGCTGCACCGGTGCCCGCAGCAGCGACGGGTCGGTGTCGGTGATCGTGGCCACTACCTCTCCGGACACGCCGAAGGAGCGGTAGTCCTCGTCGACGACGACCAACCGCCCGGTCTTCGCGACCGAGCGGAGGATGGACTCCCGGTCGAGGGGCACCAGGCTGCGCAGGTCGAGCACCTCGACGTCGATGCCGTCACCCGCAAGGGTGTCGGCCACGTCCAGGCTGTGGTGCACCGACAACGACAGGGTCACCACGGTGACGTCCCGGCCCTCGCGGACGACGCGGGCGCTGCCGATGGGCACCTGGTACGCCGCCTCCGGCACGTCGGCGATCGCCCGCGGGTTCTTCGCCATCCACGGCAGTCCCATGATCCCCTTGTGGAACATATAGACGACCGGGTTGTCGTCATGGATCGCCGAGATCATCAGGCCCTTGGCGTCGTACGGGTTGGACGGGACCACCACCTTCATTCCCGGCAGGTGGGCGAAGGTCCCCCACAGGCACTGCGAGTGCTGCGCCCCGTCGGAGTACCCACCACCCACCGCCGTGGTGAGCACCATGGGCACCCTGACGCGGCCGCCCGACTCGAAGTGGATCTTCGCCATGTGGTTGTAGATCTGGTCCAGGCACACGCCCATGAAGTCCGCGAACATCAGCTCGGCGATGGGGCGCATGCCCTCCACCGCGGCGCCGATGGCCAACCCGATGAACGCGGTCTCGGAGATGGGCGTGTCGATGACCCGGGACGGCCCAAACTTCTCCAGCAGCCCGGTCGTCGAGCCAAAGATGCCCCCGTAGGCCCCGACGTCCTCCCCCAGGTAGACGACCGAGGGGTCGCTGGCCATCTCCAGCTCGATCGCCTCGGCCATCGCCCGGCTCGTGGTGAGTCGATGGCTGCCGCGCGGGGCTGGGATGTCCGTGGTCTCGGTGACGGTCATGGCGTCCTCCTCGGGCTCAGACGAAGACGTAGGAGGTGGCGTCGGCCGGGTCGGGGACCGGGCTGGCCTTCGCGAACGCGAGGGCCGCCTCGACGCGGGCGACCGCCTCCTCCTTGATGCGGGCCTCCCCGGCCTCGTCGAGCAGCCCGGCCGCGACGAGGGTTTGGGCGTACGTCGGGATCGGATCACGCCCGGGGACCTCGGCGAGGTCGGCCCGGTACCCCTGCGCGTCACCCTCGAAGTGGCCGTAGAGCCGGAGGGTGTGCACCTCGATGAGCGAGGGGCCCTCCCCCCCTCGGGCCCGGGCCACCGCCCGGCCCGCGGCCGCGTACACCGCTTCGACGTCGTTGTCCTCGACCCGTTCACCGGGCATGCCGTACGCCGCGGCCCGGTCGGCGTTCGAAGGGACCGCCGTGGACGCCGAGCGCGGCAGCGAGATCCCCCAGTCGTTGTCCTCGACCACGAAGATGACGGGGAGCCGCCACAGCGCCGCCAGGTTCAGCGACTCGTGGAACGCGCCCTGGTTGGCGGCCCCCTCCCCGGTGACCGCCACCGCGACCCGGTCACCGCCCTGCCGGCTGAAGGCGAACGCCTGGCCCAGCGCCGGCGGGTAGCCCTCGGCGATGATCCCCGAGCAGGAGAAGTGGGTGTCCGGGTCGAACAGGTGCATGTGCCCGCCCCGACCGCGACCGAGGCCGGTCTCCCGGCCGAAGATCTCCGCGGCCATCCGGTTGAGGTCCATGCCGTGGGCGATGGCGAAGTGGTGCGGCCGGTGGGTGGCCGTCACCGCGTCCTGTGGTGTCAGGTGCGCGCAGACGCCCGCGGCGACCGGCTCCTGGCCGGCGGCCAGGTGCATCTCCCCGGGAACCAGCCCCTTGCCGATGTCGAATCCCGGGCCCTTGTCGGCGTGGTACTCGCGCAGGATCGCGTCCTCGAAGACGCGGGCGAGCACCATCGTCCGGTACAGGGCGAGCCGGGTGGCGTCGTCCGGACCGCCCCCGCTGGTTGCTGGCGCCGGGCCGCGCGTGGTGGTGGTCATGCTGGGCCTCCAGGAGCCTGCACAGCCGTGGATACCTGCCGCGACTGTGGACCGGACCCGAGGTCCAGAGCAATCGGCAAAGCGGGTTATCCATTTCACTGCCACCTGCCGCAGCCTATTCGAGGTTCTGCGCCGCCCGCCATGGCCGGTCTTCCGGGGGCTGGGCGAGGCTACCAGTTCGAGAACGCGGGCCGTGGACGCCGGGCGGTGTGATCGTCTTGGGCTTCGGGTTGGCCACGAGCTGCCGGTAGGTCAACGGTGGCGCGCCGGCGGCGTTCTGGAGCAGCCGGTAGAACAGCAGCCCGCGGGCGCGGGAGCGGCGCCGGTTGAAGCGGAAGCAGAACTCGTCCAGGTAGGACTGCATGTGCTCGGCGTCCACGCGTCCTTGGTGGGTGCCCAGCAGCCAGCGCTTGCACAGCGCGGCCACCCGGTGCACGGCCGGCAACAGCTCGTTGGCCTGCTTGCCGGAGCCGGCGACCGGGCGTGGCTGGTGGTCTCCTATCCGGCACGCCGCCGGATAGGAGACCCAGCCGTCGGTCACGACCGTGGAACCGGGCTCGATCGTAGTGATCAAGAACTCGCGCAGGGTCCTCGCCTCGGCGTTGGGGATGATGCTCATCCGGGCCCGTCCGTAGCCGCGGGGTTCCCGCACCTCCACCGCGGTCACGACCAGCGTCTTGCCCAGCGCGCCGCGCCCGCGCCGGCCCGGTTCCTCGCCGCCGATGAAGGTCTCGTCGACCTCGACCCGGCCGGTGAGCACCTCCCGGCCGGGTCGCACCATCGCCGTCCGGTAGCGATGCAGCATGGTCCAGGCCGTCTGGTAGGAGCCCAGCCCGAGCAGCTTCTGCATCGTCAACGCCGACACCCCGCCCGGGTCGGCGGTCATGTACCAGGCCGCGGCGAACCACACCGACAGCGGCGTGCGGGTGTCCTGGAAGACCGTCCCCGCAGTGCGCGAGACCCGCTTGCGACAGCCGCCGCAGCGCCACACCCGACCCGTCGCGACCAAGGTAGCCGCCCGCCCGCACTGCGGGCACACCGGCCCGCTCGGCCAGCGCAACCAGTCCAGGTAGTCCAGGCACGCCTCGTCGTCCGGGAACCACGCCCTCAACTCCGCGTACGAGCCCGGGTAGTGCAGACCACGCGACGGCACGCACCAACGTCACCCGCCATGTGGCAGTCAAATGGATAACCCACTCGGCAAATGTTCACATGCTGATACGGACCGGCGTCCCTCATCCGGCCACTGCGTAGGCGATGAGGCGGGCGGCCCGGCGCAGCACGTCACCCTGGGCGACCACCCGCTGCACCTGGCGGGCGGGCACCGAGACGGCGACCGCCGCGACCACCACGGTCGAGGGGACCACGGTGGCCACGCAGGCCGTGCCCAGCGCGTACTCCTCGCGGTCCACCGTGTACTCGTGACTCGTGGTCAGCAGGTGCAGCAGGAGCCGCCGGTCAGTGACCGTCCGGGGGGTCAGGTCGGCCAGCTCGTGGTCGGCCAGGTACGCCCGCCGCTCCTCCTCGCCGATCGCCGACAGCACGGCCTTGCCCAGCGCGGTCGCGTGGGCCGCCTCGTGAAAGCCCACCCACAGGTCCGCCCGCGGCGCCTCCGGTCCGTCAGCGATGTCGACCAGCTCGATCTCGCCGTCCCGCAGCACCGAGTAGTACGCCGCCGCCCGCAGCTCGTCACGCACCCCCTGCAGGATCGGGTGGATGCGGTCGGCCCGGGCGGCGGTGGTACGGGCGGACAGCGCGGCCACTCGGTCGCCCAGCACATAGCCACCGTCCACGCGCCGCAGGTAGCCCTCGTGCACCAGGGTGCGCAGCAGGTGGTAGCTGGTGGGCAGGGGCAGGCCGGCCCGGTGGGCGAGCACCTTGGCCGGGCGGGGGGTCGTGGACTCGCCGACGCTGTCGAGCAGGCTCAGGGCTCGGCGTACGGAGGTGATGAGGGTGGGCGAAGCAGTCACGGCTCCTCCTGGCGATCACGGTAGCCGGCCGCTACCAGCCGGGCAACAGCACCGCCCCGCCCGTCATCGCCGGGCCGGGACCTTACCTGTCGCCTGACGAGTGAGGGACGACCACGGCTCGCGCGTCGAGCTGACCGTCGCGCAGTCGCCGGTAGGCGTCCAGCGCGTCGTCCATGCCGAGTCGTTCCACGTCGGGCGCGACCTGCCCGGAGCGGTACAGCTGGACGACCTCGTGGAGGTCCTCGATCGTGCCCCAGTAGGAGTTGGTGATCGTCGCCTCGTAGGGGTTCGTGAAGAACGACCATCGCGCGGTCCCGCCGGCGATGCCGACGACCTGGATGGTCCCCCGCAGGGCCACGGTGGCTTGGGCGAGCGCGATGGTCGGGGTGGCGCCGACGAAGTCGAACGCCGCATCGACACCCCGTCCTCCGGTGAGCGCGCGGATGCGCTCGGCCTGATCGTCGCCACCTTCCACGGTGACCGCGCCGAAGTCTCGGGCCCGGGCCATCGGCTGGGGCTTCAGGTCGGTGGCGATGACGTGGGCGCCGGTGATGGCCCGAAGGATCTGGACGGCGACCAGTCCGAGCCCGCCGAGCCCAATCACGAGCGCGTGCTTCCCACCCCCAGCCAGCTGGGGAAGCGCCCGCTTGATGGCGTGGTAGGGCGTCAGTCCCGCATCGGCCAACGGCGCCGCCGCCACCGGGTCCGCGTCGCCGAGCGGCACGAGGTTCCGGACCGGGACGCTCATGTACTCGGCCATCCCGCCGTTGCGGCCCAGGCCCGTAGCCAGGTAGCCGACCTCGCCTGGGTTCTCGCAGTAGGTGTCCTGTCCCCGCGAGCAGGCCTGGCAGTGGCCGCAGCCGATCGGTCCGTACACGAGATAGGGGGCGCCGACGTCGAGCCCGCGGACTCCGGGACCGAGCGCCTCGACCCACCCGGCGGTCTCGTGGCCGAGGACGAATGGGGGCGTCATCAGCCCGTTGGTCGGATCGGCGTCGAACTCGTGGAACAGTGCCACATCCGAGTGGCACGCTCCGGCGCCGGCGACCTTCAGCAGGACCTCGCCCGGGCCGGGCTCGGGAACCTCGATCCGGTCGATCGTGGGGAACGACTTGTAGGCAGAGAACATGACAGCTCGCATTGTCAAGTTCCTTCCCGGGTGGAGGGTGGGAGTCCCTCGCTGATGGTGGCACGGTGCGCGGTGGCCGGCGACCCGCGGGCGGGCGGGGGCGGCGGGTTCCGTCGACGACCGTGGGGGTCCGGGGCGACCGGTGTTGCTTCGCGGCGCTGCCCCGGACCGACGCGGAGGAGTAGCGTGGCCCGGCGAACCGGCGCTCCGGTGCGGACCGGGGTCGCCAGCGCCGCCCGGTGGGGGGCAGCCATGTACTGCGCGAGCTGCGGAACGGGACTGCCGCCCGGTGCGGCCTGGTGCCCCCGGTGCGGGCTGGCCGTCGGCTCCCCCTACCCGGCGGCGCCCCCGCCGCCGGGCCGTGGCCGCGGCCGGTGTGCTGGGCGGGCTGCTGCTGTCCGGGGACGGCGCCCGGCCGGCGACCGCCCTGCTGCCTCTCCCCACCGGTACGGCGACGCCGGCGTCCCCGAGGGCCCCGGTGGCCCCGGTGGCCGAGCCGCCGGCGACGCGAACCCCCGCCAGGTACCCGGACTTCGCCGCCGTCTTCCAGGCCACCTCCTCCGGGGTGGTGCGCCTGCGGGCCTCCACCTGCGACGGCTCGGGGACCGGGACCGGCTTCCTCATCGCCGGCGACCGCGTCGCCACCGCCGCCCACGTGGTGGCCGGGGCGGTCGCGGTGGCGGTGGAGGCGGGCGACCAGGTCCTCGCGGCGCGGGTAGTGGGCATCGAGCCGGGCAGCGACCTGGCGGTGCTGGCGCTGGGCCGCCCGGTCCGCGGGCACGTCTTCACCCTCGCCGACCGGGACCCCGTCCCCGGCACTCGGGTGGCGGCCATCGGCTACCCGCTGGGTGGACCCCTGTCCATCAGCGAGGGGACGGTCTCCGGGCTGCACCGAACCGGGACGCTGGAGTCGGGCCAGCCGGTGACGGGATGGCTACAGACCGATACCGCCCTGAACACCGGCAACTCCGGGGGGCCCCTCGTCGACCTGAAGGGAGAGGTCGTTGGGGTGGTCTCGGCGCGGTCGCCAGAAGGACCGGGCATCGCCTTCGCGGTCGAGCCGACGACGGCGTACCCCCGGCTGCTCGCCCCGGCCACCATGACCGGGTCCCGGGCGGCCGCCTGTGACCGGCCCCTGGGGCCCACCGCCCCGGAGGTCGCCGCGCTGCCCGCCGGCCGCCTGCCCGCGGCGGTGGAGCGGACCTTCCAGCTCTACTTCCAGGGCATCAACAGCGGCGACTACCCCACCGCCTGGCAGCAGCTGTCCCCACGGCTGCGCCGCAGCCTGCCGTACGACACGTTCTCCTCGGGGGTGTCCAGCAGCTACGACTTCGGCTTCACCTGGCGTGACTTCGCCTTCATTCCCGGGGGCGCCCGGGTCATCGTGGAGTTCCTGAGCCTGCAGAACCCGGCGTTCGGCCCGCACAGGGAGAGCTGCACCCGCTGGTCCCTGCAGTACACCCTGGTGCGGGCCGCCGACGGACGGTTCCTCATCGACGACGCCCGTAGCCCCGGCGGCACGGACCCGCACACCCCGTGCGCCTAACCGCTGCCCCCCGGCACCGCACGGCCCTGCTGGGCGGCGCCCTGCTCGCCGCCCTGCTCGGCTCCGGCTGCACCGCAACCCCCGGGCCGGCACCACCGGTGACGACGCCGCCCGGTTCCCCAGCGGCGACCGGTGCCTCCCCGGTCGGCCCGTCCGCGACACCGACCCGCGGCAACCCGGGGGGCCTCAGCGACGCGCAGCTGGTGGGCCAGCTGTTCATGGCCCACGTGTACGGCGGCGCGGCGGACGAGGTGACCTCCGAGCAGGGGGCGGCGAACCTGGCCCTGTACGGCGTACGCACCCCGCGAGAAGTTGTCCAGCGGTTCCACCTGGGCGGGGTCGTCCTACTTGACCGCAACACCCTGGACCCGGCCCGTCCGCAGCTGTCCACCGGCAACGTCGACAGCGCGGCCCAGATCCGCCGGCTCACCGTCGGGTTGCAGGCCGCGGCCCAGGGGGACACCGGGCAGCCGCTGCTCGTCGCCGTCGACCAGGAAGGGGGCCGCGTCCAACGAATCCGCGACGGGGTCGGCCCCCTGCCCAGCCAGGCCGAGCTGGCGGGCCGGCCCACCGCGCAGCTGCGCTGCACCTACCGCGCCCTCGGGGCCCAGCTGCGGAACCTGGGCGTGAACCAGGACCTCGCCCCGGTGGCGGACGTCGCGCGCAGCACCGCCGGCGTCATCGGCGACCGCAGCTTCGGCGCCGACGTGGCACGCACGACGGCAGATGTGCGGGCCGCGGTCGACGGGCTGCAGGGGGCCGGCGTACTGGCCACCCTCAAGCACTGGCCCGGCCACGGGGCGACGACGGTCGACAGCCACCGGCAGCTGCCGGTCCTCGGCACGTCCTGGGCGGAGTGGCAGCGGGTCGACCGGGCGCCGTTCGCCGCCGCCGCCGGCACGGCGAAGGCGGTGATGGTGGGCCACCTGGCCCTACCGGCCGTCACCCGGTCCACGGTCCCCGCGACGCTGTCACCGGCGCTGGTCAGGGGGGAGCTGCGCGACCGGCTGGGCTTCGACGGCCTGGTACTCACCGACTCGCTGTGGATGCAACCGATGACCGCGGCCGGGAACCCGAGCAGCGTCGCCCGGAGGGCGCTGGCCGCCGGCAACGACATCCTGCTCATGCCGGTCGACCTGCCTGCGGTGTTCGAGGACCTGCTCGCTGCGGTACGGCAGGACCCGGCGCTGCGTGGGGTCGTCCGGGACGCCGTACGACGGATCCTGGCGGCCAAACAGTGGGTCGCTACCGCACCCCCGCCGGTACCGTGCCGACCGTGACTGGAGGCGACCCCACCGCCGGACAGTCCCCCCTGGTCCTGGCGACCGGGCTGGCGCCGTACTGGGAGGCGCACGGGCAGTTCCAGGCCGGACGGGAGACGCTGGAAAGCGCCCTGGCCAGCGTCCCGGCGTCCACCGCGGAGCGGGCGGCGGCGTACGGCGCCCTGGCCACGCTGACCTCGGCGCAAGGTGACCTCCCCGCCGCCGCGCAGGCGCACCGCCGGGCGCTCACCCTGCACGAGGGGTGCGGAGACCGGGCGGCCGCCGCGGCCAGCCGGAACGCGCTGGCGGTGGTGCTGCTGCGCGCCGGCGACCTGGACGGCGCCGCAGCCTGCGCCGGTGCCGCCCTGCAGGCCTACCGGCCCTCGACGACGTCCGGGGCGAGGCGTTCGCCCACTCCAGCCTGGGCTTGGTCGCCGCGGCCACGGGCGGCCCGGCCGAGGTTCACCTGCTCACCAGCGTGCGGCTGTTCCGCCAGCAGGGGGCCCGCCGCGAGGCGGCCGCCGTACTGGCCAACCTGGGGAACCTCATGCAGGACCGGGGGGACCACCAGCGAGCCGCGCGCTTCTACGACGGCGCCTGGCAGCTGTTCGAGCAGCTCGGGGACCGGCGCGGTGCCGCCCTGTGCCGGAACAACCTGGCCATGCTGGCCCAGGCCCGCGGCGACCTCGACCACGCCGTGGAGCTCGCCGAGCAGGCGCTGCAGCTGTTCGTCGAGGTGGGTGACCGGCACGGTGAGGCGGCGATGCGCAACAACCTCGCCGGCCTGTGGGAGGCCGCAGGCGTCACCGACGAGGCCTGGCGCTACTACGAGGCCGCGATCGACCTGTTCACCCTGCTCGGCGACCAGGAGCAGGCAGCGACGGCCCGGCACAACCTGAGCCGGCTGCGGGCCCCCGACGGTGCGCTGTCCCCCCGCGAACGGCAGGTCACCGAGCTGGTGGCCGCCGGGCTGGCCAACCGAGAGATCGCTCGGCGCCTGTTCGTGTCCCAGCGCACCGTCGAAAGCCATCTGGCCCACGTCTTCACCAAGCCGTCCCTGGGCTCGCGGACTCAGCTGGCGTTGTGGGCCACCCGGCAGGGCCTCGGGTCCCCCGCGCCCGAGGCTACGGAGTGAGGTCCAGCGCCTCCGTGACCCGGGTGTACGGGATCTGCGCCTCGTCGTTGAGGTCGGCGACGTCCTTGCTCGTCGGCGCCTCGAATAGGCACATGCAGTGCGACTCGCCCGGCACGAAGGTGCTGCGGATGTAGCGCACCTCGCGGCCGCGGCGGCGGTACTCCGCGGCGGTCGCGATCGCCGCCTGCTGGGCCTGGGCCAGCGTGTCCAGCGACACCCCCGGCAGATCCCTGTCCACCATGAAGACGGGCATGTCCTCCCCCTTCGTTCGATCGGTCTGGCCGGTACGAGAGGGACGCTAGGCGGGTCGGCTGGTGTCGGGCATCGGTGGAACCACGGAATCCGTCCCGTGGGTCGGGCCGCCAGGCCCGGACATGTGCTACCTTCACGTACATGTCGGCCACGGTGGGCGTCGCCGAGCTGCGTCAGAACCTGAGCCGGTACCTGCGCCGGGTGGCGCGCGGCGAGCGCCTCATCGTCACCGATCGGAACCGGCCGGTTGCTGAGCTCGGTCCACCGCCGACGAGCGGATCGGACCTCGATCGGCTGATTGCCGCGGGTCGCGTGTCTCCGCCCGTCCGGCGCGGCCTGCCTGGACCCCTCCAGCTGGCTGGGGACCCCTACGCACTCAGCCGCGCGCTCGACCAGATCCGCGGCGAGCGCTGAGATTGCCGCTCTTCTACGTCGACTCCTCGGCGCTGGTCAAGCTGGTCCACGACGAACCGGAGAGCGAGGCCTTGCAGCGCTTCGTCGTCGAGGCTGACCTCGTGTCGTGCGAAATGGTGCTGGCCGAGGTGCCGCGGGCTGTCAGGCGGGCCGTCGCGGCCGATCCCGACCTGCCGGTGGACCGGCTGCTGGCCCGTGCGGCCGAGGTCCTCGACGCGCTCGCGCTACTGCCGCTGGACCGGGGCCTGCTCGTGGCCGCAGGCGCCCTTGCGGAACCCGCCCTGCGCACGCTTGACGCCGTGCATGTCGCGGCCGCAGTCGATCTCTCCCCGCTCGACGCCTTCGTGAGCTACGACGAACGCCAAGCGGCGGCCGCCCGGCTGGCCGGGCTGCGCACCGTCCGACCCGGAACGTGACACGCTGGCTTGACGCTGAATCCGTCGCTTGCCGAGACCCTCGCGGTCGTCCTGCTGGTACTGGTGCTGGCCAGCGCGGTGGTGCGCCCGTGGGGCTGGCCGGAGGCGGTGGTCGCCGTACCGGCCGCGGCCTTGGTGATCGGAACCGGTGCGATCTCGCTGGACCACACCGTCGCCGAGGCGGCGCGGCTGGGGCCGGTGGTCGGGTTCCTGGCGGCGATCCTGGTGCTGGCCCAGCTGTGCGACGACGAGGGGCTGTTTCGCGCGTGCGGAGCGTGGATGGCCCGGGTCGCCGCGGGGCGGCCTCGACGGCTCCTGGTTGGGGTGTTCGCAACCGCCTCGGTGATCACCGCGGTGCTCAGCCTCGACGCGACCGTAGTGCTGCTGACCCCGGTCGTGTTCGCCACCGCCGCCCGACTGGGTGTTCGCCCGAAGCCACATGTCTACGCCTGCACACACCTGTCGAACACCGCGTCGTTGCTGTTGCCGGTGTCGAACCTGACCAACCTGTTGGCGTTCGCATCGAGTGGGCTGAGCTTTGCCCGGTTTGCGGCGCTGATGTCACCGTGCGCCGGGTCTGGGCAGAGGCTGTGGCTTCAGCGCACACCGGTCCGGTGGAGCTAAGGGGACTCGAACCCCTGACCCCTTGCCTGCCGAGCAAGTGCTCTACCAACTGAGCTATAGCCCCGGGTCGCCCTCACGGGCCCGAGCAGTCTACCGGGTGGCCGGCGCCGGCACGAAACCCCGGCTACCGGTCCTCCCCCAGCACCGGTTCGGGCAGGGAGCCCGCGTTGTGCTCCAGCAGCCGCCAGCCGGCCCCGTCCCCGTCGCCGAGCACCGACCAGCAGCAGTTGGACAGCGGGCCGGGGGCGCGCCAGTACGTCGGGGGCAGGCCAAGCAGCCGGCCGATGGCGCTGCGGATGGCCGAGCCGTGGCTGACCACTACCAGGACGCCGTCGGCCGGCACGGTCGGCAGCGCCCGGGCGACGCTGGCGCAGAACCGCTCGGCCACCTCGGGCTCCAGCTCGCCGCCACGGGGCACCGGCTCACCCCGGCACCAGGCGGCGTACTCCACTGGCCAGCGCCGGGCGATCTCAGCCAGGGTCAGCCCCTGCCAGCGTCCCCCGTGGATCTCCCGCAGCCCGGCGTCCAGGGCCACCGGCAGCCCGGTGACCCGCCCCAGCTCGGCGGCGGTGGCCCGGGCCCGGCGCAGGTCGGAGGAGACCACCGCGGCCGGACGCAGCGCGGCCAGCCGGCGGGCCGCCGTACGCGCCTGGACCCGCCCCACCTCGTCCAGCTCGGTGTCGGTCTGGCCCTGGAAGCGGCCCTCGACGTTCCACGCAGTGCGGCCGTGCCGCCACAGCACCAGCCGCGGGGTGAGGCCGTTCACCCCCCGCCCTGGGCCCGCCGGCCGTCCCGGCCGGCCCGCAGGTGCGCGGGCAGCGGAATGAGCGGGCAGTCCTTCCACAGCCGCTCCAGCGCGTAGAAGGCGCGTTCCTCCCCGTGCTGGACGTGGACGACGACCTCCCCGAAGTCGAGCAACACCCAGCGGCCCTCCCGCTCCCCCTCGCGGCGGACCGGGCGCACCCCGGCGGCCCGCAGCCGCAGCTCGATCTCCTCCACCACCGACCGCACCTGGCGGTCGTTGGGGGCGGAGGCCAGCACGAAGGCATCGGTGATGGCCAGCTGGTCGCTCACGTCGAAGGCGAGCACGTCGTCGGCGAGCTTCTCGGCCGCCGCCTCGGCGGCCACGGTGGCGAGCTCGACGGCTCGGGTGGATGCAGTCACGCGGGCAGGTTCTCCGGTCGGCGGCCCCGGCGAGCGGGCGGACCCCTCCAGGGTCTCACGGCCGGAAGTCGGTGCCGAGGACGACGACCACATCGGCCACCGTCTGGGCCTGGCCGGCCACCCGCAGCGCGCTGTCGGGCAGGCCCAGGGCCCGGGCCACCTCGGTGCCCAGCACCCGGGCCTGCGGGGTGGTGTCCCGGACCACCACCGCCGAGGGGGTGCCCTGCAGCTCGGGCGGGGCGTTGCCGGCGACCGTCACCTGGAACCCGGCGGCCACCAGCCGGGCCCGGGCCTGCTCCCCCAGCCCCGGGGTGAGCGCGCCGTTCTGCACCAGCACCCGGACCGGGCCGCCGGGCCGCGTCGGCAGCAGCGACCCGGCGAACAGGCCATCGACGACCGTGCCGCTCTGGGCCCGGTCCAGCCCGTACGCCGGGGCGCCGCCGCCGGCGTCGACCGGAACCGTGGGCAGCGTCTGGTAGCGGGTGTCGGCCACCGCGAGCGCGGCGAGCAGGGCCCCCAGCCGGTCAGCGGACAGCGTGGACCGCGACCCGCCGCCCAGGGCGTCCACCACCGCGGCCGCCTGCCGCCGGTCGCGGGGCAGGGCGGTGAACACCGCGCGCAGCACCTGGGCGAAGCGGGCCAGCCCCACCGGCTCCGGCTCGCCGGTGGGCCGGTAGGCGGCGTACTGGGCGGCCGCGGCCCCGTCCAGTCGCTGCGGCCCGCGCGGCACGACCACCTGGCTGCCGCCGCCCGGCGCCGGCCCGCGGACGTCGACGTCGACGTCCACCTGGACCCCGCCGACCTCGTCGACGAGCGCGGCCAGCCCGGAGGTGTCCAGCACCCAGCCGGCGTCGACGCTGACCCCGAGCAGGTCCGTCAGGGCGGCCCGGGACCGGGACCCGTCCGGCGCCAGGGCCAGCGCGGTCCCGAACGGGACGGTGCCGACGCCAGCCACGTCGGTGAGCAGGCGGGCCGGGACCAGCAGCACCGACCCCTGCCGGGCCTGTGGGCTGCTGCCCAGCAGGGCGCTGGCCACCGCGCTGCCGTCGGTGCCGGCGAGGGAGAGCAGCACCGTGGTCTGCGCCCGCCCGGTCGGGGACGGCTGCGGGGTCGGCGTACCCCGCGGGCCGGTGAGCAGGGCCCGCCCGGCCAGCAGCAGGCCGGCGGCGAGGGCCACGGCGAGCCCACCGGCGAGGCTGGCCAGCAGGGCGCGCCGCCACCGCCGGCGACGCTGCTGCCGGCGCTGCTCGCGCCGGGCGGCCCGGGTCGCCGTCCGACCCGTCACGGGGCCTCCCGGTACAGGCCCCTCTTGTGGATGTACTGCACCACCCCGTCGGGCACCAGGTACCAGACCGGCAGCCCCTGGTGCACCCGCTCCCGGCAGCCCGACGACGAGATGGCCAGCGCGGGCACCTCCACCAGGCTCACCCCGCCAGCGGGGAAGCCCGGGTCGGCCAGCGCGTGGCCGGGGCGGGTGCAGCCGACGAAGTGGGCCAGGCCGACCAGCTCCGCGGCGTCCCGCCAGGTGAGGATGGCGGCCAGGGCGTCCGCCCCGGTGATGAAGAACAGGTCCCAGCCGGGGCCCCGCTGGGCGCGCAGGTCCCGCAGCGTGTCGATGGTGTACGTCGGCCCGCCCCGGTCCACGTCGATCCGGCTGACCGAGAACCGCGGGTTGCTCGCGGTGGCGATCACCGTCATCAGGTACCGGTCCTCGGCCGGGGACACCTCCCGGTGGCCCTTCTGCCAGGGCTGCCCGGTGGGCACGAAGACGACCTCGTCCAGGGCGAACAGCGCGGCGACCTCGCTGGCGGCCACCAGGTGCCCGTGGTGGATCGGGTCGAACGTCCCGCCCATCACCCCCAGGCGGCGTCGCGTGTCGTCCACGGGCGCGACCCTAGTGGGCCGGGCCGGTCTGGGCCGCCCAGGTCCACCAGCGGGGTCCGGTGCCGCCTAGGTCCCGCCCGGGGGCGCCGTGCCGCCCCGGCCGCTCAGGTGTCCCGGGGGGCCTGCCGATGGGTGCCCACGGCGGGAAGGGTCCGAGGCGGGCGGGGGGCTGGGGCAGCGGTCATGGCCGAGGCGAGTACGGGTCGGGTGTACGTGGGGCGGCAGCCCATCGTCGACGCGCTGCTGGAACCGTACGGCTACGAGCTGCTCTTCCGGGACGGGGCGGAGTCCGACCGGGCGACGCAGGGCGGCGACCTGGCCACCACCCAGGTGATCGTGAACACGTTCACCGAGTTCGGGTTGGAGAGCCTGGTCGGGCTGCGGCGCGCCTTCGTGAACGTGACCCGGGCCTTCGTCACCGGGGTGATGCCGGTGCCGCTGCCGCCGGAGTCCAGCGTGCTGGAGCTACTGGAGACCATCGGCACCGACGAGCCGGTCCAGGACGGGGCCCGCCGCCTCGCCAGCGAAGGCTTCCCGCTGGCCCTCGACGACTTCGTCTGGTCCCCGGAGGCGGACCGGCTGCTGGAGCTCGCCACCTTCGTGAAGATCGACGTACTGGGCCGCGCGATCGAGCAGGTCGCCGCCGACGTCGACCGGTGCCGGCCGTACGGCGTACGCCTGGTGGCCGAGCGGGTGGAGACGCGGGAGCACCTGGAGGTGTGCCGCGAGCTGGGCTTCGAGCTGTTCCAGGGCCACCTGCTCAGCCGCCCCGACGTGGTGGGCACCGCGGCCATCGCCCCGACGAAGCTGACCTGCCTACACCTGCTGGGCCAGCTCAGCCAGCCCGAGCTGAGCCTGGAGGAGGTCGAGCACCTGGTCACGACCGACGTGGCGCTCACCTACCGCACGCTGCGGGCCGCCAACTCCGCGTCGGTGGCCAGCCGGCGGCGCATCGCCTCGGTGCGGGACGCCCTGGTGCTGCTGGGGCTGAACCAGCTGCGGTCGTGGCTGGTGCTGCTGACCCTGTCGAGCACCGAGCCGGCCAGCGACGAGCAGCTGCAGATCGCGATGACCCGAGCCCGGGCCTGCGAGCTGCTCGCCGAGGCCTGGCCCGGGGTGCCGCCGCCGGCCGCGTTCACCGTGGGCCTGCTGTCCAGCCTGGACTTCCTCGTCGGCCTGGGCATGCCCGACGTGGTGGCCCGGCTGAACCTGCAGGACGAGCTGGCGGTGGCGCTGGTCCACCGGGCCGGACCCCTCGGCCGCCTGCTGGCGGCCGTCGTGGCCCACGAGCGGGGAGCGGCCGTGGAGCTGGACGACACGCCGGTCAGCCCGTTCGACGTCTCCCGGGCCTTCCTCACCGCGGTCGGCTGGTCCCTGGCCACCTACAGCACGGTGCTCGAAGCCGGCTGAGGCGTGTCGTGCCGGGCCGGCCGGGCGGGCGGCTGGCCGCTAGCCGCGGCCGCGGCCCCACAGCAGGACGGCGAGCAGCAGCCCGGCCAGGGCGAGGAAGGTCACCACCCCGTTGAGGACGGGGTTGATGCTGGACCTGGGCTGCTCGACGGCGACCACCACGGCCAGAAGGGTCATCGGACGTCCTCTCCTCGAGGCTTCGGGCGGCTGCCAGGGTAGCGGTCCCGCGTCCACCTCCTGGGCGGTCGTATCACTTCCTGGGTGGTGGTATCGCCTTGTGGGTGCTCGACGGCCCAGGAAGCGACACAACGATCAGGAAAACCTGATCATCGTCCGCGCCGGCGGCGTCGCCGACGGCGCGGCCGCGGCGAGGTCGACGGCGGCGGGTCAGCGGACCTGGCCGTCGCCGGTGAGGACGTACTTGGTCGACGTCAGCTCGGGCAGGCCCAGCGGGCCCCGGGCGTGCAGCTTCTGGGTGGAGATGCCGATCTCCGCGCCGAACCCGAACTCCTCCCCGTCGGTGAACCGGGTGGACGCGTTGACGACGACCGCCGCGGCGTCCACCTGGGCGGTGAACCGCCGCGCCGCCGGCTGGGACCGGGTGACGATCGCCTCGGTGTGACCGCTGCCGAACCGCCGGATGTGCGCCACGGCGTCGTCCAGGGAGTCCACCACCGCGGCGGCCAGGTCTAGCGAGAGGTACTCGGCGGCGAAGTCCTCCTCGGTGGCCGGCTGGACGTGCGCGTCGTACGCCGCCACCCGGGGGTCGCCGTGCACGGTGACACCGGCCGCCCGCAACGCGCCCAGCGCGCGCGGCAGGAACGCGTCGGCCACGGCCGCGTGCACCAGCACCGTCTCCGCCGCGTTGCAGACGCTGGGCCGGGACACCTTGGCGTTGAGCAGGATGGCCAGCGCCATGTCCAGGTCGGCGTCGGCGTCGACGTACACGTGGCAGTTGCCCACCCCGGTCTCGATGACCGGCACCGTCGACTCGCCGACCACCGACCGGATCAGGTCGGCGCCGCCCCGCGGGATGAGCAGGTCGACCAGCCCGCGGGCGGTCATCAGGTCCTTCACCGCCTCGTGCCCGCCCCCGACCAGCTGCACTGCGTCAGCCGGCAGGCCCGCCTCCACCAGGGCGGCCCGCAGGACGGCCACCACGGCGCCGTTGGAGGCCAGCGCGGAGGAGGACCCCCGCAGCAGCACCGCGTTGCCGGCCTTCAGGCACAGCCCGGCCGCGTCGGCGGTCACGTTGGGCCGGGCCTCGTAGACCACCCCGACGACCCCGAACGGCACCCGCACCTGGCGCAGCTCCAGCCCGTTGGGCAGCGTGTACCCGCGCACCACCTCGCCCACCGGGTCGCGCAGGTCGGCCACCTGGCGCAGCCCGGCCGCCATGCCCCGCACCCGGGTCGGGTCCAGCCGCAGCCGGTCGACCAGGGCGGCGCTGGTGCCGGCGGCCTGGGCGCGCTCGACGTCCTCGGCGTTGGCGGCCAGGACCGCCTCGCCGTCCCGCTCCAGCCGGTCGGCCATGGCGCGCAGCGCCGCATCCTTCACCGCAGCCCGGGCTAGGGCCAACTCGGTGGCGGCCGCGCGGGCGCGCAGCGCCGCCGCCTGGACCGTGTCGCCCCCATGCATGCCCTGAGGGTACGCCAGTCAGGGGAAGGGGACGACCCCGTCCGCGGCCACCAGGGGGGCCCGCCCGCTGTCCATCTCCCGCCGGTGGAAGGTGGCCTGGTCGAGGACCTCCAGGCCCACCGGCTGCCAGGCGGGCAGCCCGGCGCTGCGCCGGTGCTCCCCCCACAGCCGCAGGGCCAGCGCCGCGGCGTCGTCCAGGTCGCGGGCCTCCTCCCAGTAGCGCACCTCGGCCCGGTCCCCCCCGTACCGGGCGGTGAGCAGGAACGGGCGCTCCTGGGTCAGCCGCAGCAGCCCGGCCCGTACGGTCTCCGGCGCCGCTGGCGCCCCGGCCACGGTCAGGGTGACGTGCCACATCCGGCTGCCACCGGGCGGGGCCGGCCGAGCCGCCGCCTCCCCGTCACCCTCACGGTCACCCACCAGGCCCCCACATCTCACCGACGCAGCACGACGAGGTCGTCCCGGTGGACGACCTCCCGCTCGTACGCCGGACCCAGCTCCCGGGCCAGGTCACGGGTGGAACGGCCCAGCAGGCCCGGCATCTCCCTCGCGTCAAAGTTGACCAGCCCCCGAGCCACGACGTGGCCGTTTTCGTCGAGAAGGTCCACCGGGTCGCCGGCCCGGAAGTCCCCGTCCGCGCCGGTCACCCCGGCGGGCAGCAGCGACAGCCGCCGGTCGACCACGGCGCGCACCGCGCCGGGGTCGAGGTGCAGCCGGCCACGCGGGGCGGTCGCGTGGCGCAGCCACAGCAGCCGGCTGGCGGTGCGCGCGCCGGTGGGCAGGAACACGGTGCCTACTGGCTCGCCGGCCAGGGCCGCGGCGACCTGGTCGGCGGCGGCCAGCAGCGCCGGCATCCCCGCGGAGGCGACGATGCCCGCCGCCTCCACCTTGGTGGCCATCCCCCCGGTGCCCACCCCGGCCCGGCCGGGCCGACCCAGCGCGACCCCGGCCAGGTCGGCCGGCCCGCGCACCTCCGGGACCAGCCGGGCGCCGGGGCGCCGCGGGTCCCCGTCGAAGAGGCCGGGGACGTCGGAGAGCAGCACCAGCAGGTCGGCGTGGACGAGCAGCGCGACGAGGGCGGCCAGCCGGTCGTTGTCCCCGAAGCGGATCTCGTGGGTGGCCACGGTGTCGTTCTCGTTGACGACGGGGACCGCGCCCATGGCCAGCAGCCGGGTCAGGGTGCGGTGGGCGTTGCGGTAGTGGGTGCGCCGGGTCACGTCGTCGGCGGTGAGCAGCACCTGCCCGACGGGCCGCCCGTGCCGGGCGAAGGCCGCGGTGTAGCGGGCCATGAGCAGGCCCTGCCCCACGCTGGCGGCGGCCTGCTGGGTGGCCAGATCCCGGGGCCGCAGCGGCAGGCCGAGCGGGGCGAGCCCGGCGGCGATGGCACCGGAGGAGACCAGGACGATCTCGGTGCCGCCGGCCCGCTGCCGACCGAGGACGTCGACGAGCGCATCCAGCCGCGCCTCGTCCAGGCCCCCGGCGGCGGTGGTGAGGGAGGAGGAGCCGACCTTGACGACCACCCGGCGGGCGGCTCGGACCTCGGCCCGGCGGCCCATCCTCAGCGCCCCTCGAGGCGGGCGTCCCCGCCGCGCGGCCCGAGGCGGTGATCACTGCCGGCCGGCAGCGCCGGCTCCCAGTCGAAGACCACGGCGTCCGGGCCGCCGCCGACGACCACCTCGACCCCGGGCTGCGCCCCGAGGGCGAGCAGCCGCTCCTCCACGCCGAGCCGGGCCAGCCGGTCGGCGAGGAAGCCGACCGCCTCGTCGTTGCCGAAGTCGGTCTGCCGGACCCAGCGCTCCGGCTTGGCGCCGCGGACGACGAACCGGTCGCCCTCCCGGGTGACGGTGAAGCCGTCGTCGTCCACGGGGGCCGGGCGCAGCACGAGCCGGGTCGCCTCCGGCACCGGCCGGCCGGCGCGGGCGGCGGCGACCAGCCCGGCGAGGGCGAACGCCAGCCCGCGCAGCCCCTCGTGGCTGGCCGCGCTGACCAGGTGCACCGGGTAGCCGCGGGCGACCAGGTCCGGGCGGACCAGCTCGGCCAGCTCCCGCGCCTCGGGGACGTCGACCTTGTTCAGCGCGACGATCCGGGGCCGCCCGGCCAGCCCGCCGTACGCCGCCAGCTCGGCCTCCAGCGCGTCCAGGTCGCTCAACGGATCCCGGCCGGGGTCGAGGGTGGCGCAGTCGACGACGTGGACGAGCACGTCGCAGCGTTCGATGTGCCGCAGGAACTCCAGGCCCAGCCCGCGGCCCGCGCTGGCCCCGGGGACCAGGCCGGGCACGTCGGCGACGGTGAACACGGTCTCCCCGGCGCGGACCACGCCCAGGTGCGGCACGAGGGTGGTGAACGGGTAGTCGGCGATCTTCGGCCGGGCCGCGGACAGCGCCGCGATGAGGCTGGACTTGCCGGCGCTGGGGAACCCGACGAGGGCCACGTCGGCGATGCTCTTCAGCTCCAGGACGACGTCGCGCCGCTCCCCCGGCTCGCCCTTGAGGGCGAACCCCGGGGCACGCCGGCGCGGCGAGGCGAGGGCGGCGTTGCCGAGTCCCCCCCGTCCGCCGCGGGCGACGACGAAGCGGGCCCCGGCGCCGACCAGGTCGACGAGGACGCGGCCGTCCTGGGCATCGGTGACCACGGTGCCGTCCGGCACGGGGAGCACCAGGTCCGACCCGTCGGCCCCGTTGCGGTGCCCGCCCTGCCCGGGGCGCCCGCTACCGGCGCGCCGGTGTGGTGCCCGGTGGTAGTCGAGCAGGCTGGTGACCGCGAGGTCCACGACGAAGACGACGTCCCCGCCCCGGCCGCCGTTTCCGCCGTCGGGGCCGCCCAGCGGGCGGAACTTCTCCCGGTGCACGGAGGCGACGCCGTCCCCGCCGTCGCCGGCCGCGACGTGCAACGTCACGCGGTCGACGAACGTCGCCACGGTCGCCGT
>JBMOMH010000004.1:0-19804 GCA_049323135.1 Actinomycetota bacterium
GGCGTCGCCTCGCTCGTCTTCGCCGCGGTCGGCTCCCCCAGCAGCGATCCCGGCGTCCTGCTCGTGGGGTTCGTGTTCCTGGTCGCCCTCGGCGTGGACTACAACATCTTCCTGATGACCCGCGCCCGCGAGGAGGCCGCCGACCACGGCACCCGCGCCGGCGTGCTGCACGCCCTCACCGTCACCGGCGGCGTCATCACCAGCGCCGGCCTCGTCCTGGCTGCCACCTTCGGTGCGCTGGCGGTCCTGCCGCTGACCATCCTCGCCCAGCTGGCCTTCCTCGTCGCCTTCGGCGTGCTTCTGGACACCCTCGTCGTGCGCACCTTCATCGTCCCCGCCGCGGTCGCCTTGCTGGGTGAGCGCACCTGGTGGCCCGGCCGGGCCAGGCCTGAAGCGGCGCCCGGGCTTCACCCATCCCCCGTCGCCCTCGCCGAGACCGACTGACCGACCATCCGGCCCGCCCGGCTTCCGCGCCTCCACGCGGCCCCGACCCCTTCCCGGGACCCGCGGCCGGCCGCGACACGCCCGTCACACTCGACCATCCGCGGGGGCGCAGGGCCGGCCGAACAGCCAGCCTTGCGCCTGGTCGCAGCCCATGGCCCGCAGGGCCGCGGCCTGCGCGGCGGTCTCGACCCCCTCGGCGGTGACGACCAGGTCGTGGGCGTGGGCCAGGTCGACGACGGCCTTGACCAGGGCGTCGGCGCGGGCGTCGACGCCCAGCCGACGGACGAACGACATGTCGATCTTCAGGAACTGAAGCCGGAACCGTTGCAGGTAGGCCAGCGCCGAGTAGCCGGTGCCGAAGTCGTCGAGCCCGACCTGGACGCCGAGCTCGTCGAGGGCCCGCAGGCTGTCCGCGACCATGGTGCTGGTCGCGAGCAGGGTGCTCTCGGTGATCTCCACGAGCAGGCGCCGGCCGGACACCCGATGGGCGGCCAGCGCCTGACGTACCCGGGGGACGAAGCCGGGATGCTCCACGGTCCGCCCCGACACGTTCACCGCGATCCGCGGCGGGAGCAGCACCCGACCGCCGGCCCGCTGGGCGGCTTCGTCGGCGCCGAGGAGGCCGACCACCTCGTCGACGACCCAGCCGTCCACCTGCGTGATCAGCCCGGAGTCCTCGGCGACCCGGACGAACCGGGCCGGCGGGAGCAGGCCGCCGGCGCCGTCCTCGACGCGGACCAGCGCCTCCGCCGCGACACGGGTCCCCGCGGCCAGGTCGACGATCGGCTGCAGGTGCAGCCGCAGACCGCCCTCCAGGAGCGCCGCCCGCAGCCGAGCCTCGGTCTCGACCCGCTCGACCGCCCGGGCGCGCAGCGCGTCGTCGAAGACGGCGTACCGGTCCCGGCCGGCGTCCTTCGCCTGGTACAGCGCCAGGTCGGCCTCCCGGAACAGGTCCTCCGGGGTCTGCCCCTCGCCGGCGGCGATGGCCACACCGATGCTGCAGCTGGCGGTGAGGGTGTCCCCCGACGGTAGCCGGCAGGGGCGGCGCAGCGCGGCCATCGCCCGGCTGGCCACCGCGTGCACGTCCGCGGCGCTGCGCGCCCCCTCCACCACCAGGACGAACTCGTCCCCGCCGAGCCGGGCCACCGTGGTGTCCGCCCGGGTGACCTGGCGCAGCCGCCGCGCCGCCTCCACCAGCAGGGCGTCCCCCAGCGGGTGCCCGAGGCTGTCGTTGACCAGCTTGAAGCGGTCCAGGTCGAGCAGCAGCAGGCCGACGACGCCGCCCTCGCGCCCCAGCCGGGCCAGGGCCCGGCGCAGCCGCTCGTTGGCCACGGTCCGGTTGGCCAGGCCGGTGAGCTCGTCGGTGTGCGCGAGGCGTTCGAGCTCGGCCCGCTGGCGCCGTCGCTCGGTGTCGTCGACGCAGTGCAGGATCGCGTACTGCGGCCGGCCCTCGGCGTCGTGCACGACGGCGGTGGTCACCCAGACGTGCACGAGCGACCCGTCCCCCCGCCGGTAGCGCGCCTGGTAGGACTCGCCCACGGACTGCCCGGCGACCAGCCGGGTCAGCCGCTCTGCCTCGACCGCGGCGTCCTCGGGGGGGACCAGGTCGGTCAGCCGGTACGCCGGCACCTCCGGCCCCGGGTACCCGAGCAAGGCGGCGAAGGCCCCGTTGGCCTGCAGCAGCCGGCCGGGACCGTCGGTGGCGAGGCTGACCGTCGCCATGCCGATCGGCGCGTTGTCGAAGGCGACCCGGAAGTGCCGCTCGGAGGCGGCCAGGGCGCGGACCGCCAGCTCGCGCTCGGTCACGTCCAGGGTGGCCCCGCGCAGCCCGATGATCCGCCCCTCGCCGTCCCGCAGCGGGCCGGTCCAGGACTGCAGGAAGCGGGTGGACCCATCGCTGCTGCGGCGGACCCGGAACACGTGCAGGTACGCCGTCCCGTGCTCGAGCGCGGCCTGCTCCAGCGGCAGCGAGGCGGCCTGGTCCTCCGGGTCGACCAGGGTCTGCCAGTCCGCGAGGCTGAACGTCACCCCTTCCGGTACGCCGACGAGCCGGCGCATGCCGTCGGACCAGGACAGCCGGTCGGTGTCGGCGTGCCACTCCCACCAGGCCAGCCCGGTCAGGGCGTAGGCCTCGGCGATCCGCTTCTCGCTCTCCCGCAGCGCCGCGGCGAAGACCTCGCGCTCGGTGACGTCCAGGGACACTCCCCAGATCCGCACCGGCGTCCCCGTTCGGTCCAGGGCCACCGACGACCAGGCCTGCACCCAGCGCAGCTCCCCGTCGTACCGGCGGATCCGGAACACGTTCTGGTAGCCCCGGCCGGCGGCGCGCGCGTCGCGGCTCATCCGCTCGCACACCTCGCGGTCGTCGGGGTGGATGTGCGCCAGCCACAGGTCCAGGTCCGGCTCGACGCTGCCCGGCTCCCGGCCTACCAGGGCGAACATCTCGTCCGACCAGGTGAGCCGGCCGGAAGCGAGGTCCCACGACCAGGGGGCCAGGCCGGTGAGCTGCTGCGCGGCGCGCAGCCGCTGCTCGGTCTCGCGCAGCGCCCGCTCGGCCTCGTCGCGCTCGCTGATGTCCAGCGTCGCGCCGAACATGCCGGTGACCTCACCGTCCGGGCCGGTCCGGGTGGCCGACCAGGACTGCAGCAGGCGCTCGTCCCCGTCCGGGGTGACCAGGCGGAACACGGCGGTCTGGGTGTGCGGGCCGGCCAGCGTACGACCGCTGACCTGCCGGCAGGCGTCCCGGTCCTCGGGGTGGACCAGGGCCAGCCAGTCGGCGAGCGTGGGGCTGCCCCCCGCCGGGTCCAGGCCGCTGAGCTCCCACATCCGGTCCGACCACGTGTGCCGGTCGGTTCGGGCGTCGTACTCCCACCAGGCCAGGCCGGTCAGGGCGGCGGCCGCCTCCAGCTGCCAGGCGACGTCGGCTGGGGCGTTTGCGGCCGGGCCGTCTCCCGGCGGGCCGTGGTCGTCGGTGGCCGGCCAGGACGTCGCGGCGGCCGGCCAGAGAGCGGCCAGCCGGGGCCCGCCCTCCTCGGGCGCCACCGGCACCGTCATGGACGGCCACCCCCTCTCGGCTGAGCACTCCCTGTCGGCACTCCCGGTCGGTCCCCCGGCCCGGCGGGGGATACTCTCCCGCATCGGTCGCCGGGGGCGGGCAGTTGAGGCAGACCCGGTCACCAAGGGTGACAGCAAAGCCGGCGGCGGCCGGCTGGAGGGCGGGCTCCGCCGCCCCCCGCCCGGCTCCACCGTGCTCCCGCTGCAGTCCCGCCGCGGCCGCCCGGTGTCCGCGGCGGCCCCGCCGGCGCCCGCCGGAGACGCCGGGCCCTCCCCGCGATCGCCAGTCTCGGTCCCCCGCCTCCCTGCCGTCACAGGGATCACGCAGGTAACAAGGGATCAGAGTTTGTGGTAGTTCTTCTAGGCTATAGCCCACAATAACTACCACAGAGTCCCCTCTCATGGTCTGTGTCTGCGTACGAAAGGGGCCAGTGTGATTCCTGAGACGGGGGGCGCTATCGGCGCGCGGCCAGCCCCGCATGACCAGCCGCTGCCGCCCGGCCAGCGCCGGCAGGCCAGCAGCTGCCGGGCGACGGACGCCAACACCTACCGGGCGCCAACACCAACCGGGCACCGGCGCCTACGCCAGCCGGGCGTAGCGGGGCCGCGGGGCCAGCCCGGCCATCCGGTAGCAGGCGTCGACCAGGGTCATCGTCGCGACCGCCTCGTCGGCGTCGGTGGGGACCGGCGTCCCCTCCCGGACGGCGGCCACGAACGCCGCCAGCTGGTAGGTGTACGACGAGCGGGTGCCCAGGTGCTCCGCCCGCTCCCCCTGCCGAGTACGCACCACCAGCCGGTCATCCTCGTGGGGCAGGACGAAGCTCGGCGCGAACACCTCACCGGCGCTGCCGACGACCCGCCAGGTCATCTCCACCCCCGTCCCGGCCATGTCGCAGCGTGCCACCCCGGTCGCCCCGCTGGGGAAGGACAGGTCGGCCACGAACGACTCGTCCACCCCTGGCAGCCCGGCCCGTTCCCGGGCCCGGGCGGCGACCAGCCGGGGCTCGCCCCCCGCCCAGGGGGCCAGCGACCGCAGGGCGTGCAGGCTGTAGCAGCCCAGGTCCATCAGGGCCCCCCCGGCCAGGGCCAGCGACCAGCGCGGGTCCGCCGGGGGCGGGGCCGGGATGGTCAGGCTGGCCTCGGCGTGCCGCAGCTCCCCCAGCTCGCCGCCGGCCAGCAGCTCGTGCACCCGCCGGGCCAGCGGGTGGTAGCGGTAGTGGAAGCCCTCCATGACCACCACGCCGGCGTGCCGGCCGGCGTCGCGCACCTCGCCGGCCTCCGCCGCGTTGCTGGCGAACGGCTTCTCGGACAGCACGTGCTTGCCGGCCGCGATCGCCGCCAGGTTCCACGGCGCGTGCAGCCCGTTGGCCAGCGGGTTGTAGACGGCCTCCACCTCCCGGTCGGCCACCAGGTCGGCGTACGAGCCGACGACCCGGTCGACCCCGTGGGCGGCGGCGAACAGCTGGGCCCGGCCCCAGTCCCGGGCCGCCACCGCCACCAGGCGTACGCCGAGCGCCCGGGCCGGGGCGACGACGGCCCGCTCGCTGATCCGGGCGGCGCCCAGGATTCCCAGCCGCAGTGGCTCCACGGGCATCGAACCCTAGCCGACCCCGGCCGGCCCGCGCCGGGGTCGGCTAGGGCGCGGCGGCTCAGTCCCCAGCCAGGTGGAACCGTACGGTCACCACGTTCGAGGCGACGCCGAGGGCGACCAGGTCCCGGCGGTCGACCACCCCGTCCCCGGTCAGGTCGGGGACCACGTCGGGGGCGTCGTCGAAGAGCCCGTTGCCGTTGCGGTCCGCCACGACCGCCGCGGTGAGCACCGTGTCCACCCCGGCGCCGGCGATGGGGGCGCCCACGATCCAGGTGTCCCAGATCTCCGCCCGCTGCGCGGTGCGGTCGGTGACGCCGGTGAGGTTGAACAGGTTGGCCAGGTTCGTGCCGGGACCGGAGAACGCGCGCGTCGTCGAGGCGAGCACGACCAGGCCGGGCAGCCGGTCGTCACGGCCCGGCGCGAAGGTCCCGGGGAACGGCGGCACGTTGTTGTGCCCGGCGGGGCCGGTCAGCTGGAAGCCGGTGAACCCGGCGCGGGCCAGCCCGTCCGCCCCGCCCGGGTAGCGCAGCCGCAGGTCGACGATCCAGCCGCGACCGGCGATGCCGGCCCGGTCCCCCGGCCGGGGGGCCAGCACCCGCACCGTGACCCGGTCATCCGTCCCTCCGTTGGGCCCGGACCGGGACCCAGACCGCCCCTCGTCCGCGACGGCCAACGACACCCTGGCCAGCGACACCCCGCCCGCCAGCAGGGCGCCGGCCACCGCGCCGACGACCCACACCCGTGCCCGCCGCGACCCGTTCCGCCACATCGCGTCCTCCTTGCCCTCGGTGGCCGCGCCGACCGGCCCGGCCCTCGCCGGGGGACACGCAGCCGGCCGCCGCCCGGTTCAGGGCACCTCCGGCGTGGGCTGGGCCGGCTGCGGGCTAGGTGCGCCAGAGCAGCAGGATGGCCCGGTCGTCGGACTGGCCCACGCCCACCGCGTCGACCAGCCGACGGGCCCCGTGCCGGAAGCCCCGGGGCACCAGCCGCTCCGCCTCGCCAAGCAGCCGGTCGATCCCGACGGTGATGTCCTGGCCGGGCGCCTCGATGAGCCCGTCCGTGTAGAGCAGCAGCGCGTCCCCGGGCCGGAGCCGGCCGCGCTCCCCGACGTACTCGGCGTCCCACATCACCCCGAGCAGGGGGCCGGCCGTGCCGGTGACCTGCCACTTGCCGGACGTGGCGTGGAACTGCGCCACCGGCGGATGCCCCGCGGTGGTGGCCACGAACTCCCCCGTGACCAGGTCGATCTGCAGGTGCACCGCGGTGGCGAACCCTTCGGCCCAGCCCTGCCGCAGCAGGTAGGCGTTGGCGGTGGGCAGGAACTTCTCCCCGGGCGTCGCCCCGAGCAGGCCGCCGAAGGCGCCGGACAGCAGCAGCGCGCGCGTCCCGGCGCCCACCCCCTTGCCGGACACGTCCACCAGGACGACCTCCAGCGCCCGCCCGTCCGGGGACAGGCCGGCGACGAGGAAGTCCCCGCTGAACGAGGCCCCCCCGGCCGGGCGCACCTCCACCTCGGCCTGCCAGCCGGCGGGCAGCGCGGGCAGCTCGCCCTGGGCCCGCAGCCGGTCGCGCAGGTCCACCAGCATCGCGCCGCCGCGGGCGCCCTGCAGCCCGAGCCGGGCCCGCTGCCAGGTCAGGTACGCCGTGAGCACCGCGACCGGGAGCATCACCGCGAGGATCGTGGGCCGGACGTTCTCCGGGCCGATCCGGGTCAGCTGGTAGGCCAGTCCGGCGGCGACCACGATGAGCAGCAGCACGAAGCTGCGCACGGTGAGGATCAGGCCGCCGGCCAGGACCGGCAGGGCGAGGGCCGCCGGGGGCACCCACTGCTGCTCGACCACGCTGAGCACGGTGACCCCGGCCGCGAACAGGGCGGCGAGCAGCAGGAAGAAGCCGTCCGCGGGGAGCACCCGGTAGCGGACGCGGGCCCCGGTGCGCCGCAGCGCCGCCGCGAGCCTGGCCGAAGAGGAGCGCGCAGGCGCCGCGGGCCCAGCCATGATCACGTCACTCTAGCGGCGGCTCCGGGCCGGGACCACCGAACGCGCGGGCCGGTCAGCCGGGCCGGGCCGGCAGCGGGGGGAGCTGCCCGGACTCCTCGAAACGGGTCAGCTCCGCGATCCGCCGCCGGTGGCGGGGGGCGGCGCTGAACGGGGTCGAAAGAAACGTCGCCACCAGGTCCACCGCCTGTGCCGGGTCGAGCTCCCGGGCGCCCAGGCTGACCACGTTCGCGTCGTTGTGCTCCCGCGCCAGCGCCGCGGTCCGCCGGTTCCACACCAGGGCGGCGCGCACCCCGCGCACCTTGTTCGCCGCCATCGCCTCCCCGTTGCCGGAGCCGCCCAGGACGATGCCCAGGCTGCCCGGGTCGGCGACGACCGCGGCGGCGGCGGCCAGCACGTACGGCGGGTAGTCGTCGTCCGGGTCGTAGGCCAAGGCGCCGTGGTCGACCGGCTCGTGCCCCTGGTCGCGCAGCCAGCCGACCAGGTGCGCCTTCAGCTCGAAGCCGGCGTGGTCGCTGCCCAGGTGCACCCGCATGCGGGGCATCCTGCCAGCCCCGTGCGGGCCGGGGCCGCACCGGCCGGGGCGGGGCGGGAGGGTCAGTCGAAGACCGGCTCGCGGGTCCGGCTGCGCTTGAGCTCGAAGAAGCCGTCGGTGCCGGCGACGAGGCGGACGCCGTCCCACAGCCGCCCGGCGGCCTCACCGCGCGGGATCGGGGAGACCACCGGCCCGAAGAAGGCGGTGCCGTCGACGGCGACGATCGGGGTACCGACGTCGAACCCGACCTGCTCCATGCCAGCCAGGTGGGACGCGCGCAGCGCGGCGTCGTACGAGGGGTCGTCCATGGCGGCGACCAGCGACGTCGGCAGCCCGGCGTCGGCGAGCGCCGCGGCCACGGTCACCCGGTCCCGGGGCTCCTTCTGCTCGTGGAAGCGGCGGCCCAGCGCGGTGTACAGCGGCAGCAGCACGTCCTCCCCGTGCGCGGCGGCCGCCGCGGTGCAGACGCGGACCGGCCCCCAGCCCTCGTCCATCACCCGGCGGTAGTCCGCCGGCAGGTCCCGGCCCTCGTTCAGCATGGACAGGCTCATCACATGCCAGTGCGCCTCGACCGGCCGCACCCGCTCCACCTCCAGCAGCCAGCGGGAGGTGATCCACGCCCAGGGGCACAGCGGGTCGAACCAGAAATCGGCGCGGACGCGCTCGGGGTTGCCGTCGGGGCTGCGGTCGGGCATAGGGCTCCTTCTCCCACCTGTTCTCCTACCTGGGACTCGGACCGAGGGCTGGGGCCGGGCCCACGGCCGGGCCGGTGCCCCCCTTGTGGAACAGTGTCGGGACCAGGCGTGTTCCGCCGCCCGCCCCGCTGGGCAGGGGCAGGGTCGACTACCGGGCGAACCGAAGGAGCTCTCGCGTGCCAGGCAGCAACCTCACCCGGGAGGAGGCCCGGGCCCGGGCCGCCCTGCTCGAGGTGGCCTCCTACCAGGTGGCCCTCGACCTGACCGGCACCGGCCCGACCTTCCCGTCGACGACCCGGCTGCGGTTCGCCTGCCGCCAGCCGGGGGCCGCCACCTTCGTCGACCTGATCGCGCCGGCGGTCCACCGGGTGGTCCTCAACGGTCGGTCGCTGGACCCCGCGGCGGTGTTCGACGGCACCCGGATCGCGCTGGACGACCTGGCCGCGGACAACGAGCTGGAGGTGGTTGCCGACGCGGCGTACATGCACACCGGGGAGGGGCTGCACCGGTTCACCGACCCGGTCGACGGGGCCACCTACCTGTACACCCAGTTCGAGGTGGCCGACGCCCGCCGGGTGTACGCCTGCTTCGAACAGCCCGACCTGAAGGCCACGCTCGCCCTGACCGTCGACGCCCCCGCCGACTGGACGGTGGTGTCCAACCAGCCGACCCCGCCGCCGGAACCGCTGGGTGAGGGCACCGCGCGCTGGCGGTTCGCCCCGACCCCGCCGCTGTCCACGTACGTCACCGCCCTGGTGGCCGGCCCGTACCACCGGGTCACCGGCGAGGTCACCAGCAGCGACGGGCGGCCGGTGCCGCTCGGGGTGTTCTGCCGGCGGTCGCTGGCCGAGTACCTCGACGCCGAGGCGGTGCTCGACGTCACCCGGCGCGGCTTCGCCTTCTTCGAGGAGCACTTCGGGCTGCCCTACCCGTTCGCCAAGTACGACCAGCTGTTCGTGCCGGAGTTCAACGCCGGGGCGATGGAGAACGCCGGGTGCGTCACGATCCTGGAGGACTACGTCTTCCGGTCGAAGACCACCGACGCGGCGTACGAGCGGCGGGCGGTGACGATCCTGCACGAGCTGGCGCACATGTGGTTCGGCGACCTGGTGACCATGCGCTGGTGGGACGACCTGTGGCTCAACGAGTCCTTCGCCGAGTACGTGAGCACGCTGGCCCTGGTCGAGGCCACCCGGTGGACCCACGGGTGGACGACGTTCGCCCAGGTGGAGAAGACCTGGGCCTACCGGCAGGACCAGCTGCCGTCCACCCACCCGGTCGTCGCGGACATCCGTGACCTGGAGGACGTCGAGGTCAACTTCGACGGCATCACCTACGCCAAGGGCGCCGCGGTACTCAAGCAGCTGGTCGCCTGGGTGGGCCGGGAGAACTTCTTCGCCGGCCTGCAGCGCTACTTCCGCGCCCACGCGTACGGCAACACCTCCCTGGCCGACCTGCTCGCCGCGCTGGAGCAGACCAGCGGTCGGGACCTGTCGGCGTGGAGCCGGCAGTGGCTGCAGACCGCCGGGGTCACCACGCTGCGCCCGGCGATGGACACCGGGGCCGACGGCCACGTCCGGTCCTTCGCGGTGCTGCAGGAGCCGCCGCCGGTGGGCGACCCGGCGCTGCGGTCCCACCGGGTGGTCATCGGGCTGTACGACCGCACCGAGGCGGGGCTGGTCCGGCGCGAGCGGGTCGAGCTGGACGTCGAGGGGGCGCGCACCGAGGTGCCGGCCCTGGTCGGCGTACGCCGTCCCGACCTGGTGCTGTGCAACGACGAGGACCAGACCTACGCCAAGCTGCGGCTGGACGAGCGGTCCCTGGCGACGCTGCGGGCCGCGATCGGGGAGTTCACCGACTCCCTGGCCCGCACCCAGTGCTGGGCGGCGGCCTGGGACATGACCCGGGACGCGGAGCTGCCGGCCCGCGACTACCTCGACCTGGTGTGCGGGGGGGTGGCCCGGGAGGGCGACATCGCGGTCGCCCAGCTGCTGCTCCGGCAGGCGCAGACGGCCGGCGACCTGTACGTGCACCCCGAGCACCGGCCCGCCGCGCAGGACCGGCTGGCCGACCGGCTGGCGGAGCTGGCCCGGGCCGCCGCGCCCGGCAGCGACCACCAGCTGGCCTTCGTCCGCAGCCTGGCCACCGTCGCCACCGCGCCGGCCCACCTGGCCTGGCTGGCCGCGCTCCTCGACGAGGAGGACACGCTGGCGGGGCTCAGCGTCGACACCGACCTGCGCTGGCACCTGCTCAAACGGCTGGTCGCCACCGGGGTCCGCGGCGACGACGCGGTGGACGCGGAGCTGGCCCGCGACGACACCGCGACCGGCCGCCGGCACGCCACCGAAGCTCGGGCGGCCCGGCCGACGGCCGCGGCGAAGGCGCAGGCGTGGGCGGACGCGGTGGAGCGTGACGACCTGCCCAACGCGCTGCTGTCGGCGACCATCGCCGGGTTCGTGCAGCCCCACCAGCGGGACCTGCTCGCGCCCTACGTGGAGCCCTACTTCGCGGCGGTCGACGAGGTGTGGCGCAGCCGCACCAACGACACGGCGCAGACCATCGTCGTCGGCCTGTACCCGACGCTGCTGGCCTCCCCGGACCTGGTCGCCCGCACCGACGCCTACCTGGCCGGCGGCTCCCCGCCCCCGGCCCTGCGCCGGCTGGTGCTGGAGGGCCGGGACGGGGTGCTGCGCGCGCTGCGCGCGCAGGCCCGGGACGGCCAGGGGCCGACCGCCCAGCCCCCGCCCTCCTGACCAGGCGCCGTCAGGGCGTGCCGGTGTGCAGGGTGCGCGGCTGGCGGGCGTGCTCGGCGAGCATCTGTACGCCGGTGACGATCCCCCCGGCCAGGTCCCCGGCCAGGAAGGCCGACGTCATGGACGCCGCCGCCAGGGCGCAGGAGCGGTCGTCGAGCTGACGGGCCGCGGCGGCCCCGGTGACGATCTCCAGGCGTCGCTGCCCCGGATCCACGGCGACCAGCACCGCCGCCCCGGGGTCGGGTCGGAGGGCCGCGTGCAGCCGGCAGGCCTGCGTCCGGGGGTCGGGGCCGAGGGTGCCGACGTACACGCTCGTCCGAAGCCCGCTGACCGCCTGGGCGTTGCGCAGGGCGCGGACGATGTCGTCCTGCTGTCGCGGGCCGAAGGCCTCACCAGCGGGCACTGGTCCCACCCCCCTCCCTGGTTGGGTCGGCCACCGCGAGGGCGGCCTCGGCGTCGGCCGGACCGCCGAACCACACCGGTTCGGCCCACCAGGTCAGGCCCGGCCGGTAGCGCGAGCCCCGGGTCATCGACGGGGCGTAGACGAGCAGCGCGATGAGCAGGAACAACCCGAGCGGGATGAGCACGAACAGGCCCACCGTCTGCAGCACGGTGAGACCCTGCCCCGGCTGGTCGCCGTCGTCGCGGGTGCTGACTCCGGACGCGCAGGACGCGAGCAGGACGACGAGGGGCACGGTGGCGAGGACCGCGGCCCGGCGTACGGCGGCCCGGCGGGTCCACAGGTGAAGCGTCACGGCCGGAACCGTACCGTCCCACCGGCCCCGCGGCTGGAAGCGGGGGCGGCCCCGTCGGACACCGCGGCGACCAGCCGGCGCACCCGGCGAGCGGTGGCCGGGTCCTCGCGCAGGTCCTCCAGCAGCACCGGGGCGCCGTCCAGGCCGGCCAGCGGCAGCCGCCAGTTGGGGTACTCGTCGGTCGTGCCCGGCTGGTTCACCGCCCGCCGGTCCCCCACCGCGTCGGCGAGGGACACCCCGAGCAGCCGGGCCGGGGTGCGGGCGAGGAACCGGTGCAGCGCCACCACGACCTCCTCGACGTCCCGAGCCGAGTCCGGGTCCACCGGGCCGGGTCGGAGCAGCCCCATGGCGACGAGCAGGTCCAGCCAGGACCGCCGGTCCGCCTCGTCCGCGGCGGCCTCCTCGGCGACGCTGCGGACCAGCAGACCGAGCCGGCTGCGCAGCGCGACGTGCTCTCCGGCGAGGTACCCGGCGGTAGGCGGCAGGTCGTGGGTGGCCACGGTGGCCAGGCACAGCTCCCGCCACTGCTCGGGGGGCCGGGGCGCGCCCGTCTCGTCCCGCTCGAACCACAGCACCGAGGTGCCGGCGATGCCGCGGTCCCGCAGGTAGTCCCGCACCCACGGCTCCACGGTGCCCAGGTCCTCGCCGACCACCACCGCGCCGGCCCGGTGCGCCTCCAGGGCCAGGATGCCGACCAGGGCGTCGTGGTCGTAGCGGACGTAGGTCCCCGCGCCGGGCGGTGCCCCCTCGGGTACCCACCACAGCCGGAACAATCCGAGGACGTGGTCGACGCGCACCCCGCCGGCGTGGCGCAGGACACCGCGCAGCATGTCCCGGTACGGCGCGTAGCCCGCGGCGGCGAGCCGCCGGGGGTGCCAGGGCGGCTGCGACCAGTCCTGCCCCTGCTGGTTGAACGCGTCGGGCGGGGCGCCCACGTGCACCCCGCGGGCCAGCACCCCGCGCAGCGCCCAGGCGTCGGCGCCCTCCCGGTGCACCCCCACCGCCAGGTCGTGCATGATCCCCACGGGCAGGCCGGCGGCCCGGGCGGCCCGCTGCGCGGCGGCGAGCTGCTCGTCGCACAGCCACTGCAGCCAGCAGTGGAAGTCGACCGTGTCGGCGAGCCCTTCACTGGCGGCGGCGACCTCGGGGCTGCCCGGGTCGCGCAGCCCCGGGGGCCAGCCGGCCGGCGGGCCGTGCCGCTCGACCAGGGCGCACCAGGTGGCGAAGTCCACCAGCCCTGACCCCTCGGCCGCCCGGAACCGGTCGTACGCCGCCTGCCGGGTGGGGCTGCGGGGCACCCGGTGGACCAGGGCGAGGGCGGCCCGCTTGGCCGCCCACACCGCGTCCCGGTCGAGGGGGGCGTCCAGGCCGTTGGTGCGGCGCAGCGCGTCGGCCAGCGCGGCCAGCCGGTCCCGGTCCGTGGCGGGCAGGTCCGCCGCTTCGGGGACCTCCTCCACCCGCAGGTAGATCGGGTTGGTGAAGCGCCGACTGGCCGGCAGGTAGGGCGAGGGCTCCATCGGCGCGGCCGGCCCGGCCGCGTGCAGCGGGTTGACCAGCACGAACCCGGCGCCCAGCGCGGGCCCGCTCCAGCCGGCCAGGTCGGCCAGGTCGGCCAGGTCGCCGAGCCCCCAGGAGCGCCGGGAGCGGACGGCGTACAGCTGGGTCATCAGGCCCCACACCCGTCGCTCGGCCAGCCCGGCGGGCAGGTCCAGCCGGTCGGGGGTGACCACCAGCGGGACCGCGGCGGCGGGCCCCGCCGGGTCACCCGGTGCGCCCACCCGGGCGTGCAGCACGTGCCAGCCCAGGGGCAGGTCCGGGGGCAGGGCGAAGGTGGCCTCCCCGGTGAGCACGCCGTCGACGTCGACCGGCTCCACCCACACCGCCTGCTGCAGGGTGGGCCGGCGCTCGCCGCCGCCTTCCCGCTCCACCCACACCTCGACCGGGTCCCCGTGAGGGACGTGCACCGGGACCCAGCCGCCGACCCCCACGCGGACCACCACGCAGGGCGGCCGCAGCTGCCGCCCCCGGTCCAGGCGCTGGTTGCGCAGGGCCGCCCGGACCGCCCCCGGGGTGCCGGCGGCCACGCCGAGGGCGGCCAGCACCGCCCGCAGCGTGGCCGGGGCGACGCGCACCGGCTGGCCCTGCCAGTCGTGGTAGCCCGTGGCCACGCCGTACGCGGCGGCCAGCTCGGCCAGCTCCGCCAGCTCCTCCGGCCCGGCCTGCTCCTCCGGCCCGGCGGCGGGGTCGTCGGCGCCGGCGGTCACGGCCAGGATCATTTCACCAGCAGGGCGGGGTGAACCCTCGCCATGGGCGCGCCTGCTCCAGCTGGGCGGCTAAGGCGAGCAGGACGTGCTCCGCACCGGGTCGCCCGGCCAGCTGGACGCCGACCGGCAGGCCGGTGGCGCTGCGGTACAGCGGCAGCTGCACGGCCGGCTGGCCGCTGACGTTGTACGCCGCGCAGTACGGGGAGAAGGCCTTCTGCGCGGCGAAGTCCGCCGCCGGGTCGGCGTCGTCGCGCAACCCACCGACCGGCGCCGGGGGGGCGGCCAGCGTGGGGCAGAGCACCGCGTCGTACGCCCGGGTGGCCACCACGGCGGCCCGGCCGACCAGCTGCATGGTGGTGAGCGCGGCCAGGTAGCCGCTGGCGGGGACCGCCCGGCCACGCTGGCGCAGCCACCGGGTCAGGGGCAGCAGCAGCTCCTCGCGGTCGGGAGGCACCGGGGCGAGCGTGGACAGCGCGGCCCAGACCACCTCGAAGGCCGGCACCACCTCCGGGCCGAACGGGGGGGCCACCTCCTCGACCCGATGGCCGAGGTCGGCCAGCAGGTCCCGGACCGCGGCGACGGCGGCCGCCACCTCGGGGTGCACGGGGGCGTCGGCGAGCACCGGTCGGGTGTGCCAGGCCACCCGCAGCCGCCCGGGCGGCCGCGCGGTGTGCGGGAGGAACGTCCCGCCGGGCGGGGGCGGGGCCGGCGGCAGCGGGTCCCCGGGCCACGGGCCGGCCATCGCGTCGAGCAGGGCGGCGGCGTCGGCGACGGTGCGGGTCAGCGGCCCGTGGGTGACCAGGCCGCTGACGTCGCCGAACAGGGGGCCGGGGCCGACCCGCCCCCGGCTGGGCTTGAGGCCGACCAGGCCACAGGCGCTGGCCGGGATGCGCACGCTGCCGCCCCCGTCGTTGCCGTGCGCGGCGGGTGCCAGCCCGGCGGCCACCGCCGCGGCCGCCCCACCGCTGGACCCGCCGGCCGACCGGTCCGGGTCCCAGGGGGTGCGGGCCGGGGGCGCGACCGTGTTCTCCGTGTAGCAGGACAGGCCCAGCTCGCTGGTGTTGGTGGTGCCCAGCAGCACCGTGCCGGCGGCCCGCAGTCGCCGGACCACCCCGTCGGTGACGTCGGCCACCTCGTCGGCGTACGCCGCCGAGCCCCGGGTCCACCGCACCCCGGCGACCGGGACCAGGTCCTTCACCGGCAGCGGGACCCCGAGCAGCGGGGGCAGCGGGGCGGTCCCGTCCCAGCCGGCGAGGACCCGGTCGGCCGTGACGGCCTGCCGGCGGGCCCGCTCGGCGGTCACCGTGACGAAGGCACCCAGGGAGCCGGGGCCGCGGTCCAGCCGGTCGATGCGGGCCAGGTAGTGCTCCAGGGCCTCCACCGCGGACAGCTCCCGGGCGCGCAGCGCCGCCGCCAGCTCCAGCGCGGACAGGTCGTGCACCTGGGTCACCCGCCCGACGATACGGCGCCCGGGTCGTGACGCGGCCGGCGCGAGGGGGGACAATGAGCGGGCGCGGGAGGCCGGTCGCAGATGTGGTGGTTGACGACCCTGGGAGCCCTGGCCGGCGCGCTGGCGGGGCTCGGTGTGCCGTGGCGCGCGCCGAGGCGCCGCTGCCGACGACCCGCGGCGGGCCAGGCCGACCTGGCCCGGCTGGCCGCGGACCTCGCCCGGCTGGCCCGGGAGATCGACCGGGTGGAGCAGGGTCACCAGCCGGGGAAGATGACCCGGCTGCGCGCCACCGTCGCGGCGTACGACGACACGTTGCTGTGCTGCTGCCGGACCCTCGGCGTCCGGCCACCCCGGGAGCGGGCGCCGCTGGCGGCGGGTGAGCGCCTGGACACCGAGGTGGCACTGCTGCAGCACGGGGTGACCTGGTAGGTCGACCCGAGCCCCCGCGGTACTGGCAGGGGCCGTGGGCAGGGGGTTGCCGGTGCCGGATGCCGGCTCCCGGGTCTGGGCAGCCTCCGAACCGAGCAGCCTCCGGACCCTGGCAGCCTCCGGACCCGGGCAGCCTCCGGACCGTGACAGCCTCCGGACCCTGGCAGCCTCCGGACCCTGCGCCGACCTGCTTGGGCGGCCCCACACTGGTCCCTCTGATCTCAACAGAGACCGCAGATCACGGCAGTTACAGAGGGAGGCCAGGCTGTGGTAGAAAAAGTGACTTATAGCGTCGGTTTTTTACCACAACCTTGCATCTGTCTCCTCCCAGCTGATACAGAAAGAGACTTCAGGGGCTGGAGATGCCCATGGGACGATACGTCGACCGGGCTCACCCCGAACCCGAGCCGCCGCGACCAGCCAGCCTGGCCGACCCACCCCGAACCCGAGCCGCCGCGACCAGCCAGCCTGGCCGACCCAGCCCCCGTCCGCGGCTAGGGTGTCCGGCGTGACCTGGCCGCCGTACCCCGATGCCCCCCGCTGGGACCTGGTCGAGGAGGTGCACGGCCGGCCGGTCCCCGACCCGTACCGGTGGCTGGAGGACCCCGACGACCCGGCCGCCCGGGAGTGGGCCCAGGCCCAGGACGAGCTGTTCGCCAGGCAGCAGGAGACCTGGCCTAGCCGTCCCCGCTTCCGCGAGCAGCTGGCCGCGCTGCTCGCCGCCGGGTACGTGTCCCCGCCCGCTTGGCGCGGGGACCGGCAGTTCCTGATGCGGCGGCTGGCGACCCAGGAGCACGGGGTGCTGCTCACCGTCGACCCGGGCGGGCGAGAGCGGGTCCTGGTCGACCCGATGGTGCTGGACCCGACCGGCGCCACCACCCTGGACGCCTGGCAGCCCTCGAAGGAGGGGGACCTGCTCGCCTACCAGCTGTCGGTGGGCGGCACCGAAGAGTCGGTGGTGCACGTCCTCGACGTGGCCACGGGGAGGGACGTGGACGGCCCCATCGGCCGGGCCCGCTACTCCCCCGTGGCCTGGCTGCCCGGTGGCAAGGCCTTCTTCTACAGCCGCCGGCTGGCCCCCGACCGGGTGCCACCGGGTGAGGAGCAGTACCACCGGCGGGTCTGGCTGCACACGGTAGGCACCCCGGCCGACGACGACATCGAGGTGTTCGGCGCCGGCCTGGACAAGACCACCTACTTCGGGCTGTCGGTGAGCCGCGACGGCCGCTGGCTGGTGGTCACCGCCGCGGCCGGCACCGCGCCCCGGACCGACGTCTGGCTGGCCGACCTCGCGGCCGCCCCGGTGGCGGCGCCCGACCTGCGCCCGGTGCAGGTCGGCGTGGACGCCCGAACCGCCGCGTACGTCGGGCGCGACGGCCGGCTCTACCTGCACACCGAGCGGGACGCACCGCGGGGCCGGCTGTGCGTCACCGACCCGCGGGACCCGGCGTACGAGCGGTGGCGCACGCTCGTCCCGGAGGACCCCGAGGCGGTCCTGGAGGACTACGCCGTCCTCGATGGGGACCCCACCGACCCGGTGCTGCTGGCCAGCTGGACCCGGCACGCCGCCAGCGAGATCACCGTGCACGACCTGGCCACCGGGGCGCCGCGGGGCGCGGTCACGCTGCCCGGCACCGGATCCGTCGGCGGGCTGTCCGAGCGCCCCGAGGGCGGCCACGAAGCGTGGTTCGGCTACACCGACCACACCACCCCGCCGGCCGTGTACCGCTTCGACGCCACCACGGGAGAGACCACCCTGTGGGCCCGGGCCCCCGGGACGGTCGAGGTGCCGGCGGTGGACACTCAGCAGGTCACCTACGCCTCCGCGGACGGCACGCTCGTCCGGATGTTCGTCGTCTCGCCCACCGGGCGGCCAGACCGGCCGCGACCGACGATCCTCAACGGGTACGGCGGCTTCGGCATCTCCCAGACCCCGGCGTACTCGGCCAGCGCGCTGGCCTGGGTGGCCGCCGGCGGGGTGTACGCCGTACCCGGGATCCGCGGCGGCGGCGAGGAAGGCGAGTCCTGGCACCGGGTGGCCATGGGGCCGCACCGGCAGCGCTCCTTTGACGACTTCCACGCCGCGGCGGACTGGCTGGTCGACCAGGGGTGGACCACCCCCCGGCAGCTGGCCCTGTCCGGCGGGTCCAACGGGGGGCTGCTGGTCGGGGTGGCGCTGACCCAGCGGCCCGAGCGGTACGCCGCGGTCGCCTGCTCCGCCCCGCTGCTGGACATGGTCCGGTACGAGCGGTTCGGCCTCGGGGCGACCTGGCACGAGGAGTACGGCAGCGCCGCCGACCCCGAGCAGCTGGGCTGGCTACTGGCCTACTCCCCCTACCATCACGTCCGCCCGGGCGTGGCCTACCCGGCGGTGCTGTTCACCGTCTTCGACGGGGACACCCGGGTGGACCCGCTGCACGCCCGGAAGATGTGCGCCGCGCTGCAGCACGCGAGCACCGGCGGCCCGGTGCTGCTGCGCCGGGAGCGCGACGTCGGCCACGGGGCCCGGGCCCTGTCCCGCAGCATCGACCTGACCGCCGACGTGCTGGCCTTCCTCGCCCACCACACCGGGCTGGACCCGGCGGCCCAGGAGCTGGACCCCGCCGAACCGGTGCCGAACCCGGACCTGAACAGGGGCTGAGCGGCCGCCCGGCGCGGGTTTGCCCGCCCCGGCGGCCGGGTCGCTAGGCTCGCTCGCCGGCCCACCGTCCCCGGTCTGGAGGTGTCCCCCGTGTCCGCCGCGCGGCTGCTCGCGCTGACCCCGACCCCGGCTCCCACCGGCGGCAGCTCCCCCCTGCCGTCGATCGCCCCCACCTCCTGCGTCACCCAGCAGGGCACGCTGTGCGAGTGGGTCTACCGGATGACCGGCCAGAAGTGGCTCGGGGCGTTCGCGGACTGGCTGCTGGCCAAGCCGACGGCGATCCTGCTCATCCTCGTCGTGGCGGTGCTGGCCCGGCTGCTGCTGCACCGGGCCATCACCCGGCTGACCGCCCGGGCGGCGGAAGGCACGGTGCCCGGGGTGCTGGCCCGGCGGGCCCCGGCCGGCCTGCTGGACACCGGCAGCCCGCTGCTGTCCGAGCGGCGCCGCCAGCGCATGGGGACGATGGCCTCGGTGCTGCGCAGCCTGGCCACCGGGGCGGTGTACACCGTCGCCGGGGTGATGATCCTCGACGAGGTGGGTATCCCGGTGGGGCCGATCCTGGCCAGCGCCGGGATCCTCGGCGTGGCCATCGGCTTCGGCTCGCAGACGCTGGTCAAGGACTTCCTCAGCGGCATCTTCATGATCCTGGAGGACCAGTACGGCGTCGGCGACGTCATCGACTCCGGGGTGGCCAGCGGCAGCGTGGAGGCGGTGGGCCTGCGGGTCACCCGGCTGCGCGACGTCAACGGGGTGGTCTGGTACGTGCGCAACGGGGAGATCCTGCGCATCGGCAACATGAGCCAGGGGTGGGCCCGGGCGGTGGTCGACGTTGGCGTCGCCTACGGCGAGGACATCGGCCGGGTCCGCGAGCTGCTCAAGCGCACCGCGGACGGCATGTGGCGGGACGAGGCGTTCGCCGACCTGCTCCTCGAGGAGCCCGAGGTGTGGGGGGTGGAGGCGCTCACCGCCGACTCGGTGGTGGTCCGGGTGGTCGCCAAGACCCAGCCGCTGCAGCAGTGGACGGTGGGCCGCGAGCTGCGCCAACGGATCATGACGGCCTTCGAGACGAACCGGGTGCAGCTGCCCTACCAGCGGCAGGTGTGGCTGCGCGCCGAAGGGCCCGGCAGCGGCGAAGGCCCCGGCAGCGGGGAGGGCCCGGGCAGCCCCCAGGGCCCGGGCAGCCCCCAGGGCCCGGG
>JBMOMH010000005.1:0-19708 GCA_049323135.1 Actinomycetota bacterium
GTCAACGACGAGGCGCGGCGGCTGCTGGACCTGCCCGAGGACTGCGTGGGCCGCCGGGCCACCGAGCTGGCCCTGCCGTCCCGCCTCACCGACGTCCTCACCGGACGGGACCGGGGCGAGGACCAGTTCGTGCTGCGGGCCGGCCGGGTGCTGGTGCTCAACCGGATGCCGGTGGCCCTGCGCGGGGAGGACCTGGGCGCCGTGGTCACCCTGCGGGACCGCACCGAGCTGGAGTCGCTGCTGCGCGAGCTCGACGGGGCCCGCACCATGACCGACGCGCTGCGGGCGCAGGCCCACGAGTTCGCCAACCGGATGCACACCGTGGGGGGGCTGATCGCGCTCGGTGCGTACGACGAGGCGCTGGGGTTCATCACCCGGGAGAGCGACGCCCGGGAGCGGCTGGCCGCGCTGCTCGGCGACCGGGTGCGCGAGCCGGCGCTGGCCGCGCTGCTGCTCGCCAAGGCCGCCTTCGCCGCGGAGCGCGGCGTGGAGCTGCGGGTGGCGGCCGGCAGCGACGTGCCTCCGCTGCCCGAGGACGCCGCGGACCTGGTGACGGTCGTCGGCAACCTCGTCGACAACGCGGTGGAGGCGCTGCCCGGCGGCGGCTGGGTGGAGGTGGGCCTGACCGCGACCTCCGAGCAGGTGCCCGAGCAGGTGCAGGTGGTGGTCCGGGACAGCGGACCGGGAGTGGCCCCGGAGCTGGCCGAGGAGGTGTTCCGGGAGGGCTTCACCACCAAGGTGGCCCGGCTCGGGGGTGGCCGCGGGCTGGGCCTGGCCCTGACCCGGCAGGCCTGCGTCCGGCGGGGGGGGTTGGGTGGCGGTGCACAACGAGGGGGGTGCGGTGTTCACCGCCGTGCTGCCGCTGGCCGCCCGACCCGTGGGGAGCGGCCGGTGAGCCTGCGGGTCCTCGTCGTCGACGACGACTTCATGGTGGCCCGGGTGCACCGCGGGCTGGTCGAGCGGGTGCCGGGGTTCACCGTGGTCGGGGAGGCGCACACCGCGGCCGAGGCGCTGGCGGCGGCCGAGCGGCTGGCCCCGGACCTGGTGCTGCTGGACGTCTACCTGCCCGACCGCTCGGGGCTGGAGGTGCTGCGCGCCTTGCGCGCTCAGCCGGGGCGGTCCCCGGACGTGCTCGTGGTGAGCGCGGCCCGGGACGTGGAGGTGCTCCGCGCCGCCCTGCAGGGCGGGGTGGTCCACTACCTGATCAAGCCGTTCACCTTCCCCGCGCTGCGGGAGCGACTGGAGCGGTACGCCGCCGCGCACGGCCGGCTGGCCACGCTGGGGGAGGCCCGCCAGGACGACGTGGACTCGGTGCTGGGCGCCTTGCGTGGCTCGGCGCCGGCCCGGCTGCCGAAGGGGCTGTCCGGGCCGACCGCGGCGCTGGTCGCCGGCGCGCTGCGGACCGCGGGGGAGCTGTCCGCCGCGGAGGCGGCGGAGCGCTGCGGGCTGTCCCGGGTCAGCGCCCGGCGCTACCTGGAGCACCTCGTCCGGGCCGGGCAGGCGGAGCTGCGGCTGCGCTACGGCACGTCGGGCCGCCCCGAGCACCGCTACCGCTGGGTCCCGGGAGCGGCCGTCGGACCGACCCCTGGGCATGCGGCTGGACCGGCCCGGGCCTGACCGCGGCGGGCGCCCCGGCGCGGTCAGGCACCCGTTGTGTATCCTCGTCTGTCGCCCGCCCCAATAGCTCAGTCGGCAGAGCGTCTCCATGGTAAGGAGAAGGTCTACGGTTCGATTCCGTATTGGGGCTCGACCGGCCGGCGCCACCGGCCGCGCGGCGGTGTAGCTCAGCCTGGCAGAGCAAGCGGCTCATAATCGCTGTGTCGCCGGTTCAAATCCGGCCACCGCTACCCCCGCACCCCCCGGCCGAACCCCCGACCGGGTACCCCAGATCCGAGGAGAGGCACCCCGTGGCCGCCACCGACGTCCGACCGAAGATCACCTTGGCCTGCCAGGAGTGCAAGCACCGCAACTACATCACCCGGAAGAACCGGCGCAACGACCCCGACCGGCTGGAGCTGAAGAAGTTCTGTCCCAACTGCCGGACCCACACCCCCCACCGCGAGACCCGCTGACCCCCCGCCCCGGTCACCCGTCGCCCCGGCCCGGGGCCTCGCTACGGGGGTGCTAGCGTCCGGGCCATGGCGCTGGACCCCCGTTTCGTCGGTCGCCGCTACCCGCCGGGGGCGCCGTACGAGGTGAGCCGGGAGAAGATCCGCGAGTTCGCCGACGCCGTCGGCGACCCGCACCCGGCCTACCGGGACCCGGCGGCCGCCCGAGCCCTGGGCCACCCCGACGTCGTCGCGCCGCCGACCTTCGCCACCCTGCTCACCCTGCGCGCCTCCCGCGACCTCATCGAGGACCCGGAGCTGGGCCTGGACTACAGCCGGGTGGTGCACGGCGAGCAGCGGTTCGTGCACGTCCGCCCCATCCGCCCGGGGGACCGGCTCGTCGTGACCCTGACCGTGGAGGGCATCCGGTCCGCCGCCGGCAACGACATCCTCACCACCCGGGCCGACCTGGCCACCACCGAGGGCGAGGCGGTGTGCACCGCCTGGTCGACCCTGGTGGCCCGGGGGACGGCGCCGGGCGCAGCCCAATGAGCGGCCCAGTGAGCGGCCCACCGGCGTACGGCGGGGTCGAGGTCGGCACCCGGCTGCCCACCCGGGAGGTCCGGCTGCGCCGGGCCGACCTGGTCCGGTACGCCGGGGCCTCCGGCGACTTCAACCCCATCCACTGGAACGAGCGGTTCGCCCGGTCGGTGGGCCTGCCCGACGTCATCGCCCACGGCATGCTGACCATGGCCGTCGGCGCCCGGCTGCTGGTCGAGTGGACCGGTGACCCCGGCGCGGTGCTGGAGTACGGCGTCCGCTTCACCCGCCCGGTGGTCGTGGGCGACGGCCTGGGCGCCGACGACGGGGCGGTCCTGGTCGTCGGGGGGACCGTCACCGAGAAGCTTCCCGACGGGTCGGTGCGGGTCGAGCTGGACGTCCGCTGCGACGGGGAGCCCGTCCTCGCCCGGGCGCGGGCCGTGGTCCGCCTGGGGTGAGCCTCCCCGCGGAGCCCCCGGTGGTGCGCGGCTGGGCGGCGGAGCGAGCCGCGGCCCGCGCCGCCCGGGACTTCGCCGCCGCCGACGCGCTGCGGGCCCGGATCGAGGCGGCCGGCTGGCAGGTCCGGGACACCCCGGAGGGCTGGCAGCTTGCCCCGCGTCCGCCGTACCCGGTGGCCGCCCGCCCCGGCGACCTGCCGGACCGGTCCGGGGAAGCGGACAGCCACCCGCTGTCGGTGGCGCTGCTCGTGGAGGGGTGGCCGCAGGACCTGCGGGCCTGCGTGGCCGCGCTGCTCCGCCACGCCCCGGCCGGGACCCGCGTCCTCGGCCTGGACCTTGGCAACGTGGACGGCGCGGGGGACGCCCTGCACGAGCTGGCCGGGGCCTACCCGGACCGGGTGCAGGCCTGGCACCTCGCTGGCTCCCCTGGCTGGGGTGAGGGCCGGCGCGCCCTGCTCCGGCTGGACACCGCCGCCGTGCACGTGGTCATGGAGACGTCCACCCTGCTCGAGGGCGACGCCCTCACCCCGCTGCTGGCCGCCCTGGCCGACCCCGGGGTGGTTGCCGCCGGCTGGCAGGGCGTGGTGGTGGCCCCGGACTGGCGGTCCTTCACCCCGGCCGGCGCCGGCGAGGTGCACGCCCTGCTGGGGTACCTGTTCGCGGTACGCCGGCGCGCCGCGCTGGACTCGGGGGGACCAGACCGGCGGGCCCGCTTCTACCGCAACGCCGACCTGGAGTGGGGGCTGGCCCTGCGCGCCGCCGGCGGCCGGCTGGTCGCCGTACCGGACCTGCCGGTGCGGCAGACCCGCCATCGGGGCTTCCACGACAGCGACCCGGCCTACCGGGAGCGGGAGTCCCGGCGCACCTACGACCGGCTGCTGCGGCGGTTCCGGGACGGGGGCCGGCCGTAGGCTGACCCGTCGTGCGCACCCGGACCGAGGTTCCCTTCGCGGAGCTCACCACGTTGCGTCTCGGTGGGCCGGCCCGCCGCCTCGTGGTGGCCGAGACCGAGGCCGACCTCGTGGCGGCGGTCCGCGCGGCTGACCACGCCGCGGCGGCCGACCAGGCCGCACCCGGCGGGCCGGCGCTGGTCCTCGGCGGGGGCAGCAACCTGGTCGTCGCCGACGCCGGCGTCGAGGCCACCGTCGTCCAGGTGGCCACCCGGGGGGTGCAGGTGCGGGCCGACGGGGACGTGGCCACCCTGACCGTGGCCGCGGGGGAGCCGTGGGACGACCTGGTGCGCCAGGCGGTCGCCGAGGGCTGGTCGGGGGTCGAGGCGCTGGTGGGCATCCCCGGCCTGGTGGGCGCGACCCCCGTGCAGAACGTCGGCGCCTACGGCCAGGAGGTCGGGGACTGCCTGGCCCGGGTGCGGGTGCTCGACCGGCGCCGCGGCACCGTCGAGGAGTGGCCGGCTGCCGCGTGCGGGCTGGGCTACCGGACCAGCGTGTTCAAGCGCACCCCCGGGCGCTGGGTGGTCCTCGCGGTCACCCTCGTGCTGCCGGTCGGCGGCCTGGGGCGTCCGATCCGGTACGCCGAGCTGGCCCGGGCGCTGGGGGTCGCCCCCGGGGCCGCGGTGCCGCTGGCCGAGGTGGCCCAGGCGGTGCTCGGGCTGCGCCGGGCCAAGGGCATGGTGCTCGACCCCGCCGACCCGGACGCGTGCAGCGCCGGGTCGTTCTTCACCAACCCGCTGCTGGACCCGGCCGCCGCCGCCCGGCTGCCCCCGGACGCCCCCCGCTGGCCGCAGCCGGACGGGCGGGTGAAGACCTCCGCCGCCTGGCTGATCGAGCGGGCGGGGTTTGCCAAGGGCTACGGCGACGGGGCGGTGCGCATCTCCACCAAGCACCCGCTGGCGCTGACCCACCGCGGCGGGGGGAGCACCGCGGAGCTGGTCGCGCTGGCCCGGGAGGTGCGCGACGGCGTACGCCGCCGGTTCGGTGTCACCCTCGAGCCCGAGCCGGTCCTGGTGGGGGTCCACCTGTGACCGGTGCGCCGTGGGGGACCGCGGCCGGTGCCGGCGGGGTGGCCAGCCAGCGGTCCACCCCGGCGCGCAGCCGGGCCCGTACGTCGTCGGGGGCGGCCGAGCCGCGGATCGCGTCCTGCGCCAGCCCGGCCAGCTCCCGGTCGTCGCAGCCGTGCACCTCGCGGGCGGCGGCGTACTGGTCGACCAGCCGGCTGCCGAACAGCAGCGGGTCGTCGGCCCCGAGGGCCACCGGTACGCCGGCCGCGCGCAGCCGGCGCAGCGGGACGGCCGCCGGCTCCCGGTAGACCCCCAGCGCCAGGTTCGAACCTGGGCAGACCTCGCAGACCACGCCGGCGGCGGCCAGCCGGTCCAGCAGGGCGGGATCCTCCACCGCCCGCACCCCGTGGCCGACCCGCCGGGCGCCCAGCACGTCCAGGCAGGCCGCGACGCTCGCCGGGCCGGCCAGCTCGCCGCCGTGCGGCACGGCCAGCAGCCCGGCCCGCCGGGCGATCCGGAAGGCGGCGGCGAACTCCTCGGCCCGGCCGCGGCGCTCGTCCCCGGACAGCCCGAAGCCGACCACGCCGGCCCCGGCGTGCCGGGCGGCCAGCCGGGCCAGGGCCGCCGCCTCCAGGGGGTGCCGGGTGCGACCGGCCGCGAGGACCACCCCCACGCCCACGCCGGTGTCCCGGCTGGCCGCCCGGGCGGCGTCCAGCACGCACTCCACGGTGGGCACCAGCCCACCCAGCCAGCGCGCGTAGCCGGTCGGGTCCACCTGGATCTCCAGCCAGCCGGACCCCTCCGCGGCGTCGTCGGCGGCCGCCTCGGCCACCAGCCGGCGCACGTCCGCCGGCGTGCGCACCACGCTGCGGGCCAGGTCGTAGCGGCGCTGGAACCGGAACCAGCCCCGCGCCTCGGTGGTGTCGACGTGCAGCGGGCGGTCGGCCAGCAGGGTCGGGGGCAGCGCGATCCCATGCCGGTCGGCGAGGTCGAGCAGGGTGGCTGGTCGCAGCGAGCCGGTGAAGTGCAGATGCAGGTGCGCCTTGGGCAGGTCGCGCAGGGACCGGCCGGCCGGCTCGCTCCTCCCCGTCGGGTCGCCCCCCGTCGGGCCGTCCCCCGTCGGGTCGCCCCCCGTCGGGCCCACCGGTGGACCCTCAGCGGGCCTCGGCGAACAGCCCGGCCAGCCGCCCGATGCCCTCCACCAGGTCGTCGTCGCCCAGGGCGTAGGACAGCCGCAGGTAGCCCGGGGTGCCGAAGGCCTCCCCGGGCACCGTGGCCACCTCCACCGCGTCGAGGGCCAGCTCGGCCAGCTCCGCGGAGGTGGCCGGACGCTGCCCCCGGATCTCCTTGTGCAGCAGGTCCTGCACCGAGGGGTAGCAGTAGAAGGCGCCCAGGGGCTCCGGGCAGCGGACTCCGGGGATCTCCCGCAGCAGGCGCACCATGGTCTGTCGGCGCCGGTCGAACGCCGCCCGCATGGTGGCCACCGCCGCCAGGTCCCCGCGCAGCGCGGCCACCGCCGCGGCCTGGGACACGTTGGCCACGTTGGAGGTGGCGTGGGACTGCAGGTTGGTGGCGGCGCGGACCACGTCGCGGGGACCGATCAGCCAGCCCACCCGCCAGCCGGTCATCGCGTAGGTCTTCGCCACCCCGTTGACCACCACGCAGCGGTCGGCCAGCTCCGGCACGACCACCGGCAGGGACGGGTACGGCGCCGCCGCGGCCGCGCCGTACCGCAGGTGCTCGTAGATCTCGTCGGTGACCACCCACAGGCCGTGGGCCGCTGCCCACCGGCCGATCTCCACCACCCGCTCCCGCGGGTACACCGCGCCGGTGGGGTTGGACGGGGAGACCAGGACCAGCGCGGTGGTCCGGGGGGTCCGGGCGGCCTCCAGCTGGTCGACGTCGACGAGGTACCCGGTGGACTCGTCGGCCAGCACCGGCACCGGGATCCCGCCGGCCAGCTGGATGGACTCCGGGTAGGTGGTCCAGTACGGCGTGGGCAGCAGCACCTCGTCGCCGGGGTTGAGCAGGGCGGCGAAGGCGTTGTAGAGCGCCTGCTTGCCACCGTTGGTGACCAGCACCTGGCTGGGGTCCACCGCGTAGCCGGTGTCCCGCAGCGTCTTCGCCGCGACCGCCTCCCGCAGCTCGGGGAGCCCGGCGGCCGGGGTGTACCGGTGCATCCGGGGGTCCCGGCAGGCCGCGGCGGCGGCGGCGACGATGTGCTCCGGCGTGGGGAAGTCCGGTTCGCCGGCGCCGAACACGACCACCGGCCGGCCGGCCGCCCGCAGCGCCTTGGCCTTCGCGTCCACGGCCAGGGTCGCCGACTCGGCGATGGCGGCCAGCCGGGTGGAGACGCGGGTGGCCGGGGGGGCGGGGGGAGGGCTGGGGGCCGGGCACATGGCCGGTATCGTCCCACCCGGGCCTCGCCGTCCGGGCCGTGGGGCCCGCGGGTTCGACCCGGTCGTGGCCGACCCCGTACACTTGTGGACTTGGTGGCCGCCGGCCCCTGCTCCGGCCTGCCGGTCGGACCGGGGGTGGCAGCCGCCGGAGGGCCGTAGCTCAATTGGTCAGAGTCCCGGTCTCCAAAACCGGTGGTTGGGGGTTCGAGTCCCTCCGGCCCTGCACAACCGAACGACCAGCGCCACCCAGCCGACAGTGAGGATCCGGATCGTGACCGACACGCGGGACACCGCGGCAACCCCCGGCCGGCGGGCCCCCGCCGCCCGCGAGGGACGGTCCGGCCGGTTGCGTAGCCTGCCGCGGCGGACCGCCCTGTACTACCGGCAGGTGGTCGCCGAGCTGCGCAAGGTGATCTGGCCGGGCCGGCCGCAGCTGCTGACCTACACCGCGGTGGTGCTGGTCTTCGTCACCGCGGTGATCGCCATCGTCGCGCTGTTGGACCTCGGCTTCACCAAGCTCGTCTTCTGGCTGTTCGCGTGACCCCGTCCGCCCCGTCCGGGTCCGACCACCCGGGCGCCTTCGTCCACGAGGAAGAGACCACCGTGCCCGAGCCGACCCGCGACGACGACCCGCTCCGCCCGGAGGAGCTCGTCGAGGAGCCGGCGGCCGAGGCCGAGGCCGGCACTGAGCCCGCGACGGAGGCTGACCCCGGGGTCGAGGTCGAGGCCGAGCCGGACCCGGTCGCCGAGTTCCGGGAGGCGCTGCGCCGGGCCCCCGGTGAGTGGTACGTCGTGCACTCCTACGCCGGGTACGAGAACCGGGTGAAGACCAACCTGGAGAACCGGATCGCCTCGCTGAACATGGAGGGCCTCATCCACCAGGTGGAGGTCCCGCAGGAGGAGGTCACCGAGGTCAAGGCGGGCAAGCGCCAGCTGGTGAAGCGCAACGTCTTCCCCGGCTACGTGCTGGTCCGCATGGACCTGACCGACGAGTCCTGGTCGGCGGTGCGCAACACCCCGGGCGTCACCGGGTTCGTCGGCCACACCCACCGCCCCTCGCCGCTGACCCTCGACGAGGTGGTCAGGATCCTCGCGCCGAAGGTGGAGGCCCGCAAGGGTCGCGAGGAGGTCAAGGTCGTCGACTTCGAGGTGGGCGAGTCGGTGACCGTCATGGACGGCCCGTTCGCCACCCTGCCGGCGACCATCAACGAGATCAACCCCGACGCCCAGAAGCTGAAGGTGCTGGTCTCGATCTTCGGCCGGGAGACCCCGGTCGAGCTGTCGTTCCACCAGGTCGCCAAGATCTAGCGCCCGACATCCGACGAAGGACCCCGCATGCCCCCCAAGAAGAAGGTCTCAGCGATCATCAAGCTGCAGATCACCGCCGGCCAGGCCACCCCGGCGCCCCCCGTCGGTCCGGCCCTGGGCCAGCACGGCGTCAACATCATGGAGTTCTGCAAGCGGTACAACGCCGAGACCGAGGCCCAGCGCGGCCAGGTCGTGCCGGTGGAGATCACCGTCTTCGAGGACCGGTCCTTCACCTTCGTCACCAAGACCCCGCCGGCGGCCCGGCTCATCCTCAAGGCCGCCGGGGTGGACAAGGGCTCCGGCGTGCCGCACCGGACGAAGGTGGCCACCCTCACCCGGGCGCAGGTCCGGGAGATCGCCCAGACCAAGATGCCGGACCTGAACGCGACCGACCTGGACGCCGCCGAGAAGATCATCGCCGGGACCGCCCGGTCGATGGGGGTCACCGTCGTCGACTGACGACGGTGACCCGTGGGAGGGCCGGTCGCCGGCCCGCCGGACCACGACCCTGAGGAGAGCACACCGTGCAGCGCAGCAAGGCCTACCGTCAGGCCGTCACCGCCGTCGACCGTGACCGGCTCTACACGCCGCTGGAGGCGGTCCGGCTGGCCCGGCAGACCTCCACGACGAAGTTCCCCGCCACCGTCGAGCTGGCCCTGCGGCTCGGGGTGGACCCCCGCAAGGCCGACCAGATGGTCCGCGGCACCGTCAACCTGCCGCACGGCACCGGCAAGACCGCCCGGGTCCTGGTGTTCGCCACGGGGGACCGGGCCGAGGAGGCCCGCGCCGCCGGGGCCGAGTACGTCGGTGGCGACGAGCTCATCGAGCGGGTCGCCGGCGGGTTCCTCGACTTCGACGCCGCCGTGGCGACCCCCGAGCTCATGGGCAAGGTGGGCCGGCTCGGGCGGATCCTCGGCCCGCGCGGCCTGATGCCCAACCCGCGCACCGGCACGGTCACCGCGGACGTGGCGAAGGCGGTCACCGACATCAAGGGCGGCAAGATCGAGTTCCGGGTGGACCGGCACGCCAACCTGCACCTGATCATCGGCAAGACGTCCTTCACCGACGAGGCGCTGGTGGAGAACTACGCGGCCGCGCTCGACGAGGTGCTCCGGCTCAAGCCGTCCGCGGCCAAGGGCCGTTACCTGCGCAAGGCCACGCTGAGCACCACGATGGGCCCGGGCATCCCGGTCGACCCGAACCGGACCCGCAACCTGCTCGAGGAGGCCGCCGCCACCGCCTGAGCCGGCGGAGCGTACCGGCGGTTTTGACCCCGGGGCGGGGGCCCGGGTAGCCTCGGTGCCGCCACAGACCGCCGGTCGCCGCCCTCCCGGGCGGCCGAAGGCCCCGCAGCAGCGGGCGGCCCGCGCAGGCGAGGACCGTACGACGCCCACGCGTCGCCGACGCCCCGTGCCCTGCGCCGGGGCGTTCGCCGTGTCCAGGGCCCTTCGCCGCACCGGTGCCGTACGCCGGAAGGAGAACCATGGCGAGGGCCGACAAGGCCACCGCGGTCGCCGAGCTCACCGAGCAGTTCCGGGGCGCGAGCGCGGCCGTCCTCACCGAGTACCGCGGGCTCACCGTGGCCCAGCTGCAGCACCTGCGCCGCGCCCTGCAGGGCAACGCCAGCTACGCCGTGGTCAAGAACACGCTCACCCGGATCGCCGCCCGGGAGGCCGGGTTTGACGAGCTGGCCGGCCTGCTCGAGGGGCCGTCGGCGATCGCCTTCGTGACCGGGGACCCAGTCGAGGCGGCCAAGGGCCTGCGGGACTTCGCCCGGGCCCACCCACTGCTGGTCATCAAGGGCGGCGTGCTCGAGGGTCGCCCGGTCGCCGCGGCGGAGATCGCCCGGCTGGCCGACCTGGAGTCCCGCGAGGTCCTGCTGGCCAAGCTGGCCGGCGCGATGACGGCGTCCCTCACCCAGGCCGCCGCGCTGTTCCAGGCGCCGCTGGCCCAGGCGGCCCGGTTGGTGGAGGCCCGCCGCCAGCAGCTCGCCGAGCAGTCCCCCGCCCAGCCGGCCGAGCCGGCCGAGCCACCCGCCGCCGCCGAGGCCCCGGCCGAGCCGGCCGCCGAGGCCCCGGCCACCACCTCGGCCTGACCCGCCCCTGACCGCCCGACCCTGACCGCCCAGCCAACGACGCCCAGCCCAACGACGCCCAGCCCCAGCGAAAGGAACCACCCCCATGGCCAAGCTCAGCACCGACGAGCTGCTCGACGCGTTCAAGGAGATGACGCTGCTCGAGCTGTCCGAGTTCGTCAAGCAGTTCGAGGACGCCTTTGGCGTGACCGCGGCCGCGCCCGTCGCGGTGGCCGCCCCGGCCGCCGCCGCCGGCGGCGGCGCCGAGGCCCCCGCCGCCGAGGAGCAGGACGAGTTCGACGTCATCCTCGAGGCGGCCGGCGACAAGAAGATCCAGGTGATCAAGGAGGTGCGCACCCTGACCAGCCTCGGCCTGAAGGAGGCCAAGGACCTGGTGGACGGGACGCCCAAGCCGGTCCTGGAGAAGGTCAACAAGGAGGCCGCCGAGAAGGCCAAGGCCGTCCTCGAGGCCGCCGGCGCCACGGTCACCCTCAAGTAGGGACCCTCAAGTAGGGACCCGCACGCAGGCAGCACCCAACCTGTCCCACGGCGGGCGTTTCCGGGGCTCCGGGGTGGGGCATGTGGCCTAGGTCACTACTGGCGCGTAACCCCGCCGACACTCCGTCGTTACGCCGGTTGCCGTAGGACGGACGGAGGGTGTCGTGGGCGTCGAGATCCGGGTCGAGGGCCTGACCAAGGCCTTCGGCCGCCAGGTGATCTGGGAGAACGTCAGCCTCACCCTGCCCGCCGGTGAGATCTCGGTCATGCTCGGGCCCTCCGGCACCGGCAAGTCGGTGTTTCTCAAGACCCTCGTCGGCCTGCTCAAGCCGGAGCGGGGGGCGATCTGGATCGAAAACGAGGACCTCACCCGGCTGCGGGAGCACGACCTGTACCGGCTGCGCCGCCTGTTCGGGGTGCTCTTCCAGGACGGCGCCCTGTTCGGCTCGATGAGCCTCTACGACAACATCGCCTTCCCGCTGCGGGAGCACACCCGCAAGAGCGAGTCGGAGATCTCCCGCATCGTCCACGAGAAGATGGAGATGGTGGGGCTGCTGGGCAGCGAGCACAAGCTGCCCGGGGAGATCTCCGGGGGGATGCGCAAGCGGGCCGGCCTGGCCCGGGCCCTGGTCCTGGACCCGCAGATCATCCTCTTCGACGAGCCGGACTCCGGGCTCGACCCGGTGCGTACGGCGTACCTCAACCAGCTCATCGTCGACCTCAACGCGGCCACCCGCGCCACGTTCCTCATCGTCACCCACGACGTGAACACCGCCCGGACCGTGCCGGACAACATCGGCCTGCTCTACCGCCGGCACCTGGCCATGTTCGGGCCCCGGGAGATGCTGCTGTCCAGCAACGAGCCGGTGGTGCGCCAGTTCCTCAACGCCCAGCGCCAGGGACCCATCGGCATGGCCGAGGAGAAGGACGCCGGGGAGCTGGCCGCCGAGGCCGAGGCCGGCCACGAACTCCCGCCGCTCCCGCCCATCCCGCCGCAGCTGCTGCCCAGCGACGGGCGGCCCCGGCCGACGATGCACCCGCCCGGGGAGTGGCTGCGCGCCCACGGGGTGACCCCGCCGCCGGGCTCGTACGTCGGGAAGCCGGCCGGCGGCCCACCGGCCGCGCCCGGCCCGGCGCCGTCCCCGGACGGCACCGACACCCAGGACCTCGACACCCAGGACGCCGACACCCAGGACCTCGACGGGCTGGACCGGCTCTCCGGCCGGCACGCCGGCAGCATCGGGGGCTGGCGGTGAGCAGCCTGTCGCCGACCGCGGCCCTGCGGCAGACCGGCAACCTCTTCGCGCTCGCCCTCGACGTGCTCCGGGCGCTGCCCCGCCGGCCGTTCCAGACCCGGGAGTTCATCGAGCAGTCGTGGTTCATCGCCAGCGTGACGATCCTGCCCACCGCGCTGGTGTCGATCCCGTTCGGCGCGGTGATCGCCCTGCAGATCGGCGGGCTGTCCCGCCAGCTGGGGGCGCAGTCCTACACCGGCTCGGCGGCCGTGCTCGCGGTCATCCGGGAAGCCTCCCCGATCGTCACCGCGCTGCTCATCGCCGGCGCCGGCGGGTCGGCGATCTGCGCGGACCTGGGCGCCCGGAAGATCCGGGAGGAGCTCGACGCCATGGAGGTGCTCGGGATCAGCCCGATCCAGCGTCTGGTCGTCCCCCGCGTCCTCGCCTCCATGCTCGTCGCCGCCCTGCTCAACGGGCTCGTCAGCGTCGTGGGCGTCGCCGGCGGCTACTTCTTCAACGTGGTCCTGCAGGGGGGTACGCCGGGTGCCTACCTGGCGTCGTTCACCGCGCTGGCACAGCTGTCCGACCTGTACGTCGGCGAGGTCAAGGCGCTGGTCTTCGGCGGCCTGGCCGCCATCGTCGCGGCGTACAAGGGGCTCAACGCCGGTGGCGGCCCGAAGGGGGTCGGCGACGCGGTCAACCAGTCGGTCGTCATCACGTTCATGCTGCTGTTCCTCATCAACTTCGTCATCACGGCCGTCTACTTCCAGGTCGTGCCCCCCAAGGGCGGCTGAGCGATGGCCAACGTGCTCACCCGCTCCCTGGCCGGCCCGCTGGTCCGGCCACTGGCCCGCCCCCTGGCCGCCCTGGACGACCTGGGCAGCCAGCTGACCTTCTACGGTCGCTCCATCGGCTGGACCGTGCGCACGGTGCGCCGCTACAAGCGGGAGGTGCTGCGCCTGCTGGCCGAGGTCAGCCTCGGCACCGGGGCGCTGTCCGTCATTGGCGGCACGGTCGGCGTCATCGCCTTCCTCACCTTCTTCACCGGCACGGAGGTGGGGCTGCAGGGGTACGCCGCGCTCAACCAGATCGGCGTGTCGAACTTCACCGCGTTCATCTCGGCGTACTTCAACACCCGCGAGATCGCCCCCCTGGTCGCGGGGCTCGCCCTGGCGGCCACTGTCGGGTGCGGCTTCACCGCGCAGCTGGGCGCCATGCGCATCAGCGAGGAGGTCGACGCCCTCGAGGTCATGGGCGTGCCCAGCATCCCGTTCCTGGTGACGACCCGGATGATTGCCGGCTTCCTCGCGGTGATCCCGCTCTACGTCATCGGGCTGCTCTCGTCGTACGTCGCCGCCCGCACCATCGCCACCGCCCTCTACGGCCAGTCCAGCGGCACCTACGACCACTACTTCCGGCAGTACCTGCCGCCCGTCGACGTGCTCTGGTCCTTCGGCAAGGTCATCATCTTCGCCGTCGTCATCATCCTCATCCACTGCTACTACGGCTACCACGCCAAGGGTGGTCCGGCCGGGGTCGGTGTGGCCGTGGGGCGGGCAGTGCGCACCTCGATCGTCGCCATCAACATCGTCGACTTCTTCCTCAGCCTGGCGATCTGGGGCGCGACCACCACCGTGCGGATCGCGGGGTAGGTGACCGAGCATGCTGATGGCTGCCCGGCGCACCGCGCACACCGTCCTGCTGCGCGTCTACGGGCTCGTCTTCCTCGTGGTCCTCGCGCTGCTCATCGGGCTGACCATCGCCATCTACAACAAGGCGTTCGTGGCGTCGGTCCCCGTGTCGCTACAGACCGACCGGATCGGCAACCAGCTGCAGCCGGCCTCCGATGTCAAGCTGCGCGGCCTGATCGTCGGGTCGGTGCGCTCGGTGGAGACCCGCGGCAACGGGGCAACCGTGCACCTGGCCCTGGACCCGGCCGCGGTGCCGCTCATCCCCCGCAACGTGCAGGCCCGGCTGCTACCCAAGACGCTCTTCGGCGAGAAGTACGTCGACCTGGTCGTCCCGGCCCAGCCGGCACCGCAGCCGATCGCCCGCGGAGACGTCATCCCCCAGGACCGGTCCCAGGTGGCCATCGAGCTGGAACGCGTCCTCGACGACGTCCTGCCGGTGCTGCGCGCCATCAAGCCGGACAAGCTGGCCTTCATGCTCGGTGCCCTGGCCACGGCCCTGGACGGGCGGGGTGACCGCATCGGGGCGAACCTGGAGCTGGTCGACGCCTACTTCCGCCAGCTCAACCCGCAGCTGCCGACGATCCAGGCCGACATCAGCGGCCTGGCCGACTTCGCCCGGACCTACGCCGACGCGGCCCCGGACCTGCTCCGGGTGCTGGACAACTTCGCGTTCAGCAGCCGCACCGTCGTCGCGCAGCAGCAGCAGATGGAGTCGTTCTTCCGCAGCACCAGTGGCTTCGCGACCACGGCGACCGACGTGCTGGCGGCCAACGGCGACCGGCTGATCCAGCTCGCGCAGGTGAGCCGGCCGACCCTGCAGCTGCTGGCCCGGTACTCGCCCGAGTACCCGTGCCTGCTGCGCGGCCTGGTGGCCTGGCAGCCACGGATCGAGGCTGCTTTCGGCGGCCAGTCCGGTGCCCCGGGGGACCCGAAGTCGCTGCACATCACGCTGGAGGTCGTCAAGCAGCGCCAGCCCTACGTCCCCGGCGAGTACCCCGCATACCTCGAGCGCTCCGGCCCGAACTGCCGCGGGTTGGACAACCTGTTCCGTGGCCAGGACCCCCCGTTCAAGCCGGACGACACGCTGCGCGACGGCAGCCGCGGCCCCAACGTGTACGCCGACTCCTCGCCCGCGGCGCCCGCGAGCGGGGTCCCCGCGGTCGGTCCCGCTGCCTTCGCCGACGGGCTGTCCAGCCTGTCGGGGACCCGGGCCGAGGCGCAGTTCGTGGCGCCGATCCTCGCGCCAGTGCTGGGCGTCAGCCCCGACCAGGTGCCTGACATCGCGGCCCTGCTGTTCGCCCCGATGGCCCGAGGGACGGCGGTGCGGGTCGCATGAGAAACGTCCGCACCGGCGCCGCCCTCGCCAAGCTGGTCGTCTTCGCCGTCGTGACGATCCTGGCCACCGGGGTGCTCGCGGCGACCATCGCCAACCTCCGCTTCGTCCCGCAGAAGCAGTACCAGGCGGTGTTCTCCGACGTGACCGGGCTGCTGCCCGGTGACGACGTACGCGTCGCCGGCGTCCGGGTCGGACAGGTGCAGGCCATCCGGGTGAAGGACCGGTCCCTGGCGGAGGTGGTCTTCAAGGTGGACGACTCGGTGCCTCTCCGCACGAGCACCGAGGTCCTCGTCCGCTACCGCAACCTCATCGGGCAGCGCTACCTCGCACTCAGCGAGGGTCCCGGCGGTACGCCGCTGCGCCCGGGGGCCACGATCCCCTTGGCGCAGACCCGGCCGGCCCTGGACCTCACCGTGCTGTTCAACGGCTTCAAGCCGCTGTTCGCCGCGCTGTCGCCCAAGGAGGTCAACGACTTCGCCTACGAGATCATCAAGACGCTGCAGGGCGAGGGCGGGACGGTGACCAGCCTGCTGACCCGGACCGCGTCGCTGACCCAGACGCTGGCCGACCGGGACGCGGTCATCGGCCGGGTGGTGGACAACCTCAACCAGGTGCTGGGCACCGTAGACCAGCGCGACCAGCGGCTGAGCGAGCTGATCGTGCAGCTGCAGCGCTTCATGTCCGGGCTGGCCGCCGACCGGCAGGCCATCGGTGCCGCGCTGGGCAGCATCGCCGACCTGACCACGCAGACCGCCGACCTGCTCGGCCAGTCACGGCCGGCCCTGCAGCAGGACATCGCCAAGCTCGGGGAGGTCAGCGCAACGCTCGACCAGAACAAGGCGACCGTTGACAAGTTCCTGAAGACCTGGCCGGACAAGGTCAACGCGATCACCCGGACGGCGACGTACGGGTCCTGGTTCAACTTCTACCTCTGCTCCTTCGACGGCACCGTCCTGGTGTCGGTGGCCGGCCAGGTGCAGACCACCACCATCCCGGCCGGTGGGGGGAGGTGCCAGGGATGACCCCCTTCCGGGAGCGCAACCCGGTCGTCATCGGGACGGTCGGCCTGCTGGTGCTCGCCGCGCTGCTGCTGGCGGCCTTCCGGGCGGACAGCCTGCCGCTCATCGGCGGGGGGCCCATGTACCGCGCGGCGTTCTCCGAGGCCGGCGGGCTGCGTCCCGAGGACGAGGTCCGCATCGCCGGGGTCAAGGTCGGCAAGGTCACCGCCGTCGACCTCGTCGGGGACCACGTCCGGGTCACCTTCCGGGTGGACCGGGGCACCCAGCTGGGCCAGGACACGGGGGCCAGCATCCGCATCAAGACCGTGCTCGGACGCAAGTACCTGGCCCTCGAGCCCAAGGGCACCGGCCAGCTGGCCGCCGGCAGCGAGATCCCGCGCAGCCGCACCGTGGCGCCGTACGACGTGGTCACCGCCTTCAACGACCTGTCGACGACAGTCGACCGGATCGACACCGCGCAGCTCGCCCAGGCCCTGGACACCCTGGCGGCCACCTTCAAGGACTCGCCGGCCGCGGTCCGCGGCGCCGTGGACGGGCTGGCTCGGCTGTCCCAGACCATCGCCTCCCGGGACGCCGCCCTCAAGCAGCTGCTGGCCCGCTCCAACAACGTCACCAAGGTGCTCGCCGACCGCAACCAGGAGTTCACCACAATGCTCGCCGACGGTGACCTGCTGCTGCAGGAGGTGCAGCGCCGCCGGGACGCCATCCGTCAGCTGCTGATCGGCACCGACCAGCTGGCCCAGCAGCTCACCGGCTTGGTGCGGGACAACCGGGCCGCGCTCCAGCCAGCGCTGGACCGGCTGCGCAACGTGGTTGCGGTGCTGGAGCAGAACCAGCAGAACCTTGAGCGCGCCGCGTCGCTGCTCGGCCCGTTCGTCCGGGTCTACGCCAACACCCTGGGCAACGGCCGCTGGTACGACACCTACGTCCAGAACTTCGTGCCGGTGTCGTGATGGCCGCGATGCGACTCACCGACCGGACGCGGCGCCTGCTGGCCGCGACGCTGGTGCTGGCCCTGCTGGTCGCCGGGTACCTGGTGACCCGGGGCGGGGACACGGTGCGTGCCGTGGCCCACTTCTCGCGCACGGTCGGGCTGTACCCCGGCTCCGACGTGCGGGTGCTGGGCGTCCGTATCGGCCAGGTCACCGCGGTGATCCCGGAGGGGACGACGGTGCGGGTCGAGTTCGAGTACGACGCCCGCTACAAGGTGCCCGCCGACGCCCGGGCCGCCCTCATCACCCCGAGCGTCGTCAGCGACCGGTACGTGCAGCTGCTGCCGGTCTACCAGGGCGGCCCGGTGCTGCGCAGCGGGAGCGACATCCCGCTGGACCGCACCGCGGTCCCGGTGGAGCTGGACCAGGTCTACCGCAGCCTCAACGACCTCAACGTGGCGCTCGGTCCGGAGGGGGCCAACAAGGACGGCGCGCTGACCCGCCTGCTCCGGGTCGGCGCCGCGAACCTGGACGGCCAGGGGGCGAAGATCAACACGGCGCTGACGAACTTCTCGCAGGCGGTGCAGACCCTCGCTGACGGGCGTACCGACCTGTTCGGCACGGTGGCGAACCTGCAGACGTTCACCACCGCGCTGGCGACCAGCGACCAGCAGGTCCGGCAGTTCAACACCGACCTGGCCAGCGTGGCCGACCAGCTCAACGCCGAGCGCGACGAGCTGGCCGCGGCGCTGCGCAACCTCGCCGTGGCCCTGGGCGAGGTCCACACGTTCGTCGCGGAGAACCGGGACAGCCTCAAGGCCAACGTGGACGGGCTCACCCAGGTCACCAGCGCGCTGGTCCGGCAGAAGCAGTCGTTGGAGGAGTTCCTCACCGTCGCCCCCACCACGCTGTCGAACCTGCAGCTGGCCTACAACCCCTCCTCGGGCACGCTGGACACCCGCAACAACTTCGAGCAGACGTCCAACCCGCAGAACTACCTGTGCAGCATCATCCGGGCGACCGAGCTCCCCCAGGCGCAGAAGGACCAGGCCTGCGCTGACGTCAACAAGGCGGTGGAGCTGCTCGGCAAGGCGCGCGCCGGCCAGCTGCCCGGCGTCCCGCCGGCCACCGTGGACAAGAGCCTCGGTGGCATCCTCGGGGGGCTGGGATGAGCGGGTGGCTGCGGCGCAGCGCGCTGGCCCTGGTCGCCGCGGTGCTGCTCAGTGGCTGCGAGTTCCGCGGCCTGTACGACCTGCCGCTGCCCGGCGGCGCCGCCACTGGACGAGACGCGTACCGGGTGACGATCCAGTTCCGCGACGTGATGGACCTCGTGCCGCAGTCCGCGGTCAAGGTCGACGACGTCACCGTGGGCACCGTGGAGCGGGTCACCCTGGACGGCTGGACCGCCCAGGTCCGGGTGCGCCTGCCCAAGAAGGTGGTCCTCCCGGCGAACGCGGTAGCCGAGCTGCGCCAGACCAGCCTGCTGGGGGAGAAGTTCGTCTCCCTGGGTCCGCCCAGCACCGAGCCGCCGCAGGGCCGGCTGGCCGACGGGGCGGTGATCCCCCTGGCCCGCAGCGGGCGCAACGCGGAGGTCGAGGAGGTGCTCGGCGCCCTGTCCCTGGTGCTCAACGGTGGCGGCATCGCCCAGCTGCAGACCATCAACGCCGAGCTGGCCAAGGTCATGTCCGGCCGGGAGGACCGGATCAAGGACGTGCTGGCCCAGCTGGACACCTTCATCGGCGGGCTGGACACCCAGAAGGCCGAGATCGTCCGGGCGCTGGACGGGCTGGACCGGCTGACCGCGACGCTGGCCGCGCAGAAGGACACCCTCGGCCGGGCCATCGACGACATCGGCCCGGGCCTGAAGGTGCTCGCCGACCAGCGGTCCCTGCTCACCCAGATGCTCACCGACCTGGGCCGGCTCGGCGACGTCGGCACCCGGGTCGTCACCCAGTCCAAGGCGGACACGGTGGCCAACCTGGCGGCCCTCGACCCGATCCTCACCCGGCTCGCCCAGGCCGGCACCGACCTGCCCAACGCGCTGCAGCTGCTGTTCACCTACCCCTTCCCGGACAGCTCGCTGAACGCGATCCGCGGGGACTACACGAACCTGTGGGCGACCGTGTCGGGTGGGACGCTGGACCTCAGCCCGGTGGGCAGCCTGCTGCAGCGGCTGCAGCCGCCGCCTCCCGGTGGTACGCCGCCTCCGCCCC
>JBMOMH010000006.1:0-2829 GCA_049323135.1 Actinomycetota bacterium
GGACGGCCCTGGGCCCCGGGCGCGGCCAGCGGGGTCGGCTCCCTGCCCGGGGAGGACCCGCGGGAGGCGGTCCGCCTCGTCCTCGGCGAGCTTCCCGGGCTGCCGCACCTGCCCGAGCTGCCCGCCCGCGGCCCCGGCGCCGACCTGCTCGGCCGGACCGCGGCGCTGCTGGTCGACCTGCCGGTGGACCTGCAGCCGTCGGGCTGGCGGCTGGTCGCCCGGCCGGGGCGGGACCTGGCCCGGGCGCGTGACCTGCTGGCCCGCGACCTCGACGCACTGGAAGAGGGTGCCGCCGGCTACCCCGGACCGCTGAAGGTGCAGGCCGCCGGCCCGTGGACCCTGGCCGCCGGGCTGGCCCTGCCGCGGGGGGAGGCGGCCCTCGCCGACCCGGGGGCCACCCGGGACCTCGTCGACTCCCTGGCCGAGGGGCTGCGCGGGCACCTGGCCGAGCTGTCGCGCCGGGTCCCCGGGGCCCGCTGGCTGCTCCAGCTCGACGAGCCGGGGTTGCCGGCCGTGCTCGCCGGGCGGGTGCCCACCGCGACCGGGTTCGCCACCCTGCCCGCCGTGGAGCCAGATTCGGTCCGCGACGGGCTGACCCGGGTGCTGGCCGGGCTGTCGGCGTACCCGGTCGTGCACTGCTGCGCGGCGGCCCCGCCGGTCCGGCTGCTCCGAGCGGCTGGCGTGGCGGGCCTGTCCCTGGACGCCGCGACGCTCCCCGGCGCCGGGGGCGGCCACGGAACGCAGCAGGCGGACCGGCTGGAGGGGGAGCCGGCAGAGGCGCTGGAAGAAGCGCTGGGGGAGGCGCTGAGCGACGGGGCCGGACTGCTGCTGGGCACGGTCCCGGCCACCGAGGCCGACCCGGCCGGGCGGTCCGGGCCGCCGCCCCCGTCGGCTAGCGTGGCGGTGGCCCGGGCCCTGTGGCGCCGGCTCGGCCTGGACCCGGCGGACCTGCCGGCGCAGGTGGTGCTCACCCCCACCTGCGGGCTGGCCGGGGCCTCCCCGGCGTACGCCCGGCGGGTCCTGGCCCACTGCCAGGCCGCCGCCGCGGCCCTGCTGGAGGATCCGGAGGGCTGAGTGACCCAGACCGTCGAAGGGGTGCCCGTCGCGGCCCGCGAGCGGCACGCCGAGCTGGTCCGCGAGCTGGACGAGCACGCCTACCGCTACTACGTCCTGGACCGGCCGGTGGTCAGCGACGCCGCGTACGACGCGCTGTTCGCCGAGCTGCGCGCCCTGGAGGACCGCTACCCGGCCCTGCGCACCCCCGACTCGCCCACCCAGAAGGTCGCCGGCGGCTACGCGACGCAGTTCACCCCCGTCGACCACCTCGAGCGCATGCTCAGCCTGGACAACGCGTTCACCGCCGAGGAGCTGGCGGCGTGGGCGGCGCGGGTCGAGCGGGCCGTGGGCGCCGGCGCGGAGTACCTCTGCGAGCTGAAGGTCGACGGCCTGGCCGTGGCCCTGGTGTACGAGGACGGCCGGCTGGTCCGCGGGGCCACCCGTGGGGACGGGCGCACCGGGGAGGACGTCACCCCCAACCTGCGCGCGCTGCGCGACGTCCCGGCCCGGCTCGCCGCCGGCCCGGGCGCCCCGCCGGTGCCCCGGCTGCTGGAGGTCCGCGGCGAGGTCTACTTCCCGGTGGACCGGTTCGCCGAGCTCAACGCGGCCCTGGTCGAGGCCGGCAAGGCGCCGTTCGCCAACCCGCGCAACGCCGCCGCCGGCTCGCTGCGGCAGAAGGACCCCCGGGTCACCGCCGGCCGGCCGCTGCGCCTGGTGCTGCACGGCGTCGGCGCCCGGGACGGCTTCGAGCCGGAGCGGCAGTCCGCGGCGTACGACGCCCTGCGGGCCTGGGGCCTGCCGGTCAGCGACCGGGTACGGGTGGTGCCCGACCTGGCCGGGGTCGAGGCCTACGTCGAGCAGTACCGGGAGCAGCGGCACGCCGTCGAGCACGAGATCGACGGGGTGGTGGTGAAGGTGGACCAGCTGGCGCTGCAGCGCCGGCTCGGCTCCACCTCCCGCGCCCCCCGGTGGGCGATCGCGTTCAAGTACCCCCCCGAGGAGGTGACCACCCGACTGCTGGACATCCGGGTCAACGTCGGCCGCACCGGCCGGGTCACGCCGTACGGCGTCATGGAGCCGGTCCGGGTCAGCGGCTCCACGGTGGAGCTGGCGACCCTGCACAACGCCGACGAGGTGCGCCGCAAGGGAGTGCGGATCGGCGACACCGTGGTGCTGCGCAAGGCCGGCGACGTCATCCCCGAGATCGTCGGTCCGGTCGTCGACCTGCGCGACGGCACCGAGCGGGAGTTCGTCATGCCCACCCACTGTCCCGAGTGCGGCACCCGGCTGCGCCCGGAGAAGGAAGGCGACGTCGACCTGCGCTGCCCCAACACCCGGTCCTGCCCGGCCCAGCTGCGGGAACGGCTGTTCCACCTGGCCGGCCGGGGCGCCCTGGACATCGAGATGCTGGGCTACCAGGCCGCCCGGGCGCTGCTGGACTCCGGGCTGCTCACCGACGAGGGCGACCTGTTCCACCTCGACGCCGAGCGGCTGGCCCGCTGCCCGTTCTTCACCCGCAAGGACGGGGGCCTGTCCGCCAACGCCATCAAGCTGCTGGACAACCTCGAGGCCGCCCGGCACCGGCCGCTGTGGCGGGTGCTGGTGGCGCTGTCCATCCGGCACGTCGGGCCGACCGCCGCCCGGGCGCTGGCCCGCGAGCTGCGCAGCCTGGACCGGATCGCCGCGGCGTCCACCGAGGAGCTGGCCGCGGTGGAGGGGGTCGGACCGGAGATCGCCGAGTCGGTGCGGGAGTGGTTCACCGTCGACTGGCAC
>JBMOMH010000006.1:2839-19616 GCA_049323135.1 Actinomycetota bacterium
TTGTGGGGGTCCGCGGGGTTCGTGCTGCCCGACCCGGGCGCCGACCAGGGGCCGCGCCCCCTCGACGGGGTCACCGTCGTCCTCACCGGCGGGCTGGCCGGGTACTCCCGGGACGCGGCCACCGAGGCGGTGCAGGCGCGGGGCGGCAAGGTCACCGGCTCGGTGTCCCGCAAGACCGACTTCGTCGTGGCCGGGCAGGACCCGGGGTCGAAGTACGACAAGGCGCTGGCGCTGGGGGTCCGGGTGCTGGACGACGCCGGCTTCGCCGTGCTGCTGGAGCAGGGCCCGGCGGCGGCCCGGGAGCGGGCCAAGCCCTCCCCGGAGGTCGGCCGGTGACCGTCCCGGCCACCGGCGAGCAGACCGAGCTGCGGCACGGCCCCTTCCGGGCCGTGGTCGTCGAGTTCGGTGGCGGGCTGCGTCGGCTCACCGTCGACGGGGTGCCCCTGGTCGACGGGTACGCCGCGGACGAGGTCGCACCGTTCAGCCGCGGGGAGCTGCTCGCCCCCTGGCCCAACCGGCTCGGCGACGGCCGGTACACCTTCGCCGGGGTCACCCACCAGGTGCCCCTCGACGAGCCGGAGCGGCGTACCGCCCTGCACGGGCTGGCCCGGTGGGGGACCTGGCGGGTCGTCGACCGGGTGCGGGACCGTACCGGCGACCAGGTGAGCCTGGCCCACCGGCTGTTCCCCCGCCCCGGCTACCCGTTCCTGCTCGACCTGCGCGTGGACTACCGGCTCGACGACGGGGGCCTGACCGTGACCCAGTCGGCCAGGAACCTCGGGGCCACCGCCGCGCCGTACGGCACCGGCGCCCACCCCTACCTCACCGCCGGCCCCCCCCGGGTCGACTCCTGCCGGTTCACCCTGCCGGCCGCCCGCCGGCTGCTGGTCACCCCCGACCGGCTGCTCCCGGTCGGCCTGGAGGACGTGGCCGGCACCCGGTACGACTTCCGCGCCGGCGCGCCGATCGGGGACCTGGCCGTCGACCACGCCTTCACCGACGTGGCGCGCGACCCCACCGGCACCGCCCGGGCCACCCTGGCCGACCCGGCCACGGGCCGCGGCGTGACCCTCTGGTGGGACGCGGCCTTCCCCTGGGTGCAGGTGCACACCGCCGACCGGCCCGAGCCGCGCTACCACCGGGTGGCCCTCGCCGTCGAGCCCATGAGCTGCCCGCCGGACGCGTTCCGCAGCGGCGTCGACCTGGTCGTCCTCCCGCCGGGGGAGGTCCACGCGGGCCGCTGGGGCATTCGGCCGGCCGACCCCGGCTGACCCCCGGCCCTCAGGTCCGCGCCCCAAATGCCGACACATCCCGGGAGGGGGCGGCGGGTGGAGGGAGGCCGGGTGAACGACGTCGACGCCGCGCGCGACCGCGCGCCGGCGCAGCGCCGGGCCGCCTTCGGGGCGTACCTCGGCGCGGTCTCCCTGGTCGGCTGGACCGCGCTGGTGGTGATGGCCGCCTCCCTGGAGGGCCCCGGGACCGTCGGCCTGCTCACCCACCCGGCGTTCTGGCTGGTCATGGGGCTGGTGCTGTTCGGCGAGATCCGGCCGCTGCTCACCCCGGGCGGGGACAGCGTGGGGATCGCGCTGTCCACCTCGTTCAGCTTCGCCGTGCTGCTGCACATGGGAGTGCCGTCGGCGGTGGTGCTGCAGGCCCTGGCCACGCTCGTCGCCGGCGTGGTACGCCGCAAGGCCTGGTGGCGCACCGTCTTCAACGTCGGCCAGTACACGGTGAGCTTCGTCGTTGCCGGAGAGGTCCTCGCCCTGCTCGGCTACGCGCCAGGTCTGGAGCAGATGACCTCGCCGCAGGGCGGGGACCTGCCGGCGATTGTCGTCGCGGCGTTGGTCTTCTACGCGGTGAACAACGGCCTGGTCTGGGTGGCCGTCGCGTTCTTCGAGGAGCAGCCGCTGTGGCAGGTGGTGCGCGAGGACTGGCTCTACCAGCTGGTGGTCAGCGGTGCCCTCCTGGCCCTTTCGCCGCTGGTCGCCGTGGTGATGGCCGAGCGGTGGCGGCTGCTGCCCCTGTTCGTCCTCCCACTGTTCGCGATCTACCGCAACGCCGCCGTCGCCCGGGAGCGGGAGCACCAGTCCCTGCACGACGCGCTGACCGGGCTGGCCAACCGCAAGCTGCTGCTCCGGCTCACCGAGACGGCGCTGGCCGACGCCCGGCGTACCGGCCGGTCGGTGGCCCTGCTGCTGTTCGACCTCGACCGGTTCAAGGAGGTCAACGACACCCTGGGCCACCATGTGGGGGACCGGATCCTGCGGGTCGTCGCGGACCGGCTGCGGCACTCGCTGCGCCCCGGGGACTCGGTGGCCCGCCTCGGCGGGGACGAGTTCGCCGTCCTGCTGCCCCGCCTCACCCGCCCCGAGGTCGTCCGTGAGGTCGCCGCGCGGATCAGCGCCGCCGTCGAGGAGCCGCTGTTCCTCGACGGCATGCTGTTCGAGGTCGAGGCCAGCTGCGGCATCGCCCAGTACCCCCGCGACGGGCAGGGCTTCGACCTGCTCATGCAGCGGGCCGACGTGGCCATGTACGTCGCCAAGGAGCGGCGTACCGGGGTCGAGGAGTACTCCGCCGAGCGCGACCACCACTCCCTGGACCGGCTGGGCATGCTCGGCGCCCTGCGCCGCGGCATCGAGGCCGGCGAGCTCGAGCTGCACTACCAGCCGAAGGTGTCCGTCGGCGACGGCGCCGTCGTCGGGGTGGAGGCCCTGGTGCGCTGGCGGCACCCGAGCCTGGGCCTGGTGCCCCCGGACGACTTCGTGCCGCTGGCCGAGCAGAGCGGCCTCATCCAGCGGCTCACCGCCTGGGTGGTGGATACGGCCGTCGCCCAGGTGGCCCGTTGGTGGGGGGACGGGCTGGCCGTGCCCGTGGCAGTCAACGTGTCCATGCGGGACCTGCAGGGGCCAGAGCTGGTCGCAGTCGTCGCCGCGGCGCTGGACCGGTACGGCGTCCCCCCGGCCGCCCTCCAGCTGGAGATCACCGAGCGGGTGCTCGCGGCCGACCTGGCCCGGATGACCCAGACCCTCGAAGGGCTCGACGCCCTGGGGGTCCGGCTGTCCCTCGACGACTTCGGCACCGGCTACTCCTCGCTGCTGCTGCTCAAGGGGCTGCCGGTGAGCGAGCTGAAGGTGGACCGCTCCTTCGTCGCCCGGCTGGTCGAGGGCGGCGAGGACGCCTCCATCGTGCGGTCCATCGTCGACCTGGCCCACGCCCTCGGGCTGGACGCCGTCGCCGAGGGCGTGGAAACCGCCGAGACCCTGGACCGGCTGCGCGACCTCGGCTGCGACGGCATGCAGGGGTGGCTGGTCAGCCGGCCCATGCCGGCCGGTGCGGCCACCGCCTGGCTCACCGAGCGGGTGCCGGCGACCGTCCTGCCCGGCCCGCGGCCGGGCTGAGCCGGGTCAGCCGGGCGGCGCCGCGTCCCGCCCCTTTCGGTTCCGGGCCGGCTCCCGGGCCGGCTCCCGGGCCGGCTCCCGGGCCGGCTTCTGGGCCTGCTCCAGGGCGGCGGCCAGCGCGGCGAGGTGGGCCAGCCGGGCCAGCTCGGAGGCGAGCATCGGGGGGCCGCCCTTCCGGCCGACCAGCAGCGCCCGGGCCGGCCGGCCGACCGGCACTGCACCGAGCGCGACGTCCTGCCAGGACTCCGGGGCCCAGCCGGCCGGATCCAGGGTGCGCGCCCGGCGCAGCGGCAGCCAGGGGGGCCGCCGCGTCGGCCAGTCCGGGGCGGTGGCGCTGGCGTGCGCCAGCCGTCCCGGTTCCACCAGCAGCGCCCAGTCGGCGCGCAGCACCGCCGGGGCCCGGTCGGTGAGCACCGCCGTCGCCTGCGCCGGCCGCTGCGCCATCTCCTCCACGGCGGCCACGTCCCGGTGCAGGTCGGGGCCACCGGCGTACCGCCGCAGGAACTCCACCCGCACCCCGGGAACCGAGTGGCAGGCGGTCACCAGGGCGTCGGCCCGCCCGCCCACCGGCAGCTCGACGAGGACGTCGTCTACCGCCCGGCCGTCGCCGTCGTGCTCCACCACGTCGAGGCTGACGATGTCCGCGCCGGCCGCTCCCAGGGCGGTGGCCAGCGCGCCGAGCGAGCCGGGCCGGTCGGGCAGGGTGACCCGCAGCAGGTAGGACACCCGGCCCATTCTGGCCGGTGTGCTCCGTAGCCAGCCGTAGCATTCCCTGCTACGGTCACGCCATGCGGACGATTCCCCAACGCGACCTGAGGAACCACAACGCGGTCATCATGGCTGCGGTGAGCGCGGGAGAGTCCTTCGTGATCACCAGGAACGGGGAACCGGTGGCCGAGCTGCGGCCGTTCGCACCCGACCGGCGGACCTTCGTCAGCAGGACCGAGGTGGCCGGCACGGGCCGGGGGAGCGGGCACATCGACGCCGCGTCCTTTCGCCGGGATCTGGACCACCTGGTGGACCAGGACCTCTAGGTGTCCACGGGACTGATCGACACCTCGGTGGTGATCGACTGGGATGACCCCGTCGTGGTCGCGGCGCTGCCGGAACAGGTCGCTCTGTGCACGATCACCCTGGCCGAGCTCGCCGCAGGGACACACCTGGCCGCCGATGCCGCCGAACGCGCGCGGCGGCAGGCCAGGCTCCAGCAAGCCGAGGCGCTGTTCGATCCGCTGGACTTCGATCGTGCCGCGGCCCGCAGCTACGGCCAGATCGTCAGCGCCGTGGCCTCGTCCGGGCGGTCCGCTCGTCGACGGGTGGCTGACCTGCTCATCGCCGCGGTAGCCCACGCCCGCGGGCTCGACCTGTACACCCGCAACCCCGACGACTTCGCCGGCCTCGACGACCTGCTCACCGTCGTGGCGGTCTGACTAGACTGACCGCTCGTCCCGGTCCGGTGAGGAGCCACCCCCGCATGCCCGCCATCACCCGTGAGGAAGCCGAGCACCTGGCCCGGCTGGCCCGGCTCGCCCTGCCGCCGGCCGAGCTGGACCACCTCGCCGGGCAGCTGGACGTCATCCTCGGGGCGGTGGCCCGGGTCGGGGAGGTGGCCGCCGCCGACGTCCCTCCCACCTCGCACCCGCTGCCGCTGACCAACGTGTGGCGTTCCGACGAGCCGCGGCCCGGGCTCACCCCCGAGCAGGCCCTGGCGGGAGCGCCGGCCGTCGAGGAGCAGCGGTTCCGGGTCCCGCGGATCCTGGACGAGGAGTAGCCGCCGGTGGACCTGACCCGGCTCACCGCGGTCGAGGCCGGCCGGCTGCTGGCCGGCGGGGACGTGTCCGCCGTGGACCTGGCCCAGGCGCACCTGGACCGCATCGCCGAGGTCGACGGCGAGCTGCACGCGTTCCTTCACGTCGACGCCGAAGGGGCCCTCGCCGCCGCCCGCGCCGTGGACGCCCGCCGCGCCGACGGCGACCCGCTGGGCCCGCTGGCCGGCGTCCCCGTGGCCGTCAAGGACGTCTTCACCACCGAAGGGGTGCCGACCACCTGCGGCTCGCGGATCCTGGAGGGCTGGCGGCCGCCGTACGACGCCACCGTCGTCCGCCGGCTGCGCGCGGCCGGGTTGGTCCTGCTCGGCAAGACGAACATGGACGAGTTCGCCATGGGCTCGTCCACCGAGAACTCCGCCTTCGGGCCCACCCGCAACCCCTGGGACCCCAGCCGGGTCCCCGGCGGGTCCGGCGGGGGGTCGGCGGCCGCCGTGGCGGCGTACGAGAGCCCCCTCGCCCTGGGCACCGACACCGGCGGCTCGATCCGCCAGCCGGCGGCGGTGACCGGCACCGTCGGGGTCAAGCCGACCTACGGGGGGGTGTCCCGGTACGGGCTGGTCGCGTTCAGCAGCAGCCTCGACCAGGCCGGCCCGTGCGCCCGCACCGTCCTGGACGCCGCGCTGCTGCACGAGGTGGTCGCCGGGCACGACCCGGCCGACGCCACGTCGGTCGACGCCCCGGTCCCACCCGTGGTCGCCGCGGCCCGCCGCGCCGACGTAGCCGGGCTGCGGGTCGGCGTGGTGCGGGAGCTGTCCGGGGAGGGCTACCAGGCCGGGGTGCAGCAGCGGTTCCGGGAGGCCGTCGACCTGCTCGCCGGGCTCGGCGCGCAGGTCAGCGAGTTGTCCTGCCCCCACTTCAGCTACGCGCTGCCGGCGTACTACCTCATCGCCCCCAGCGAGGCCTCCAGCAACCTGGCCCGGTTCGACGCGATGCGCTATGGGCTGCGGGTCGGCGACGACGGCACCCGCAGCGCCGAGGAGGTCATGGCGCTGACCCGGGCCGCCGGCTTCGGGCCCGAGGTGAAACGGCGGATCATGCTGGGCACCTACGCCCTGTCCAGCGGCTACTACGACGCCTACTACGGGCAGGCGCAGAAGGTGCGCACCCTCGTCATCCGGGACTTCGCCGCCGCCTTCGACCAGGTCGACGTGCTGGTCTCGCCGACCACGCCCACCACGGCGTTCCCGCTGGGGGAGCGGCTGGACGACCCAATGGCGATGTACCTGGCCGACCTGTGCACCATCCCGTCCAACCTGGCCGGGAACGCCGCACTGTCGCTGCCCTGCGGGCGGGCCCCGGAGGACGGGCTGCCGGTCGGGCTGCAGGTGATGGCGCCGCCGCTGCGCGACGACCTGCTCTACCAGGTGGGCGGGGCGCTGGAGGCGGCGTTGGCGGACCGCTGGGGACACCTGCTGCTCGCGGAGGCACCGTGACCCGGTCGATGGTGCCGTACGACGAGGCGGTGGCCCGGTACGACCCGGTCATCGGGTTGGAGACGCACATCGAGCTGGGCACTGCCACCAAGATGTTCTGCGGCTGCGCCACCGGGTTCGGCGCGCCGCCGAACACCCAGGTGTGCCCGGTGTGCCTGGGGCTGCCCGGCTCCCTGCCGGTGGCGAACCGGGCGGCCGTCGAGGCCACCATCCGCATCGGCCTGGCGCTGAACTGCCAGGTCGCGTCCTGGTGCCGTTTCGCCCGGAAGAACTACTTCTACCCGGACATGCCGAAGAACTTCCAGATCAGCCAGTACGACGAGCCGCTGTGCACCGACGGCTACCTGGACGTGGAGCTGGACGGGTCCCTGGATGGGGCCCTGGACGGGGCCCTGGACGGGGATCTCCCGGGCCGGGATGGTCCGCGCACCGTCCGGGTGGGCATCGAGCGGGTGCACCTTGAGGAGGACACCGGCAAGACCCTGCACGTCGGCGGGGCCACCGGGCGGATCCATGGGGCCAGCCACTCCCTGGTGGACTACAACCGGGCCGGCATCCCTCTGGTCGAGGTCGTCACCCGCCCGGTGGCCGGCACCGGTGCCCTGGCCCCGCAGGTGGCCCGGGCCTACGTGGCCGCGCTGCGGGAGATCTGCCGCACCCTGGGCGTCTCCGACGTACGGATGGAGGAGGGCTCCCTGCGCTGCGACGCGAACGTCTCGCTGGCGCCGCGCGGGTCCTCCGTCTGGGGGACGCGGACGGAGACGAAGAACCTCAACTCGCTGCGCAGCGTGGAACGGGCCGTGCGGCACGAGGTCGAGCGGCAGGCCGCGGTCCTCGACGGGGGCGGCCGGGTGCGCCAGGAGACCCGGCACTGGCACGAGGACACCGGGGTGACCACGCCGGGGCGGAGCAAGGAGCAGGCCGAGGACTACCGCTACTTCCCCGAGCCGGACCTGGTGCCCCTGGCGCCCCCGGCGGACTGGGTCGCCGAGCTGCGCGCCGGTCTGCCCGAGCTGCCCGCCGCCCGGCGGCGCCGGCTGCAGGCGGAGTGGGGCCTGTCCGACCTCGACGTGCAGGCGTTGGTCAACGCCGGCGCCCTCGACCTGGTGGCGGACACCGTCGCTGCCGGCGCGCCGGCGACCGAGGCCCGCAAGTGGTGGCTCGGGGAGCTGGCCCGGCGGGCCAACGAGCAGGGAGTGGAGCTGGCCGCGCTGCCGGTCAGCCCGGTCCAGGTGGCCCGCGTGGTGGCGCTGGTGGCCGCCGGCCGGCTGAACGACCGGCTGGCCCGGCAGGTCCTCGACGGGGTGCTCGCCGGGGAAGGGGACCCGGACGTCGTGCTGGCCGGTCGGGGGCTGGCCGTGGTGTCGGACGAGGGCGCCCTCGCGGCGGCCGTCGACGAGGCGATCGCGGCCCACCCGGACGTGGCGGCCAAGGTCCGCGGCGGCAAGGTGGCCGCCGCCGGGGCGCTGGTCGGTGCGGTCATGAAGGCCACCCGGGGCCAGGCGGACGCGGGTCGGGTGCGGGAGCTGGTGCTCGCCCGGCTGGGCGTCGACGGCTGAGCCCCACGGGGTCGGCGGGTGGGCTGGTCCCCTCCTGGGTCGTCGTACCACTTCCTGGGTCGGCGTATCGCCTTATGGGTGCTCGACGGCCCAGGAAGCGACACGACGATCAGGAAACCTGATCATCGTCGGGGGCCCCGTCAGGGGCGCAGGCGCAGGATGCGGTCGTCGTCGGCGCGGGGGGCGCCGCGGCCGTCGGTGTTGCTGGTGACCACCCACAGGGTCCCGTCCGGTGCCGCGGCGACGGTGCGCAGGCGACCGTACGTGCCGGCGAGCAGCGGCTGCGGCGGACCCGCCGGGACGGTGCCGCCGGCGGGGGGCAAGGGCACCCGCCACAGCCGCTGGCCGCGCAGCGCCGCGACGTACAGGGCGTCACCGACCACGGCCACCCCGCTGGGCGAGGCCTCGGCCGGCCGCCACACCACCGCCGGCTCCACGAACCGCCCCCCGCCGCCGGGGCCCTCCACCTCGGGCCAGCCGTAGTTGCCCCCGGGCCGGATCAGGTTGACCTCGTCGTACCGGCTGGTCCCGAACTCGCTGGCCCACAGCCGGCCCGCGGAGTCCCAGGCCAGGCCCTGCACGTTGCGGTGACCCAGGCTCCACACCGGGGACCCTGGGAAGGGGTTCCCGGGGGGGACACCGCCGTCCGGGGTAAGGCGCAGGATCTTGCCGGCCGGGGAGGCGGGGTCCTGGGCCAGCTCGGCCCGGGTGGCGTCCCCCGTGGCGACGTAGAGCATGCCGTCGGGGCCGAAGGCGATCCGCCCCCCGTCGTGCAGCCCGGCCGCCGGGACCCCGTCCAGCAGGGTCTGCGCCGGGCCCAGGGCGCCGCCGCCGTCGTAGCGCAGCCGCACCAGCCGGTTCACCCGGCCCCCGCCACCGGTCCGCGCGGTCAGGTAGGCGTAGAGGTACGGCGGGTCGGGGAACCTCGGGGGCAGCGCGATCCCGAGCAGGCCACCCTCCCCCCCGGCGGCCACGTCCGGCACCGTCCCGACGGTGGTCACCGTCCCGTCCGGGCCGACCCGACGGATGGCCCCGGTGTCCCGCTCGGACACCAGGGCCCCGCCGTCGGGCAGGAAGGCCAGCCCCCAGGGGCTGCGCAGCCCGGTGGCCACCACCCCGAGCAGCGTGGGGCCGTCGGTCGGCGCCCCGGACGGGCCCGAGCCCGGCCCGGTGGCCGGTCCCGAACCCGGACCAGCGCCGGGGGACCCGCTGGGCGGGGCCGGCGCCGACCCCCCGGTGCAGCCGGCCAGCAGCAGGGCGGCCAGCGTGAGGCCGGCTAGCGGGCGGTTCGGCGACGCTCCCACGACACACCACGGTGCCAGCCCACCCGCCGGCTCGGCCAGCGGCCCGGCCGGCGGCTAGGGTGCGGCGCGTGCCACCTCTCCACGCCGACCTGGTCCTCGAAGGCGGTGGGGTCAAGGGGATCGCTCTGGCCGGTGCCGTGCGCGCCCTCGCCGGCGCCGGCTACCGGTTCCCCCGGATCGCCGGCACCTCCGCCGGCGCCCTGGTGGGCGCCCTGGCCGTCGGGCTGCAGCACGCCGGAGAGCCGATGGACCGGCTGGCCGACATCGCCCTGTCCGTGGACTACCGGCGGTTCCGCGACCGCGGCCCGCTAGGCCGGGTGGCCGGCCCGCTCACCGGGCTGGTCGACGGGCTGTCCCTGGCCCTGGAGAGCGGCGTGTTCGAGGGGGAGTACCTGCGGTCCTGGGTGGCCGGGGTGCTCGCCGACCTCGGGGTGCGCACGTTCGGCGACCTGCGGGTGGACGACCCGGGCTCCGCGCTGCCCCCGGAGCACCGCTACGCGCTGGTGGTGACTGCCAGCGACGTGTCCCGCCAGCGGCTGGTGCGCTGGCCCTGGGACTACCCCGCCTACGGGCTCGACCCGGACGAGCAGTCGGTGGCCGACGCGGTCCGGGCCTCCGCGTCGATCCCCTTCTACTACGAGCCGGTCACCCTGCGCTCCCCCGACGGGGACGTCGCCACCCTCGTCGACGGGGGCGTCCTGTCCAACTTTCCCATCGCCCTGTTCGACCGCACCGACCAGCGGCCGCCGCGCTGGCCGACCTTCGGCGTACGACTGTCGGCCCGGCCCGAGGGGCGGGTGCACACCCAGGCGGTGCGCGGACCGGTGTCCCTGGCGCTCGCCGTCGTCGAGACCATGCTCGAGGCCTGCGACGCCGCCCACATCGACGACCCGTGCGTGCAGGCCCGCAGCGTGTTCGTGGACACCTCCGGCGTCTCGCCCGTCGACTTCGCCCTCACCGACGAACAGCAGCGCGCCCTGCTGGCCGCCGGCGAGCGGGCGACCGCGCAGTTCCTCGCGTCCTGGGACTGGCCGGCGTACCTGCGCCGCTGCCGGGGAGTGGTGCCGTCATGAAGGTCCTGCTGCCGTACGCCGACCTGCCCGCGCGCGTCGGGGGGCTGCCCGACGACGTGTCCGTCGCCGTGTACGACGAGTCGGCCGTGGCGGCGGACACGGTGCCCGAGGGGCTGGACGAGGTCGAGTTCTGGGTGCCGCCGTACCTGAGCGCCGCCCGGGCCGTGGCCGCGCTCGTCGACCGGATGCCGGCGCTGCGCGTGGTGCAGACCCTGACCGCCGGTGTGGACGACGTCCGCCCCCTGCTGCCCCCCGGGGTGACCCTCTGCAACGCCCGGGGGGTGCACGACGCGAGCACCGCGGAGCTGGCCGTGGCGCTGACCCTCGCCGCGCTGCGCGGCCTGCCCGACCACGTCCGCGCCCAGCAGTCCGGCCGGTGGCGGCACGAGCGGCGGCCCTCGCTGGCCGACCGCACCGTGCTCCTGGTCGGGTACGGCGCCATCGGCGCGGCGGTGGAACGCCGGCTCGCCGGCTTCGAGTGCGACGTGTTGCGGGTCGCGCGCACCGCGCGCGACGGGGTAGCCGGCTTCGAGGCCCTGCCCGAGCTGCTGCCCCGGGTCGACGTCGTCGTGCTGTGCGTGCCGATGACCGCGCAGACCCGGGGCCTGGTCGACGCCGGCTTCCTGGCCCGGATGCGGGACGGGGCGCTGCTGGTCAACGTCGCCCGCGGCGCCGTGGTGGACACCGCCGCGCTGCTCGCCGAGGTGTCCCGCGGCCGGCTGCTCGCCGCGCTCGACGTGACCGACCCCGAGCCCCTGCCGCCGGACCATCCCCTGTGGCGGGCCCCCGGGGTGCTGATCACCCCGCACGTCGGCGGGGACACCACGGCGTTCCTGCCCCGGGCCTTCGCCCTGGTCGCCGCGCAGCTGCGCCGGTACGTCGCTGGTCAGCCGCTGGTCAACGTGGTGCACGCGGACTACTGACCGCCGCGGACCGGCCCGGGGCCGGTCGTAGAGTGACGCCCGAGCCCAGGGAGGTCCCATGCCGCAGACGCACGCACGGCCGCGCAGCACCGAGGTCACCGAGGGGTACGAGCGGGCCCCGGCCCGGGCGATGCTGCGGGCGGTCGGCATGACCGACGAGGACTTCACCAAGCCGCAGGTCGGCATCGCCTCCTCGTGGAACGAGATCACCCCCTGCAACCTGTCCCTGGACCGGCTGGCCCTCCGGGCCAAGGAGGGAGTCCGGGCCGGCGGCGGCTTCCCGCTGCAGTTCGCCACCATCTCGGTCAGCGACGGCATCTCCATGGGGCACGAGGGGATGCGCGCCTCGCTGGTCTCCCGGGAGGTCATCGCCGACTCCGTCGAGTGCGTCATGCACGCCGAGCGGCTCGACGGCATGGTGCTGCTGGCCGGCTGCGACAAGTCCCTGCCCGGGATGCTCATGGCCGCCGCCCGGCTGGACCTCGCCGCGGTCTTCCTGTACGCCGGGTCCACGCTGCCCGGGCGGTTCGGGGACCGGGAGCTGACCATCCAGGACGCCTTCGAGGGGGTCGGCGCCTGCGCGCTGGGCCACATCACCCCGGAGGAGCTCGCCGACATCGAGCGGCACGCCTGCCCCGGGGAGGGGGCGTGCGGCGGGATGTTCACCGCGAACACGATGGCCAGCGCCGCCGAGGCCCTGGGCATGTCGCTGCCCGGCAGCGCCTCCCCGCCGGCGCCGGACCGGCGCCGCGACGGGTACGCCGTGGCCAGCGGGGAGGCCGTCATCCGCCTCCTCGACGCTGGCCTGACCGCCCGGCGGATCCTCACCCGGGAGGCGTTCGAGAACGCCATCGCCGTGGTCATGGCCCTTGGTGGGTCCACCAACGCGGTGCTGCACCTGCTCGCCATCGCGCACGAGGCCCGGGTCGACCTCGACCTGGACGACTTCAACCGGGTCGGCGACCGGGTGCCGCACCTGGCTGACGTCAAGCCCTTCGGCCGGTACGTGATGAGCGACATCGACCGGATCGGGGGCGTGCCGGTGGTCATGCGCGCCCTGCTCGACGCCGGCCTGCTGCACGGCGACGCGCTAACCGTCACCGGCGCCACCGTCGCGGAGAACCTCGCCGCGATCGACCCGCCCGACCCGGACGGCCGGATCGTGCATGCCGTCGCCGACCCGCTGCACCGCACGGGGGGGTTGACCGTGCTGCGCGGCTCGCTGGCCCCCGAGGGGGCCGTGGTCAAGACCGCGTCGTTCGAGGCGGCGGTGCTGGAGGGCACCGCGCGGGTGTTCGACGACGAGCGGGACGCGATGGACGCGGTCACCGAGGGGCGGGTGCGGCCCGGGGACGCGGTGGTCATCCGCTACGAGGGGCCGGCTGGTGGGCCCGGCATGCGGGAGATGCTCGCCGTCACCGCGGCCATCAAGGGCGCCGGCCTGGGCAGCGACGTGCTGCTCATCACCGACGGCCGGTTCTCCGGCGCCACCCACGGCCCCTGCATCGGCCATGTGGCCCCCGAGGCCGCGCACGGCGGGCCGATCGCCCTGGTCGCCGACGGCGACCGGATCCGCCTCGACCTGAGGGAGCGGCGGCTGGACCTGTGTGTCGACGACGCCGAGCTGGCCCGGCGGCGGGCCGGCTGGGTCCCTCGGCCGCCCCGTTACACCTCCGGGGTGCTGGCGAAGTACGCCCGGCTGGTGGGGTCGGCGGCCTCCGGCGCGGTCTGCGGCTGACCTAGCCGCGACTGGCTCGGGCGGCGGCGCGCAAACGGTCGTGGACGTCGGTGAGGGGCCCCCGACGGGACGGCAGCCAGTCCTTCCTGATCTTCGCCACGCTGGTGTAGTTCGGGTCGCAGACGTTGGCCAATGGCGACTCCACCGCCTGGGTGAGCAGCTGGTAGGCGTCCAACGGCGATAGTCCGAAGTCCAGCGTAAGCCAGGTGACGAGGTCCGCCTGCGCGATCCGGAAGGCGTCCTCCAGCGGGCGGGCGGAGCCGGCCGACATGATGTGGGTGTCGCTCTCGAGTCGGGGCCACGGTGTCGGCCAGTGCTTGACGAGATCGACGATGATCACGGTGTCCATGGCACATTCCACGGCGACGCCGCAGGTCTCCCCCTCGCCCTGGCGCGCGTGGCCGTCGCCGAGGGAGAACATCGCACCGTCGACGTTCACTCCGAGGAAGCAGGTGACACCGGCCCGCAGTTCCGGGGTGTCCATGTTGCCGCCGTGTGCGTCGGGCACCAGCGCCGAGCGCACCTCAAGGTTCGCCGGGGCAACGCCCACGGTGCCGTGCATCGGTTGCATCGGCAGGTCCACCTGGAAGTCGCTGTCCCGCGCCGTGAACCGGCACGTCCGAGCCGTACGGTCCAGCTCCCACATCCACACGACCTCCGGTAGGGGATCCTGCAGCGTGGCGGTGAGATGGGTTGAGGTGAGCGCCCCGAACAGCGGCACCGTCGTGGACGCCGCCCAGTCCCGCGCCGGCTCGACGCTGACGAAGTGCACCGCCAGGGTGTCTCCCCGCTCGGCTCCGGACACGTAGAACGGGCCGGTCTGGGGGTTCAGGAAGGGGAACTGGCAGACCTGCGAGACGAGGTCGTCCGGTCCCCGGACCCGCCCCGCGAAACAGTCTTCGGTCCAGACCTCGAGGATCGTGCCGGGTTCCACCACAGCGACCGGTGCAGCGCCGCCGAAGGTCCAGGCGTACTGGCTGGACTCCGGACGGAAGCGGAGCACAGGGGTCATGAGGCAACAGCCTTCTCGTGTGCGTCTAGCTCGTCGACCAGGTGGACCTGTGACATGGCGGCCACCCGGGCCGGTGCCCGGCGCCGCAGCCAGAGCAGGTATCCGACACCGGCGAGCAACCAGCCCAGCACCGTCGGACCTGCATAGGAGACCGGCGGTGCCAGCGTGGCGATGAAGGGAAAGACGGGGATTCCGGCGGCGGTGAGCAGTCCGGGCAGGAAGGTCAGGACACCGAGCAGCGGCACCACCACATGCCGCAGTGGGCGGAAGTCCTCGCGGCGCCTCCTCCAGAAGAAGCCAATGCACGCCAGATCGCACAGAATGTAGACGCTGACGATGACCAGGACGAGGACCGTGGCGATGAGCAGGAAGGCGGTCACCGGGCCGTACAGCAGACCCAGACCCAGGCCAACGACCAAGGCAACCACCAGTTGGATGCCGACCGCCAGGTAGGGGGACCGGTAGCGGGGGTGCAGCGTCGCGAACGCCCGCGGGAAGACGTGGATGCGCCCCAGCGCGTACGCCGTTCGGGTGGACGCGTTCGATCCGGCGTTGGCGTTGGCGATCGTGGAGTTGACGATAGCGAGAAGCACCAGGATCCAGAACCAACCGTAGTAGTGCCTGGCCAGCCCCTGCCAGGAGTTCGCCCCCGACGCCTGGAAGGTGGAGAACTTGTCCGGTCCGAAGAGGACAGTGACTGCTTACGTGGTGAAGACGTAGACCGCGCCGATGAGCAGGGTCGAACCGACGACGGCCCGTCGGACGTTTCGCTTTGGGTCGACTGCTTCCTCGGCCAGCGGGGCGGCGGCTTCGAAGCCGGAGAACGCGAGGATGGTGTACACCGAGCCGGCGATGATTCCCGTGAGTCCTTGGTAGTCCGTCGGCGTGTAGGCGGAGCTGAACACCGACAGGGTGTTGGATCGACCGGCGGCGACGATGAACAGCGCCCCGAGAACGACGAAAACGGCAACCTCGAAGATCCCGAGCACGGTGCCTAACTCGGCGGACGCCCGGATGCCGAGGTAGCCGGCGACCGCGACGATGAGCGCCCCCACGACGAACCAGGGCCACCACAGGTTGGCCGGGAATCCCCCGAACTCCTGGTTCAGGGTGGCCGCGGTGGTGAAGCCAAGCTGCAGGAACAGCAGGGGCGGGACGAGGGCTTCGACGAACACGTACCCCCAGCCCACGAGAAAGCCCACGGCTGGGTGGAGGCCCTGGGCGGTGTAGGTCGCCACCGAACCCGCGGCTGGCAGGTGCCGGGCAAGTTCACCGATCGCGAAGGCGGTGAACAGGGAGGCCACCAGGGCCACGAGCACGGCCAGCGGTAGGCCGCCCCCGGCGAAGGCCGCACCGGCCGGGATGGACGCGGCGATCGCGGCCCCTGGGGCCATCGCGGTGATGCTCTGGAAGAGCACCTCCCGCAAGCCGATCGCCCCCCGACGGAGCCCTGGTGCCGTGGCTCCCTGCGACGACGACCCTGACTGCCCACCGGCCATCTGCGCTCCCTCCCTAAATGGGCCAAGGATCGGAGCATAGAAGCGCATCTCGGTGGTGTCTAGGCCTGCTGACCGTCCGGCCCCCGGACCCGGCGGAGCACCCGACGGTGCGCGTCTGCCGTGATCGAGAAGTGTTCGGCGGCCAGCCGGAAAGCCTCCTCTGCGGCTTGCTCGTCGATGAGGGCGACGAGACGCTGGTGTTGGGGGAGGGCGGCGGCGTAGATGCGCTTGGTGAACGGCTCGGCCGCGAAGCCGAGGCTGAGCTCGGCGAGCAGCTGGCGGGAGAGCATGAGGAGCTGGTCGTTCCGGGCCGCCCGGGCGATCGCCAGATGCAGCGCGGCGTCGGCGGCGCGAGCCTGCTCCATCGACCCGGCCTCCTCGTATGCCGCCAGTGCCGCCCGCATCGCCGCCAGGTCCGGCTTCCGGCGCCGCTCGGCGGCCGTCCGGGCGATCAGCCCTTCGATGAGACGGCGAAAGTCGGAGACCTCCTCGATCCGCCGCCAACGAGGGGCCAGGGTGCGCCGGACCGCATCCGAGGGCGGCTGGACGTCCCGGACATACGCTCCGCCGAGGCGACCACGGCGCACTTCGACCAGCCCGAGGGCGGCGATCTGCTGCAGCGCCTCTCGAACGCTGGTGCGACTGACGCCGAGCTGGCTGATCAAGGCTCGTTCCGGAGGCAGCCGCTCCCCAGGGGAGAACTCGCCCACGGCGATCGCGGTCATGAGCAGGTCCGCCACCTGCTCGCCCGTGGTCTGCCGGCGCAGCGGACCGAGCACCACGCCCGCGCCGGCCCGTGGGAGCGCGGGCGGGGGCCGGTCTCTCACATCGGCAGCCTACGTTGCCGACGGGAACGAACTGGCCCGTCGACGTCCCGCGGACCGCGCGCACCCGGGCGGACTGAAGATCCGCCGCCGGGTGCCGATACGACCAGGGTGCGCACCCGGTCGTTCGGTGGCCGCGGCCGGTTGGTGGCCGTGGCGCTACTGCCCGCGGCCGGGTGGGTCCT
>JBMOMH010000007.1:0-1645 GCA_049323135.1 Actinomycetota bacterium
CGCGCCGGCGCGGGCCGGGCCTGGGCTGACGGTCGCATGCACGGGTCGGCCGGCCCGCTCGGCGGCCCAGGGGGGCCCGACGGGGCCCCCGACGTCCTGACCGGGGGGCCGGACCGCCCGCCCCGGCTGCGGCCCCGGCTGCCCCGACCCCCGCTGCGGGTGGCCGTCGCCGGGGGGCTCACCCTGGCCCTCCTCGCCGGTGGCGTGGCCGGCGCGCTGGGAACCGGCCGGTGGCACGACCGGCAGGCCGAGGCGGCGCGGCGGGCCGCCGTCGACCTGGTCGGCTGGGTCGTGGCGACCAGCTCGGACACGGAGAGCCGGCTGCAGGTGACGGTCCGGCTCGCCAACCTCGGCCCCCTGCCGGTCCGGCTCACCGACGCCAGCCTCGACCTGCCCGGCTTCTCGGCGCGGCTCGACGCAACCAGCCGGGGGCTGGAGCTGCGGCCCCGGGCCAGCCTGCAGGTGCCGCTGCGCGGGCCGGTGAGCTGCCCCGAGGTCCGCGCCGCGGTGCTCTCGACGGTACAGGTGACCGCGACCACCGCGGACGCCGGCCAGCACACCCAGGACGTGCCGCTGTACGACGGCACCCAGGTGTTCTCGCTCCTGGTCAACCAGTGCGACACCCAGCCGAGCATGGCGCCGGTGGCTTTCGCCCAGACGACCGGGCCCAGCACCCGGGTCAGCGTTGGCGGCCAGCCCGCCCTGCGGGCGCGGCTGCTGCTGACCGTGCACGGGACGGGGACCTACACCCTGTCCGCCGTCCGCGCCCGGTCGCCCGCCCTGCGGGTCACCGCCGAGGGGCTCCCCGTCGTCCAGCAGGGGATCACCGGCGGCGGCGCGGGGCCGGTCACCGTCACCTGGCAGCTGGCCGACTGTGCGGCCGCCCGCGGGCTGGGCTATGCCGGGCTGGGCCTGCAGGTGCTCGCCGCACCGGCGCCCTCCTCCGGCGCCCCCCAGCAGGTCGACCTCGAGATCAGTGCCGAGCTGGGAGTGGAGCTGGCCCGGTTCGTCGCCGACGCCTGCCCGGCGCCGCAGGGGTAGGGCGAGGGTAAAGATCTAGGCCGGGGGGTTCCCTTCCGGGCGGTCACCGGCGTACAACCAGAAGTACGGCCGGCATGGGCCGGGCGGGGACAGCGGCCGAGCCCCCACCGGACTCCTGCCGGACCCGCGCACGAAGGCTGGGTACCCACGCGTCGTCCCAAACCCGCGTCAGGGTCGTCGTGACGGGCTTGACCCGCTCCGACGAAGGTGGAGTGCACGCCTGGTAGCCCGGCCGACGTGCCGGCGACCGGCGCTCCCGTCACGGGGGCGCCGTTCGCGTGCGGGGCCCCGCTCGCCGGGGCTACCCGACAGCCGGGCGCTCGGCCCGGCCCAGCGCCGTACCCACCGCCAGGCCCTCCCGGGCACCGAGCGCCACCGCGGCGGCGCAGTGCCGGACCCAGCCGGCGTTCCCCGCCGCGTCGCCGCGCCGGTACCCCACCAGAGCCGGCCCGTACGCCGCGGCGAGCTCCTGGTGGCCCACCTCCGGCACGGTGACCCCCCACGGGTCCAGGCCCCGGTCAGCCAGCACCAGGCGAGCCGCGGCCCGGGCGACCAGCCCGTCGCCCCACCCGAACGGCGCCCAGGCGGCTACCTCGCCGTGCAC
>JBMOMH010000008.1:0-1645 GCA_049323135.1 Actinomycetota bacterium
CCGGCAGCGGGGGGAGCACCAGCCGCCCGAAGGCGGCCCGCGCCGCGGGCGTGGCCCGCAGTTGCGGCCGTATCCGGGCGAGGTACGCCGCCAGCTCCGTGGTGTCCCGGGGGACCTGCTCGGCCGGCAGCCCGACCAGCTCCGCCGCGCGCACCTGCTCGGCGACGTACCGGTCGGCGTCCGCGTCGGTCAGGGGCAGCCCGCCGCGCCGGCAGGTCACCAGCACCGAGTCCACCAGGCAGCAGTGCACCCACAGCAGCAGCTCCGGGTCGTCGGCCTGGTAGGGCCGGCCGGTGTCCGGGTGGGTGCCGCGGATCGCGGCGTGCCGACGGCGGACCGCGGCCGCCGCCGCGTGCGCCTCCGCGGTGGTTCCGTAGGTCACCGTGGCGACGTACGCCGCGGTCCGCGTCAGCCGCCCCCACCAGTCGCGGCGGAAGTCGGAGTGGGCGGCCACTACGGCCATCGCCTCGGGGTGCAGCGCCTGCAGGAACAGCGCCCGCAGGCCGGCCACCCACAGCACCGGGTCGGCGTGCAGCCGCCAGGTCACCGACGCCGGACCGAAGAGGCCGGCCGCTGGGTCGCCGGGCCCCTCGTTGCTGGTCTGCTTCGGGCTGGTCATCTGCGGGCTGGCCGGTCGTCTGGGGCGCTGGCCGACCGACGTTCGACCTGGGCCCAGAACGCGACCAGGGCGGCGACGGTGGCCGCCGGGTTCTCCACGGCGGGGGAGTGGGCGGCGGCCGGGATGACCACCCGGGGTGCCCCCAGGCGGTCGGCCATCGCCTCCTGCACAGGGGGCGGCCAGCGGTCCTCACCCTCGCCGTGGGCGACGAGCAGCGGTACGCCGCAGGCGGCCAGCTCCGCGGTGCGGTCCGGCGCGCCCTGCAGCGCCGCGACCATGGCCTGCAGGCAGGCGGGGGAGTTGGCGTGGAACCGGGCGTGCAGGAAGGCCGCGACGGCCGGGTCGTCGACCGGCGGCACGCCCCGCTCCTCATCGAGGGCCCGCAGGCCCGCCCACACCGCGGCCAGGCCGGCGCTGGCGAGGGTGTCGGCGAACCGGGCTAGGTCGGGGCGCGCCGCGTCCGGCAGCCGGCCCGGCCCGGAGTCCAGCAGGGTGAGCGAGCGGGCCAGGTCGGGGCGGTGCAGGGTGGCCACCGCGGCGACGAGGCCGCCGAAGGAGTGGCCCACCAGGTGCGCCGGGCCGTCCCCGAGCACCGTCACGAGCTCGGCCAGGTCGGCGGCGAGCGCGGCGACGGTGAACACGGCCGGGTCGGCGGTGCCGCCCGGGGACTCGTACTGGCCGCGCTGGTCGTAGGTGACCACCCGGTGCCCGTGCGCGGCGAGGGGGCCCAGCACGTGGAGGAAGTCCTCCTTGCTACCGGTGAAGCCCGGGACCAGGATGGCCGTGGCCCGGGGCGAGACACGGTGGCCGTTGCCCAGATCGGCCGGGGTGTCCAGGCCGGCCAGGGTGGCGCCACGGACTGTCCACCGCGCCCGGTGGGTCGCCGCGGGCAGCTGCAGGGAGCGGGGGGTGCTCACCCGGCCACGGTAGCCGCCCGCACCGGCCGTACGGCGGGGCCGTCCCTGCCGGGCCCGCCGACGGTCGGCTAGCCCTCGGCGGGGGAGGTCGGTGCGGCCGACGCCCGCC
>JBMOMH010000009.1:0-1642 GCA_049323135.1 Actinomycetota bacterium
CGCCGGGACCGGCCAGCCGAGGCCGCCCCGGACGCCGGCGGCCGCGTCCCCCTGCCGGGTGGTGTTGGCGGCGCCGGCCGCGACCGGGGCCGTCGGGGTGCTTGAGGCGACCGGTGTGGTGTGCGGCGAGGTGTCCGGCGTCGGGGTCGCGCCGAACGTGCCGAGTCCCTCCGGGCCGCCAGCGGGTCCCGGGCCCAGCGGAGCCGGGCCCCCGGGGCGCTGCCCCAGGTGGGGGGCGACCACGATCGCGGCGGCCAGGGCCAGGGCGCCGGAGCCGGTCACCACGGCGGCGGCCCGCCACTGGTGTGCCGAGCGGCGGTGTCGCCCGTGGGGGGCCCGCGCGTGCGCGGCGGCGCTGGACACGCTCTCCTCCAGGACAGACGCAACCCGGCGCCGGATGGCGCCCGGGTGCTTCTGCCCACTCCCGGCGTCGTTCATGCCTGCCCGTGGTCACCGGCCCACGCCGGAGAGGTCCGCACCGACGCCGCCAGGTGTAGTAGTAGTAGTAGTAGTAGTAGTAGTAGTAGTAGTGGTAGTCGTAGTAGTAGCATGCCAGCATGGCCAGCGGCGGCGCAGAGCTCATCGACGTGCGTGCGGCCGCCCAGCTGGCCCATCGCAGCCCCGAGACCATTCGCCGGTGGGTCTGGTCTGGTCGCCTGGCTGCCCAGCGTCAGGGGAACCGCCTGGTGGTCGCCCGCAGCGACGTCCAACGGCTGAGCCGAGCCGGGACACAGCCAGGCGGGAGAGAGACTCCGCTTCGTGAGCCGCTGACGTGGACGGAGTGGTCCCGACGGGTCCGGGAGGCTCGCCGCTCGGGAGCGCTGCCGGCGGGTCGGGAGAGCGCGGCAGACCTGGTTCTCGCGGACCGGGCTACCCGGGAGCCGGACTGATGCCGGTCGTGGACGCCAGCGTGGTAGTCGACTGGGTCGCCCCAGGTGCCGACCCGTCCGCACCGCCCGGGCGACTCCTGCGCTCACTGGGGCGCACGGGCCAGCCGGTGTACGCTCCCCGGCTGCTGCTCGAGGAGGTGGCGAACGCGCTCCTCACGGGCGTCCGTCGGGGACGGTGGTCAGGGGTGGACGCGGACGCCGGCTGGCAGCTGCTGCGGCAGATGCCGGTGCAGTGTGTCGACCTCGAGGAGGACCTGGCCCGGGCGTGGGAGCTGTCCCGGCGGTACGACGAGCACCCGATCTACGACATGCGCTACGTGGCGTTGGCCGAGCGGCTGGGTGTGCCGCTGGTCACGGCGGACCACCAGCTGCGCGAGCGGCTGGTCGGCCTGGACTTCCTCACCGGGCCCTGACGCCGGCACGGGAGGGCACCGGTCCCGCCCGGGGAGGACAGCCGGCGCCGCCCGGGTAGGGCACAGTGTGGGTTCCGGGGTCGGTAGGGAAGGGGTGGGCCATGGCCCGGGGCATCTTCGGTCGGCGGGGGGCGCCCCCCCGGGCGGGCGCGGTGGCGGCGCCGCCGCCCGGTGCCCCCACGACGGCAGCGGGGCAGCACCCGGCCAGCGGGGTGCCGTGGTCGCTGCGGGTGGGCGCGGAGTACGCCTGGCGGCTGCTGGTCTTCGCCGCGGCGCTGTACGTGCTGCTGATCCCGGTCCGGGCGGTCCGGCTGGTGGTCTTCGCAGTGGCGGCGGCGC
>JBMOMH010000010.1:0-19435 GCA_049323135.1 Actinomycetota bacterium
GCTCGCGGTGGCCGGCCTGCTGTCCCTGGTGGCCGGCGGCGGTTGGCCGGTGATGGGCCGCCGGTACGACGCGCCGGCCCGGCGGACCGACGCTCCCGGGCTGTGGGAGGCCCTGGACCAGGGGGAGGACCCCACCGACCGGCCCGGATGACGGCGTTTCCGGGCTGTCCCCCCGACGCCTGCCCTAGGCTGCGCGCACCCGACGCTGGTGCCACACCCTCTGGGAGGTTGGTCGATGAGCAGCCAGATGCCACCTGCGGGCCCCGGGGGGTACGACCCCGCCGGTGGCTTCGGAGATACGGCGCCGCCCCCGAACTACCTGCCCTGGTCGATCGTGACGACGCTGCTGTGCTGCCTGCCGGCCGGCATCGTGTCGATCGTCTACGCCGCCCAGGTCAACACGAAGTACCAGGCCGGCGACGTGACGGGAGCGCTGGCGGCATCGGCTAACGCGAAGCGCTGGGCGGTCATCGCGGCCGTCGCCGGCGTCGCGGTCGGCATCCTCTACGTCCTGGTCATGGTTGGCCTGGGCCTGTTCAGCACGATGCTGTCGACCGGCTACTAGGGGACCCGGTCGTGGCCACCCTGACGCCGACGCTCATCCGCCGGCCGGCCCCGGCGCTGGCGAGGCCGCTGCTGGTCGCGGCGGTGGCTGCCGCCGCGGTCGGCTACGTCGCCGCCGTCGACCCGACCGAGCCAGGCCACTACCCGACCTGCCCGTTCCTGTGGGCCACCGGGTGGTACTGCCCCGGGTGCGGCTCGCTGCGTGCCCTGCACGCCCTCACGCACGGCCAGCCCGGCGCCGCCGCCGGGTACAACGTGCTCACCGTCGCGGCCCTGCCGCTGCTCGGCTGGTTCTGGGCGGCCTGGGCCTGGCGCATCTGGCAGGGGGTGCCTCGCCGAGGCGTGGCCCACCCCGCGGTGATCTGGGGCCTGCTCGTGCTCGTCGTCGGGTTCGCGGTGGCGCGCAACCTGCCGGTCGGGTCCGCCCTGGCCCCCTGACGCCCGCCGGCCCGGGGACCGACCGGGGGCCGACCGGGCGGCCACCTGGCCCGGGCTCGGCCGGCACCGATGGCTACCATCGAGCGGTACCGCCCGCCGCCGACCGAGGGGACGACCCGCGTGAGCGTGCTCGACGAGATCCTCGACGGCGTCCGTGCCGACCTCGTCGCGCGCCAGGCCTCCTGCCCCCTCGCCGTACTGAAGGAACGCGCCCAGCGGATGCCCGGCGCCCGCGACGGGTACGCGGCCCTCTGTCAGGACGGCGTGGCCGTGATCGCCGAGGTGAAGCGGGCCAGCCCCAGCCGAGGCAGCCTGGCGACCATCCCCGACCCGGCCGCGCTGGCCCGGGACTACGAGACCGCCGGGGCACACGCGGTGAGCGTGCTCACCGAGGGCCGCCGGTTCGGCGGAAGCCTGGCCGACCTCGACGCGGTCCGCGCCGCGGTGGACGTGCCCGTGCTGCGCAAGGACTTCGTCGTCTCCTCCTACCAGCTGTGGGAGGCGCGGGCCCACGGGGCGGACCTGGTGCTGCTCATCGCCGCCGCGCTGGAGCACAACGCGCTGGTCGCCCTGGTCGAGCGGGCCACGTCCATCGGCTTGACCCCCCTGGTGGAGGTCCACGACGCCGACGAGGTGTCCCGGGCCGTGGACGCCGGGGCGCGCATCATCGGGGTGAACGCACGGGACCTGCGCACCCTGGAGGTGGACCGCTCGCTGTTCGCCCGGCTCGCCCCGCGGATCCCCGACGGGGTGGTGCGGGTCGCCGAGTCCGGTGTACGTGACCCACACGACCTCATCGCCTACGCCAACGCCGGAGCCGACGCGGTGCTTGTCGGCGAGAGCCTGGTCACCGTGGCCAGCCCCCGGGCGGCCGTCGCCGAGCTGGTCACCGCGGGCGCCCACCCGGCCATCAAGCACTCCCGGCAGCAGCGATGAGCACCCGGCTCGCTCCCGGCCGGTTCGGGCCGTACGGTGGGCGCTTCGTGCCCGAGGCGCTCATGGCGGCGCTGGAGGAGCTCGACGCCGCCTACCGGGCCGCCGCGCTGGACCCGGCGTTCCAGGCCGAGCTGGACCGGCTGCTCACCTCCTACAGCGGCCGGCCCACCCCGCTTACCGAAGCCCAGCGGTTCGCCAGCCACGCCGGGGGGGCTCGGATCCTGCTCAAGCGGGAGGACCTCAACCACACCGGGTCCCACAAGATCAACAACGTGCTGGGGCAGGCGCTGCTCACCCGCCGGATGGGCAAGCCGCGGGTCATCGCCGAGACGGGGGCCGGCCAGCACGGGGTGGCCACCGCGACCGCCGCCGCCCTGCTCGGGCTGGAGTGCGTCGTCTACATGGGGGAGGTCGACACCCACCGGCAGGCGCTCAACGTGGCCCGGATGCGCCTGCTGGGGGCCGAGGTGGTGCCGGTGCGCACCGGGAGCCGCACCCTGAAGGACGCCATCAACGAGGCGATGCGGGACTGGGTCACCAACGTCGCCACCACCCACTACCTGCTGGGGACCGTGGCCGGACCCCACCCCTTCCCGGTGATGGTCCGCGACTTCCACCGAGTGATCGGGATGGAGGCCCGCGCCCAGGTGCTGCAGGTCGCCGGCCGGCTGCCCGACGCCGTCGCGGCGTGCGTGGGTGGCGGCTCCAACGCGATCGGCATCTTCCACGCCTTCCTCGACGACCCCGAGGTGCGCCTGGTCGGCCTGGAGGCCGGCGGCGAGGGGGTGGCCACCGGGCGCCACGCGGCGACGCTGTCCCAGGGCAGCCCGGGGGTGTTGCACGGGGCCCGCTCCTACCTGCTCCAGGACGCCGACGGGCAGACCCTGGAGACCCACTCCATCTCCGCCGGGCTGGACTACCCGGGCGTCGGGCCGGAGCACGCCTGGCTGCGGGACACCGGGCGGGCGACCTACCGGCCGGTGACCGACGCCGACGCAATGGCCGCGTTCCAGCTGCTCTGCCGCACCGAGGGCATCCTGCCGGCGCTGGAGAGCGCGCACGCCCTGGCCGGCGCCCTTGAGCTGGGCCGGGAGCTCGGCCCGGACGGGGTGGTGCTGGTCAACCTGTCCGGGCGCGGCGACAAGGACGTGGACACCGCGGCCGCCTGGTTCGGGCTGGTGACCGAACGGTGAGCCAGCCGGCTGGCTCCCCGGTGACCCGGGCGTTCGCCGCGGCCCGCGCGGACGGTCGCGCCGCGCTGGTCGGCTACCTGCCGGCCGGGTTCCCGACGTACGACGGGGCGGTCGGGGCGCTCACCGCGCTGGTCGACGCGGGGTGCGACGTCGTCGAGGTGGGCCTCCCCTACAGCGACCCGCTGCTGGACGGCCCGACGATCCAGGCGGCCACCGACGTGGCCCTACGCGGCGGGACCAAGGTGGTCGACGTGCTGCGCACCGTCGAGGCGGTCGCGGCGACCGGGGCGGCCACCCTGGTCATGACCTACTGGAACCCCGTCGCCCGATACGGGCCGGACCGGTTCGCCCGCGACCTGGCCGCCGCGGGCGGCGCCGGGCTGATCACCCCCGACCTGGTCCCGGACGAAGCCGACGAGTGGCTGGCCGCCAGCGACGCCACGGCCCTCGACCGGGTCTTCCTGGTCGCCCCCAGCTCCACCGACGCCCGCCTCGCGGCCACCACGGCCGCCTGCCGCGGCTTCGTCTACGCCGCGTCGGTGATGGGCGTCACCGGGGCCCGCGAGCAGACCAGCCGCGCCGCGCCCGCCCTGGTCGCCCGGGTGCGCGCGGTCAGCGAGCTGCCGGTGGCCGTCGGGCTCGGGGTGAGCACGGCCGCCCAGGCGGCCGAGGTGGCGGCGTACGCGGATGGGGTGATCGTCGGCTCGGCCTTCGTCCGCCGGCTGCTCGACGCGGCCGATGCCGGGGCCGGTGTGGCGGCCGTGCGCGCGCTGGCGAACGAGCTGGCCCGAGGCGTCCGGGCGGGGCATGACCGCTGACCGGCGGCCGGCCCCGCGGTGGCCCGCCGGCCCGGCCCGGCTCGCCCTGGCCGGGGCCCTGCTGGCGTTCCTCGGGCTGCTGGCCGTCGGCTGTGCCGCGGGACCGGCGGCACGGGTGAGCGCGCCGGCCAACCACGGCTACCGCGGCACCTGGCTGGCCGAGCCGTTCGCCAAGCCCACCGGGGCCTGGGTCGACAGCCAGGGCGCACCGTTCGACTTCACCCGGGACACCACCACCGCGGTCACCGTGGTGTTCTTCGGTTACACCCACTGCCCGGACGAGTGCCCGACCACGATGGCCGACCTCACCGCCGCGCTGCGCGGCGTAGACCCGGCCACCCGCGCGAAGATCGCCGTGGTCTTCGTCACCACTGACCCCGAGCGGGACACCCCCGAGGTGCTGCGCCGCTGGCTGGCCGGGTTCGACCCGGGGTTCCGCGGGGTCACTGCGCCGCGGCCGACGCTGGAACGAGCGGCCGCCGGGCTGGGCATCGCCCTGGGCGGGCGGACCGACACCCCCGGCGGCGGCTACCAGGTGAGCCACGGGACCCCGCTGATCGGCTTCGGCCCGGACGGCGGGGGGCGCCTGGTGTGGTCGTACGGCACCTCCGTCGCCGACCTGCGCCACGACCTGCGGCGGCTGGCGGCGGGCGGGTCCTGAGCCGGTGAGGTGAGCCTCGCCTTGGATGAAATGGGCGGCTGCCTCGACCTATGGTGCGCCCATGGACGGCACCCCCACCAGAGCCACCGTGCCCGGCGGCGCCCCGCCCGGGGCCCACGAGGCGCCCGGGGCCCACGAGACGGTCGTCGAGCACGAGCACCGGGACGTCACCGGGGGCTGGGTCCGCCCGGCGGTGTTCGGCGCCATGGACGGGCTGGTCTCCAACTTCGCGCTGATCTCCGGCGTTGCGGGCGGCGGCGCCCGTCCCGGGACGATCGTGCTGGCCGGGCTGGCCGGGCTGGCCGCCGGGGCCTTCTCCATGGCCGCGGGGGAGTACACCTCGGTGGCCGCGCAGGCCGAGCTCGCCCAGGCCGAGATCGAGGTGGAACGCCGGGAGCTCGCTCGGCACCCGCACGTCGAGGAAGCCGAGCTGGCGGCCAGGTACGCGCGGCGCGGCCTGGACGCCGACCTGGCCCGCGAGGTGGCCCGCCAGCTGTCCCGCGACCCGGAGCGGGCCCTGGAGGTGCACGCCCGCGAGGAGCTGGGAGTCGACCCGCACGACCTGCCCTCCCCCCGGCTGGCCGCCGGGTCGTCCTTCCTGGCCTTCGCGGTAGGGGCCTTCTTGCCGGTCCTGCCCTACCTGCTCGGGTCCCGGGAGATCTGGCCGGCCCTCGTGGTGGCCCTGGTGGGGCTGTTCGGCGCCGGCGCGCTGGTGTCCCGGGTCACCGCCCGGACCTGGTGGTTCTCCGGGCTGCGCCAGCTGCTGCTGGGCACCGGGGCTGCGGCCATCACCTACCTGGTGGGGCGGCTGGTGGGCGGCGCCCTCGGCTGACGGGGACGCCCGGTGCGCTACGCTGACCGGTGAGTTCTCGGGCCGACGTCGTCCCGACCGCAGCCACTCGACGACGGGACGGTTCGATGCCTTCTGGCCTGCCTCCCGCGCAGGGCCTGTACGACGGCCAGCGCGAGCACGACGCGTGCGGCGTCGCGTTCGTCGCCACGCTCACCGGGGCGGCGAGCCACGGCGTCATCGACCAGGCGCTGGTTGCCCTACGCAACCTGGACCACCGTGGCGCGTCGGGGAGCGAGGCGGACTCCGGGGACGGGGCCGGCCTGCTCACCCAGGTGCCCGACGCCTTCCTCCGCGCCGTGGTCGACTTCCCGCTGCCCGAACCGGGCAGCTACGCGGTCGGCACTGCCTTCCTCCCCGTCGACCGCGCGGAGCGGCGGGTGGCGATGGGCACCGTCGAGCGGCTGGCCGGGGAGGAGGGTCTGGCGGTGCTGGGCTGGCGGGACGTCCCCGTCGCCCCGGACCTGGTCGGCGCGTCGGCCCGGGCGGTGATGCCGCACTTCACGCAGCTGTTCGTCAGCGCGGCGGCCGGTCGGGTCGTCGGCATGGCGCTGGAGCGGCTGGCCTTCTGCCTGCGCAAGCGGGCCGAGCACGAGGCCGGGGTGTACTTCCCCAGCCTGTCCGCGCGGACCCTGGTCTACAAGGGGATGCTGACCACGGCGCAGCTGGAGCCCTTCTACCCGGACCTGTCCGACCAGCGCTACGTGACCGCGCTGGCGCTGGTGCACTCCCGGTTCTCGACCAACACGTTCCCCTCCTGGCCGCTGGCCCACCCGTTCCGCTTCCTGGCCCACAACGGGGAGATCAACACGGTGCGGGGCAACCGCAACTGGATGCGGGCCAGGGAGAGCCAGCTGGCCAGCCCGCTGATCCCGGGGGACCTCGCCCGGCTGTTCCCCATCTGCACCGAAGGGGTGAGCGACTCGGCGTCCTTCGACGAGGTGCTGGAGCTGCTGCACCTGGGTGGCCGGTCGCTGCCGCACGCCGTGCTCATGATGATCCCCGAGGCGTGGGAGAACCACGCGGAGATGGACCCGGCCCGGCGCGCCTTCTACGAGTTCCACTCCACCTTGATGGAACCGTGGGACGGCCCGGCGTGCATCACCTTCACCGACGGGTCAGTGATCGGGGCGGTGCTAGACCGCAACGGGCTGCGCCCGGCCCGGTACTGGGTCACCGACGACGGGCTGGTGGTGATGGCCAGCGAGGTCGGCGTGCTCGACCTGGACCCGGCCACCGTCGTCCGCAAGGGCCGGCTGCAGCCCGGGCGCATGTTCCTGGTGGACACCACCGCCGGCCGGATCGTCGACGACGCCGAGATCAAGGCGGAGCTGGCCGCCGAGCACCCGTACGACGAGTGGCTGCACGCCGGCCTGGTGCACCTCCCGGACCTGCCCCCGCGGCCGCACCAGGTCGTGGCCGAGGAGTCGGTGCTGCGCCGCCAGCTCACCTTCGGCGTCACCGAGGAGGAGCTGCGGGTCCTCGTCGCCCCGATGGCCCGCACCGGTGCCGAGCCCATCGGGTCGATGGGCACCGACACCCCGGTCGCCGTGCTGTCGCAGCGGCCGCGACTGCTCTTCGACTACTTCCAGCAGCTGTTCGCCCAGGTGACGAACCCGCCGCTGGACGCGATCCGGGAGGAGCTGGTCACCTCCCTGGCCAGCACCATCGGCCCAGAGCAGAACCTGCTGGACCCCGGCCCGGCCGCGTGCCGCCAGGTGGTGCTCCCGTTCCCGGTCATCGACAACGACGAGCTGGCCAAGCTGTGCCACATCAACGCCGACGGGGACCTGCCCGGCCTCGCGGCGTACACCGTGCGCGGCCTCTACAAGGTCGCCGGCGGGGGAGAGGCGCTGCGGCAGCGGCTCACCGAGATCCGCGCCGAGGTCGACGAGGCCATCGCCGACGGGGCTCGCATCCTCGTCCTGTCCGACCGGGACTCCGACGTCGAGCACGCGCCGGTCCCGTCGCTGCTGCTCACCGGCGCCGTGCACCACCACCTGGTGCGCCAGAAGACCCGCACCCAGGTCGGACTGGTGGTCGAGGGCGGGGACGTCCGCGAGGTGCACCACGTCGCGCTGCTGGTCGGGTACGGCGCCGCCGCGGTGAACCCGTACCTGGCCCTGGAGAGCGTGGAGGATCTCGTCGCCCGGGGCGTCCTGACCGGGGTGGAGCCGCGCCGCGCGGTGCGCAACGTGGTCAAGGCCCTGGGCAAGGGCGTGCTCAAGGTGATGTCGAAGATGGGCGTGTCCACCGTCGCCTCCTACACCGGTGCGCAGATCTTCGAGGCCGTGGGGCTGTCCCCGACGCTCGTCGACGACTACTTCACCGGCACGGCGTCCCGGCTGGGCGGCGTCGACCTCGACGTGCTCGCCGAGGAGGTGGCGCGGCGGCACCGCCTGGCCTACCCGGACAACCCGACGGTGCGGGCGCACCGGCGCCTGGAGGTCGGCGGGGAGTACCAGTGGCGCCGGGAGGGCGAGCTGCACCTGTTCGACCCCGAGACGGTGTTCCGGCTGCAGCACTCGACCCGCAGCGGCCGGTACGACATCTTCAAGCAGTACAGCCGGCGGGTGGACGAGCAGTCCGAGCGGCTCATGACGCTGCGCGGCCTGTTCACCCTGCGCACCGGGGTGCGCCCCCCCGTCCCCCTGGACGAGGTGGAGCCGGTGGATAGCATCGTGCGACGGTTCTCCACCGGGGCGATGTCCTACGGCTCCATCTCGCAGGAGGCGCACGAAACCCTCGCGGTCGCCATGAACCGGCTGGGGGCCCGCTCCAACACTGGCGAGGGCGGGGAGGACGCCGAGCGGCTGTACGACCCGGCCCGGCGCAGCGCGGTCAAGCAGGTGGCCAGCGGGAGGTTCGGGGTCACCAGCGAGTACCTCGTGCAGGCCGACGACATCCAGATCAAGATGGCGCAGGGGGCCAAGCCCGGCGAAGGCGGACAGCTGCCCGGGCACAAGGTCTACCCGTGGATTGCCCGGACCCGCTACTCCACCCCCGGCGTCGGGCTGATCTCGCCACCGCCGCATCACGACATCTACTCCATCGAGGACCTGGCCCAGCTCATCCACGACCTGAAGAACGCGAACCCGCGGGCGCGGATCCACGTGAAGCTCGTCTCCGAGGTGGGGGTGGGCACGGTCGCGGCGGGCGTCAGCAAGGCCCATGCGGACGTCGTCCTCATCTCCGGCCACGACGGGGGGACCGGGGCGTCACCGCTGACCTCGCTGAAGCACGCCGGCGCGCCATGGGAGCTGGGCCTGGCCGAGACCCAGCAGACCCTGCTGCTGAACCGGTTGCGTGACCGGATCGTGGTGCAGACCGACGGCCAGCTGAAGACCGGACGCGACGTTGTGGTCGCGGCGCTGCTCGGCGCCGAGGAGTTCGGCTTCGCCACCGCGCCGCTGGTCGTCAGCGGCTGCGTGATGATGCGCGTCTGCCACCTGGACACCTGCCCGGTCGGTGTGGCCACGCAGAACCCCGAGCTGCGGCGACGGTTCAGCGGGCGGCCGGAGTTCGTCGTGAACTTCTTCGAGTTCATCGCCCAGGAGGTCCGGGAGCTGCTCGCCGAGCTCGGTTTCCGGTCCCTGGCCGACGCCGTCGGGCACGCCGAGCTGCTGGACACCCGGCGCGCCGTGGCGCACTGGAAGGCCTCCGGCCTGGACCTGACCCCGCTGCTGCACGTCCCCGAGCTGCCGGACGGGGCCGCCCGGCGCTGCGTCACCACCCAGGACCACGGGCTGGACAAGGCCCTGGACCACCAGCTCATCGCCGCCTGCCAGGAGGCGCTGGAGTCCCGCCGGCCCGTCCGGGCCTCCTTCCCGATCGCCAACGTGAACCGCACCGTGGGCACCCTGCTGGGCCACGAGGTGACCCGGCGGTACGGCGGGGCGGGCCTCCCCGACGACACCGTCGTCCTGTCCTTCACCGGCTCGGCCGGGCAGTCCTTCGGCGCGTTCCTGCCGAAGGGGGTCACGCTGGTACTCACTGGCGACGCCAACGACTACGTGGGCAAGGGCCTCAGCGGGGGCCGGCTGGTGCTGCGCCCGCATCCCACCGCCCCGTTCCGCGCGGAGGAGAACGTCATCGCCGGCAACGTCATCGGCTACGGGGCCACCGGCGGGGAGATCTTCCTGCGCGGCGTCGTGGGGGAACGCTTCTGTGTCCGCAACTCCGGCGCGACCGCCGTGGTCGAGGGTGTCGGCGACCACGGGTGCGAGTACATGACCGGGGGCCGGGTGGTCGTTCTCGGCCGCACCGGGCGCAACTTCGCCGCCGGCATGTCCGGAGGCATCGCGTACGTCCTCGACCTGGACCACCGCCGGGTCAACCTGGAGATGGTCGACATCGACCCGCTCGACGAGGACGACGAGGCGTTCCTCCGCGACGTGGTCTCCCGGCACCAGGCCGCCACCGGAAGCACCGTGGCCACCGCGCTGCTCGCCGACTGGTACGACCAGCTGCGCCGGTTCGGCAAGGTGATGCCCAAGGACTACAAGCGGGTGCTGCGCGCCGTCGCCGAGGCCGAGACCGACGGGCGCCAGGTGGAGGAGGCGATCATGGCGGCGGCTCATGGCTGACCCCCGGGGGTTCCTCACCGTGCGGGAGCGGGAGCTGCCCCCCCGTCCAGGACTGGCGCGAGGTCTACGAGGACCACGACCGCACGGTGCTGCGCCGGCAGGCCGGTCGCTGCATGGACTGCGGGGTGCCCTTCTGCCACCACGGCTGCCCCCTGGGCAACCTCATCCCGGAGTGGAACGACCTGGTGTGGCGGGACCGGTGGGCCGACGCGGCCGAGCGGCTGCACGCCACCAACAACTTCCCGGAGTTCACCGGGCGGCTGTGCCCCGCACCCTGCGAGGCCGCCTGCGTGCTCGGCATCAACCAGCCCGCGGTGACCATCAAGCAGGTCGAGGTGGACATCGCCGAGCAGGCCTGGGCCGACGGAGCGGTGCCCCCCCGTCTGCCGGCGACGCGCACCGGACGGCGGGTCGCCGTCGTCGGCTCCGGGCCAGCCGGGCTGGCCGCCGCCCAGCAGCTGACCCGCGCGGGGCACGAGGTCACCGTCTTCGAACGGGCGGACCGGCCCGGCGGGCTGCTGCGCTACGGCATCCCCGAGTTCAAGATGGAGAAGCGGGTGCTCGACCGGCGGCTGGCGCAGCTGCGGGCGGAGGGCACCGTCTTCGTCACCGGCGTCGAGGTGGGCGTCGACGTGACCGCGGCGGCCCTGCGCGCCGACTTCGACGCCATCCTGCTGGCCGGCGGCGCCACCGCCTGGCGGGACCTGCCCGTCCCCGGCCGGGAGCTGACCGGCATCCACCAGGCGATGGAGTACCTGCCGCTGGCCAACCGGGTCACCGCGGGCGACCTGCCGGCGTCCCCGGTGGACGCCCGGGACCGGAACGTGGTCATCATCGGGGGAGGGGACACCGGGGCGGACTGCCTGGGCACCGCGCACCGGCAGGGGGCCCGGTCGGTCGTCCAGCTGGAGATCCTGCCCCAGCCGCCGGCCACCCGCCACCCGGCCACCCCGTGGCCGACCTGGCCGCTGCTGCTGCGCACCTCCAGCGCCCACGAGGAGGGCGGGGAGCGCATCTTCGCGGTAGGCACCCGTCAGTTCCTCGGTGACGACACCGGGCGGGTGCGCGCGCTGCTCCTCGAGGACGTGGAGCAGGTCGACGGCCGCTTCGTCCCCGTCGCCGGCTCCGAGCGTGAGCTGCCGGCCGACCTGGTGCTGCTCGCCTTGGGCTTCGTCGGCCACGAACGGTCGCGGCTGCTGCACGACCTCGGGGTGGCCCTGGACGCGCGGGGCAACGTCCGCCGCGACGACGGCTTCGCCACGGACGTGCCCGGTGTCTTCGTGGCGGGGGACATGGGACGGGGTCAGTCGCTGATCGTGTGGGCCATTGCGGAGGGCCGCGCCGCCGCCGCCGGGGTGCACCGGTGGCTGGGCGGGGAGAGCGACCTCCCGACCCCGATCCGGGCCAGCGACCGGCCCCTCTCCTAGCAGACCGGGGGGCCGGCCCGAAGAGCCGGCCGGGCAAGCGCGAAGGGACCGCCCGCTAGGCTCGGGCCATGCGCCGAGCCAAGATCGTCTGTACGTTGGGGCCGGCGACGGCGCGTCCCGAGCAGGTCCGGGCCCTGGTCGACGCCGGCATGGACGTGGCCCGGCTGAACCTCAGCCACGGCAGCCACTACGTGCACGAGGAGGTCTACCGGCACGTCCGGGAGGCCTCCGACGCCAGCGGCCACGGGGTGGGCGTCCTGGTCGACCTGCAGGGCCCGAAGATCCGCCTCGGCCGCTTCGCCGGGGGCCCGGTGACCCTCGCACGGGACGCCGAGTTCGTGATCACCACCGAGGCGGTCCCGGGGGACGCGAGCTGCGCGAGCACGACGTACGCCGGGCTGCCCGGGGACGTCCGACCCGGGGATCTGATCCTCGTCGACGACGGACGGATCGTGCTGCGGGTGCGGTCCTGCGCCGGAACCCAGGTGGTGACCACGGTGGTCGAAGGCGGCCCGGTGTCCGACCACAAGGGGCTGAACCTGCCCGGAGCCGCGGTCAGCGTGCCCGCGCTGAGCGAGAAGGACGTCGCCGACCTGCGCTGGGCGCTGCACCTGCGCGCCGACCTGATCGCCCTGTCCTTCGTGCGGGGGCCCGAGGACGTCGAGCTGGTGCACCAGGTGATGGACGAGGAGGGGGTGCGCCTGCCCGTCCTGGCCAAGGTGGAGAAGCCGCAGGCGGTCGAGCGGCTCCCGGAGATCGTCGATGCCTTCGACGGCATCATGGTGGCCCGCGGGGACCTGGGCGTGGAGCTGCCGCTGGAGCAGGTGCCCCTGGTGCAGAAGCGGGCCGTGGCCCTGGCCCGGCGCAACGCCAAGCCGGTCATCGTGGCCACCCAGATGCTGGACTCGATGATCACCGCGAGTCGGCCCACCCGCGCGGAGGCCTCCGACGTGGCAAACGCGGTGTTGGACGGCGCCGACGCGCTGATGCTGTCCGGGGAGACCAGCGTGGGGGCGCACCCGGTGGAGGCGGTGCGCACCATGGCCCGGATCATCGAGCACGTCGAGGACAACGCACTGGCGGAGATCCCACCGATGGGCGTGCGCCCGCACACCATGGGTGGAGCGATCACCTGGGCGGCCGCCGAGGTGGGCAACCTGCTGGGGGCCACCCACCTGGTGGCCTTCACCACTTCGGGAGACTCGGCCCGGCGGATGTCCCGGCTGCGCTCCCCGATCCCGCTGCTGGCGTTCACCCCCGTGCCGGCGACCCGCAGCCAGCTGGCCCTGTCGTGGGGGGTGGAGACGTTCATCTCCGACTACGTCACCCACACCGACGACATGGTCCGGCAGGTCGACCAGGCCCTGCTCGAGCTCGGGCGCTGCCGCAAGGGGGACCTCGTGCTCATCGTCGCCGGCTCCCCGCCGGGGATCCCGGGGTCCACCAACGCAATGCGCGTACACCGGATCGGGGACGCCGTCGAGGGCCGGGCGCCGGCGTACCGCTGAGGTCGTGTGCCGGGAGCGGGACTCGAACCCGCACGCCCTTGCGGGCAGCGCCTTTTGAGGGCGCCATGTCTGCCGTTCCATCACCCCGGCGGTGCCTCGCTCAGGGTACCCGCCGGCGACCGGCGGGCCCGCCGACCCGACGGGTCACTACCCTGACGGCAGGCCCGGCCGCCCGGGCCACCCAGGCACCGAGGGGAGCACCGTGACCCAGCCACCCCCCCGTCGGGTCCTCATCGCCGAGGACGAGGCACTCATCCGGCTCGACCTGAAGGAGATGCTGGAGGAGGAGGGCTACGCCGTGGTCGGCGAGGCCGGGGACGGGGAGACCGCGGTCCGGCTGGCCGAGGAGCTGCGCCCGGACCTCGTGGTCCTGGACGTGAAGATGCCCCGGCTGGACGGGATCTCGGCGGCGGAGCGGATCGCCGCCGCCCGCATCGCCCCGGTGGTGATCCTCACCGCTTTCAGCCAGCGCGACCTGGTGGAGCGGGCCCGCGACGCGGGGGCGATGGCCTACCTGGTCAAGCCGTTCACCCGCGACGACCTCGCCCCCGCCGTCGCCATGGCGCTGAGCCGGTACGCCGAGATCATGGCGCTGGAGGCCGAGGTCGGCGACCTGCAGGCCCGGCTCGAGGCGCGCAAGCTGGTGGACCGCGCCAAGGGCGTGCTGCAGACCGAGCACGGGATGAGCGAGCCGGAGGCGTTCCGCTGGATCCAGAAGACGTCGATGGACCGCCGGCTGTCCATGCGCGAGGTCGCCGCCGCCGTCCTCGCGGGGCAGCTGCCGCCGGACCTGACTCGCGCCTGAGCCAGGTCACGACAGGGTCACATCTGCCGGTGAAGGGCTGGACAGCGCCCCGTCCCGCGCTATCGTCCGGTCACCGCAGCAAAGCTGCGCCGCGCCGGCCTGCCCGGCGTCTAGGCACGAGCCAACACCAGGAGACCGCGTGAACCGTCGGCTTCTCAAGCTGGCCCTGTTGCTGTCCGTCGGTGCCCTCGCCCTGGCCGCCTGCGGCGGAGGCACCCCGGCCGGAAGCGGGGGCGGGGGCGGCAGCAAGCCCGTCTACAAGATCGCCTACCAGGGGCCCCTCTCCGGCGACAACGCCCAGCTCGGCATCAACATGGACAACGCCGTCAAGCTGGCGGTGGAAGAGGCCAACAAGAAGGGGAACCTGCCCTTCACCCTGCAGTTCACCAACTCCGACGACGTGGGCGACCCGGCCCAGGGTCCATCGGCCGCACAGAAACTGATCGACGACCAGCAGGTCGTCGCCGTGGTCGGCCCGGCGTTCTCCGGGGCCACGAAGGCGTCCGAGCCGCTGTTCACCCAGGCGAACCTGGCCTCGGTGAGCCCGTCGGCCACCAACCCGCAGCTGACCAGCCTGGGCTTCAAGACGTTCTTCCGCGTGGTGCCCCCGGACGACGCGCAGGGCAAGGAGGCGGCCGCCTACTTGGCCAAGGGGCTGAAGGCCAAGAAGGTCTACATTGTCGACGACAAGAGCGAGTACGGCGTGGGCCTGGCCGACGTCATCCAGAAGTCGCTGGGCGCGCTCAACGTCCCGGTGGTCCGCGAGGGCATCGCCCCGACCAAGGACTACACGGCCATTGCCACCAAGGTGGCGTCGTCCGGCGCGGACGCGCTGTACTACAGCGGGTACTTCGCCGACGCCGCGCTGTTCGCCAAGGCTCTGACCGCCGCCGGCTTCAAGGGCGTGAAGATGTCCGATGACGGGTCCAACGACGACCAGTTCATCGCCGGTGCCGGGGCCAGCGCCGCCGAGGGCTGGCAGTTCACCTGCCCGTGCCTGGACGCCCGCGTCGACCCGAACGCGAAGGCGTTCTTCGACGCCTACAAGGCCAAGTACGGCTCCGACCCGGGCACGTACTCCCCGGAGGCGTACGACGCGGCCAACACCATCATCTCGGTGATGGAGAAGATCGGTGCCCAGGTCACCCGCGACAAGGTCGTCCAGGGCCTGAAGTCGGTGGACTACAAGGGCATCACCAAGGAGATCAAGTTCCAGGCCAACGGCGAGGTCTCCGGAACCACGATCTTCGTGTACGACGTCAAGGGTGGTAAGCGTGTCCTGAAGGGCACGACGGAGAAGCTCGCCGCGGGCTGACCCGGCCAGGCGACGACGGGCGCCCCACGCGGTGGGGCGCCCGTCGTTTGCCGGAACCCGGTCCCCTCCGGTTGGATCAGCCCGTGACCGACGTCCGGCGCTCGACGAGGAGAGCCTGACCCAGTGCCCACCTGCTTCACGGCCAACTTCTGGGACTTCCTGGTCCCCGGGGTGACGCTCGGCAGCGTCTACGCCCTCATCGCCATCGGCTACACGCTCGTGTACGGCGTGCTCCAGCTGATCAACTTCGCGCACAGCGAGGTCTTCATGGCCGGCGGCTTCGGCGGGCTGTTCATGGTCCTCGCCCTCGTCGGCCCGCAACGTCCCAGCGGCTTCACCTCCGTGGTGTACCTGGGCTTGGGCGTGGTCGCCGGGGCGCTCGCCGGTGGCGTCATCGCCTTCGGTCTCGAACGCGTCGCCTACCGGCCGCTGCGCCGCCGGCACGCCCCCCGGCTGGTCTTCCTGATCAGCGCGATCGGCGCCTCCTTCTTCCTGTTCAACCTGTTCGGCAAGATGTTCGGCCGCCTGCCGATCCGGGTGCCCGACCTCTACAGCGACGGGGTCGTCTTCACCCTGTTCGGGGCCCCGGTGCGCACCAAGCAGCTGGTGCTCATCGTGTCGGCCGTGGTCCTGATGCTGGTCCTGGACCGCATCGTCAACCACACCCGCCTGGGCCAGGGCATCCGCGCGGTCGCCCAGGACGCGGAGACCGCGAGCCTGATGGGCGTGAACATCGACCGGGTGGTCTCGCAGACGTTCGTCATCGGTGGCCTGCTCGGCGGTGCCGCCGGGTTCCTGTTCGGCACCTTCGCCAACGTGCAGTACACGATGGGCTTCCTGCCCGGTATCAAGGCGTTCGCGGCCGCGGTGCTCGGCGGGATCGGGAACATCCGCGGGGCCATGCTCGGTGGCCTGCTGCTCGGCATCGTGGAGAACCTCAGCGTCACCTGCATCAGCACCCAGTGGAAGGACGTCATCGCCTTCGTCGTGCTCGTGCTGATCCTGATGTTCCGACCCACCGGGCTCCTCGGCGAGCGGTTGGGCAGGTCGGCATGAGCACCCTGCAGGTGCGCCGGCAGACCGGGTGGCGGCACGACCCGCGGATCCGCCGGCTTGGCGGCTGGCTGTTCGGGGGGCTGCTGCTCGCCCTGATGACGGGGAGGGTCCAGGGCACCAACACCGACTACACGCTGGCGTTCCGTGCGGCGCTGCTGCGGCCGCGGGTCCTGCTCTTCCTGGTGCTCGCGGTCGCCGCCTGGGCGCTGGTGGAGTACGGGGGACCGGTGCGGGCCCGGGTACGGGAGGAGCTCGCGCCGGTCCTGGGCCTGCGGGCCCGGCTGCTGGAGGACCACCGGGCCCGGCGGGTAGAGATCCTCGCGGTGCTGGTCCTGCTGGTCGCCGTACCGGCCTTCCTCTCGCCGTTCTGGCAGCGGGTCCTGGTCGACCAGATCGGCATCTTCGTGCTGCTGGCGATCGGGCTCAACGTGGTCGTCGGCTGGGCCGGGCTGCTCGACCTGGGCTACGTGGCCTTCTTCGCGATCGGCGCGTACACCGCGGCGTACTGGACCGGGGCGCTGCCGGTGAAGCCCCCGATCGACCTGAACCCGTTCCTCGTCCTGCCGTTGGCGGTGCTCACCTGCCTGGTCGCCGGGCTGCTGCTCGGGGCCCCCACGCTGCGGCTGCGCGGGGACTACCTGGCGATCGTCACCCTGGGCTTCCACGAGATCGTCCGGATCGTCGCGGTCAACTCCGACCCGTTGACCAACGGTCCCCGGGGTGCCTTCGGCATCCCCCACTTCTCGGTGAACCTCTTCGGCCTGCAGTACAAGTGGACCCTGTCCTCGCTGCCCTACTGGTACCTGTTGCTGGCGTTCACCGTGCTCATCGTCGTCGCCTTCAACCGGCTGGACAACAGCCGCATCGGCCGAGCCTGGATGGCGATCCGGGAGGACGAGGTAGCCGCGGCCGCCTCCGGCGTGCCCACCGTCCGGTTCAAGCTCCTGGCGTTCGCCATCGGGGCGTCGACCTCCGGGTTCGCCGGTGTCATCTACAGCGCCAAGGTCGGGTTCATCAACCCGGACAACTTCCCGCTGCTGCTGTCCATCCTCGTGCTGGCCTACGTCATCTTCGGCGGGATGGGCTCCCTCCCCGGGGTCATCATCGGGGCGGCGCTGCTCGGCTGGCTGCCGCAGTTCCTCCGCGACTACGTCGACCCGCAGGACCGGTTCATGTACGTGGGGGCGCTGCTCGTCATCATGATGATCTACCGGCCGCAGGGGGTGCTGCCCTCCCGGCGCCGCTCCCGCGAGCTCGGTCTGGCCGAGGCCGGGGTGGGCGAGGCCGACGCGCTGAGCACGCCCGCCGAGGGGAAGATCTCGTGAGCGCCGCGGCCCCGGCCCCCGAGGTGACCGACAACGTCCTGGAGGTCACCCACCTGACCCTGCGGTTCGGCGGGGTGACCAGCCTCGACGACGTCAGCCTGACCATGCGGCGGGGCGAGATCCTGGCGGTCATCGGGCCCAACGGGGCCGGCAAGACGTCCCTGTTCAACTGCCTCACCGGCGTGTACACCCCGCAGCAGGGGACGATCCGGTTCCGCCCGCGGGACGGGGGGGAGCGCTCGCTGGTGGGCAGCAAGCCGCACGCGGTCAACCATCTCGGGCTGGCCCGGACCTTTCAGAACATCCGGCTGTTCGCCGCGCTCACCGCGCTGGAGAACGTCAAGATCGCGGCGGAGACGCGGCAGCGGTCCGGGCCGGTGTCGGTGATGCTGGGCCTGCCCCGGGCCCACCGGGAGGAGCGGGCCAGCGACGAGCGGGCCTTCGCCCTGCTGGAGTTCGTCGGGCTGGCCCGCCGCGCCAACGAGGTGTCCAGCTCGCTGTCGTACGGCGACCAGCGACGGCTGGAGATCGCCCGGGCCCTGGCCACCGACCCGCAGGTGCTGCTCCTCGACGAACCTGCCGCCGGGACCAACCCGACGGAGAAGCGCCAGCTCGAGCAGCTCATCCGGCGGATCAACACCGAGCTGGGCATCAGCGTGCTGCTCATCGAGCACGACATGCGGTTGGTCATGTCCGTCGCCGACCGCGTCGTCGTCCTGAACTTTGGCAAGGTCATCGCCGAGGGCCGGCCGCAGGAGGTCCAGCGCAACCCGGCCGTCGTCGCGGCGTACCTCGGCGGCGGGGACGGGGATGGTGGCGGCCCGCCGGGGACCGGACGCGGGACGGAGGAGCCACGATGACCGCCCTGCTGGAGCTCGACGACGTGCAGGTCGCCTACGGCGCCATCGTCGCCCTCAAGGGGGTGAGCCTGCAGGTCGCCGAGGGCGAGATCGTCACACTGCTCGGCGCCAACGGGGCCGGGAAGACCACGACGCTGCGCACCGTGTCGGGGCTGCTGCGGCCGCGGGGGGGCCAGGTGCGCTACGCGGGCGCCCGGATCGACGCGGTGCCGGCGCACGAGGTGGTCGCGCTGGGCATCGGGCACGTCCCGGAGGGGCGGCGGGTCTTCCCCCGGATGAGCGTGCTGGAGAACCTGCAGATGGGGGCCTACCGGTTCGGCCGGGCGGAGCGGGCCGACCTGGACCGGGTCTTCACGCTGTTCCCCCGGCTGGCGGAGCGGCGGAACCAGGACGGCGGCACCCTCTCCGGCGGCGAGCAGCAGATGCTGGCGATCGGCCGGGCCCTGATGGGCCGGCCCCGCCTGCTGCTGCTGGACGAGCCGTCCATGGGTCTGGCGCCGCTCATCGTCGCGCAGATCTTCGACATCATCCGGGAGATCCGCGCCCAGCAGACCACCATCTTGCTGGTGGAGCAGAACGCCGCCCAGGCGTTGCGCCTGGCCGACCGCGGCTACGTGCTCGAGACCGGCGAGATCGTGATGGCCGGGCCGGCGAGGGAGCTGCTGGACGACCCGCGGGTCAGGGAGGCCTACCTGGGCGAGGGCGCGGCCTAATACTCCAGCCGTAGATCGTAATCACGCGAGTTGCGCTTCCTGCCGGCGGTAGTGGCAGGCGCGGGCGCGTGCTTGATGTCGGCGACGCCATCGTGACCAGTGAAGTTGGTGGGCGATGTCGTTGAGGGAACGGCTGGCCGCGCTGATCAGGCCGCTGAACAGGCGCCGGATCTCGTTGCGGGTCAAGGGGATCATCCCGTCCTCGGCTGTCGCGTCCGGCGGGGTTGCTGCCATGACGCTCAGGAAGGCATGCGCGAGCATGGCCAGCAGTGTCCAGCGGCGCCAGGAGGTCCAGGTGCGGACCTGGTGCTCGTCCAGGGCGGTGAGTTCCTTGCCGGACTGGAAGGCTTCTTCGACGGTCCAGCGGCGGCCGGCGACCT
>JBMOMH010000011.1:0-1640 GCA_049323135.1 Actinomycetota bacterium
GGGCGATCTCCGGGGCGCCCAAGCCCCGCACGGTGCCCCCGGAGGCCGCCGCCGCGGCCGCCGCTCTCGGCCTGGGCTGATTCCCGTGGCCGTCCCCCTGCTGCGCACCGGGCCGGTGCGGGTCCGGGTCCCCGCGACCAGCGCCAACCTCGGCCCGGGGTTCGACTCCTTCGGCCTGGCGCTGGCCCTGCACGACGACGTCGTGGTCCGCCGGCACGAGGGCGACCTCGCCGTGGAGGTGGTGGGGGAGGGGTCGGACACCGTCCCCCGGGACGCCAGCCACCTCGTCGTCCGGGCGCTGTACGTCGCGCTGGCCCGGCTCGGGGCACCGGTGCCGGGCCTGGCGGTGGCCTGCGCCAACCGCATCCCGCACGGCCGGGGCCTGGGCTCCTCCGCCGCCGCGATCGTCGCCGGGGTGCTCGCTGCCCGCGCGCTGGTCCTCGACGGCGAAGAGCGGCTGGACGCCGACGGCGTGCTCGCCCTGGCCACCGAGATTGAGGGGCACCCGGACAACGTCGCCGCCTGCCTGGCCGGCGGGTTCACCGTGGCCTACGCCGGCCCGCAGGGGCCCCGGGCGGTGTCCCTCCTTCCGCATCCCACCGTGCGGGCGGTCCTCTTCGTCCCCCCGGACACCGCGTCCACCGCGGAGGTGCGTCAGCTGCTCCCGGCGACCGTGCCGTACGCCGACGCCGCGCACACTGCCGCGCGGGCTGGCCTGCTCGTCGCGGCCCTGACCTTGCGTCCCGACCTGCTGCTCCCGGCCACCGAGGACGTGCTGCACCAGCCGTACCGGGCCCCCGCCATGCCGGCCACCGCGGCGCTGGTGGCCGAGCTGCGGGACGACGGGGTCCCGGCCGTCGTGTCGGGCGCGGGGCCCAGCGTCCTCGCCCTCGCCGCCGCGGCCCGGGCCCCGGCCGTCGCCGCCCGGGTGCCGGACGGTTGGACGGCGCACGTCCTGGGGGTGGCTACCACCGGGGCGCAGGTGCTGCTGTTCGATTCGGGGGCGTGACACGCGCAGAACGCCGACCGGGAACATCCCCGGGGTGGGGAGGTGTTACGCTCGCAGAGCACCAACGGCGGCCCGCGTGGCCAGCACCTCTGCCCGGCGAGTCCCGGGACCCCGCCTTCTGACCGATCCGTAGTGGTCCGGAGCCGGTCCTGCCCCACGGCAGAGCCAAGCCCATGCGTCCTGCGGTGCACCTCATGGACCACTTCCGCTCGTACCGCGTACCGGCGGAAGGAAGCCTCCCGGCACCGCCGGGTGGCCTCGAACGGCGCCGTGCACCCTCTGCCGGCGCCCGCTCCATCGGAAGGAAACCCTTCGTGAGCGACACGACCCAGTACCTCGACGAACCGCGCGCCGCACAGGCCTCCCCTGCCATGGACGGCCCGCAGCCGGGGCCGGCCGGCGACGCGGCCGGGGAGACCCCGGCCCGCGCCCGCCGGCGCGGCGGGGCCGGCCTGTCCGGCATGGTGCTGCCGGAGCTGCAAGCTCTGGCCGCCAGCCTCGGGATCACCGGCACCGCCCGGATGCGCAAGCCGCAGCTCGTCGAGGCCATCCGGGAGCGCCAGGGGCAGGCCGCCCCGACCGCCCCGGCCGGCGGCGCGGACCAGCGGCCGGCGGCGCAGCGGCCCGCCGA
>JBMOMH010000012.1:0-19388 GCA_049323135.1 Actinomycetota bacterium
TGGCCCCGGTGGCGTGGAAGTCGGAGAACGCCGCGGACTGGTTGACGTACACCCCGTCGGTGAGGTTGCACGACAGGGCCACCCCGGCGTCCAGGGCCACCTCCTCGGCCGCGGCCAGCACGGCCTCGTCGGTGCTGTACACCGACGCGGTGATCGCCCCGTGGCTGCGCACGGTGTCCCGGAGCACCGCCAGGCTCTCCGCCGTGGACCCGGTGGTGACCAGGAACGACACCGGCCCGAAGTGCTCGCCGAGCCACACGTCCCGGTCGGCGACGTCTACGCGGACCACCACCGGGGTGCGCACCGTGGCGTCGGGGAACTCGGGGTGGCGCACCGCCCGGGACGGGACCACCGTGGCGCCGTACGCCGGAGCCCGGGCCAGCCGGTCCAGCACCGCGTCGTTGACGATCCCGCCGAGCAGCGCCGCCGCCCGGGCGTCGTCGCCGAGCAGGCCGTCGATCGCCCCCCGCAGGTCCGCGCCGAACTCCTCGACGCTGCGGACCGCCCCGTCGGCGCGCAGCCCGTCCCGGGGGATCAGCAGGTTCTGCGGCGTCGTACACATCTGGCCGGAGTACAGCGACAGCGAGAAGGCGAGGTTGGCCAGCAGCCCCTGGTAGTCGTCGGTGGAGTCCAGCACCACGCAGTTCACGCCGGCCTTCTCCGTGTACACCACGGCCTGCCGGGCGTTGGCCTCCAACCACTCCCCGAACGCGGTCGACCCGGTGTAGTCGACGACCCGCACCGCCGGGTGGGTGGCCAGCACCTTCGCCAGCCCCTCCCCGGGCTCCTCCGCGGCCAGGGCGACCAGGTCCGGGGCGAAGCCGGTCTCGGCCAGCACCTCGCGGGCGATGGCCACGGTCAGCGCCAGTGGCAGCACCGCCCGCGGGTGGGGCTTGACGACCACGGCGTTGCCGGTGACCAGGCTGGCGAACAGGCCAGGGTAGGCGTTCCAGGTGGGGAACGTGTTGCAGCCGACGACCAGGGCGACCCCACGGGGAACGACGGTGAACCGTTTGGTCATCCGCTGTGGGGGCCGGTTGCCCTGCGGCTTCTCCCACACCGCCTGCCGTGGGTGGCGGGTCATCTCGTCGTACGCGTAGGCCACCGCCTCCAGCGCCCGGTCCTGCGCGTGCGGCCCGCCGGCCTGGAACGCCATCGCGTAGCCCTGACCGGAGGTGTGCATGACGGCGTACGCCATCTCGTGGGAGCGGGCGTTGATCCGGGCGAGGATCTCCAGGCACACCCCGGCCCGCACGTCCGGCCCGGCGTCCCGCCAGGCGGGGATCCCCGCCTGCGCGGCGCGCAGCAGCACCTCGATGTCCGGGTGCGGGTAGGCGATGTCCAGCGGGAGGCCGTAGGGCGACCGCTCGCTGGCCACCGTGCCGATGGTCCCGGGCTGGTCGAGGGGGAAGGGCCGGCCGCGCAGCGCGTCGAAGGCGGCCCGGCCGGCCTCGGCGGCCTCCGGGCCGTAGGCCTTGGGGCTCTCCGGGTACGCCGACCAGTAGCCACGGTGGTGCGTGGCCGCCAAGGCCTGCTGCAGGGTCTCCCGATGCCGCTCGACGAGATCGGCCGGGTCCGTCGAAGTCACGGTCGGCGTCACGCTTCCTCCCTCCGTCGTCCCCCGCAGCCGGAGTCTACGGACCCCCGCCCCTCCCTCTACGTAGCGATCACGCGGGTCGGGTCGCCCCTCAGCCGGGCAGGGTCACGGAGAGGCTCGTGCCGATGAGAGTGTCGCCGGGTCGGATGGTCTGCGATGCCATCCCGCTGATCGTGGTATCGGTCCACTGTGTGGCAGGTTCTTCCGCCCTACACTCGTAGACCGTGACCGCCGCACACGACCACGAGGAGCTCCACCACCTGGTCGACCGGCTTCCGCCCGACCAGGCGCGGCGTCTGCGCGGGCTCATTGAAGCCGACCCGGAACTCGCCCGCTTCGCTGAGTCAGACCACGACGTCGCCGGGGAGGGACAACGTCCCCTATCCATCGTCGGGATCTGGGAGTCAGGGCGTGGCGACCTGTCCGAACGCCACGACGAGATCATCCGGGAGCGGCTGAAGCGCTCGGCGTGGCGCGGTGGGTGACATCAGCGGGCCGTTGGAGCGGCCGGTGGGGGTGGAGCCTTCGCCGGCCACCTTGCTCGACACCGGCCCGGTCGTGGCTGCCATCGATCGTTCGGACGCCCACCACGTCCGCTGTGCCGCGCTGTTGCGTGCCTTACCCGGACGCCGGCTCATCCCGAGTACGGTCGTGGTGGAAGTCTGCTGGCTGCTTGAGGAACGCCCCGACATCGAGGCCGCCTTTCTTGAGTCCGTCGCGTCCGGAGAGTTCGAACACGTCCCGGTTTCCCCACCCGACTTGGCGCGCATGCGACCAGACCCGCGCGATCGCTGCTTGGCTTCGCCCGCCGGCACCGCTGCGCCGCGCTGACCCTCCTGCCATAGCCGCGGACCGCGGACTTGGCCCCCTCAGCCGGGCAGGGTCACGGTGAACGTCGCGCCGGTGCCCGGCCCGGCGCTCGCCGCGGTCAGCGTGCCGCCGTGCGCCTCCACCAGGGCCCGGGCGATGGTCAGCCCGATCCCGCTGCCCCCGCTGGCCCGGTCTCTGGCCGGCTGCACCCGGTAGAACCGTTCGAAGACCCGCTCGAGGTGCTCGGCGGGGATGCCGCTGCCGGTGTCCTGCACGGCCAGGGCGACCCGCCCGTCGCGGTCGTGCGCGGTGACGGTGACCCGGCCGCCGCGCGGCGTGTGCCGGGCCGCGTTGTCCAGCAGGATGCCCAGCACCTCGCCGATCCGCGCCGGGTCGACGAGGACGTCGGGCAGGTCCGGGTCGGTCGCGGCGGCCAGGTCCACCCCGGCGGCGGCGTACCGGGGCGCGGCCGCGGCGACCGCCGCGTCCACCAGGGCCCGCGGGGCGACCGGCGTACGCCGCAGCGCCAGCCGGCGTTCCTGGGCGCGCGAGACCAGGCCGACGTCCTCGGTGAGCCGTTGCAGCCGGCTCAGCTGCTCCCGCAGGGTGGCCCAGGTCGCCGGCTCGGGGGGCACCACGCCGTCGGCCAGCCCCTCCACGTACGCCTCGGCGGTGGCCAGCGGCGTCCGCAGCTCGTGTGCGAGGTCGGCGAGCAGCCGCCGCCGGGTCTGCTCGGTGGCCAGCAGGGCGGCGGCCATGTCCCGGAAGGCGCCGACCAGCGCGTCGAACTCCCCGCCGAGACGGGGGTCGGGCACTCGGACGTCGTACGAGCCGGCGGCGATCCGCTGCGCGGCCACCGCGAGCTGGGCCACCGGTCGCACCAGCCGTCGGGTGACGAACCAGCTCAGCCCCCCCGCCGCCAGCAGGGACGCCGCGACGGCCACCCCCAGGGACAGCAGGGTGGCCCGGGCGAAGGCCTCCTGCAGGTGCTGCAGCGACCCGGGGGGGATCGGTTCGCCCGCCCGTCGCAGGTGGGTCTGGAAGATGCCGGGGCCGACGCTGACCGTGACCAGCACCAGGGTGAGGCTGCCCACGAGGACGACCGCGGCCAGCGCGAGGAAGATCCGGGCGGCCAGGCTGGCCCTGCGCCGGCTCACCCGGGCCCCATCCGGTAACCGACACCGCGGACCGTGCGGATGAACCGTGGTTCGCGCGGATCGTCGCTCAGCTTGCGCCGCAGGTGCGCGATGTGTACGTCGACCACGTGCTCGTCGCCGTACCAGTCCCCGCCCCACACCTCCTCCAGCAGCTGCCGGCGGCTGAACGCCTGCCGGGGCCGGGTCGCCAGGGCGGCGAGCAGGTCGAACTCCATGCGGGTCAGCTCCACCAGCCCGCCACCCACCCGCACCTCCCGCGCGCCCGCATCCACCTCCAGGTCCCCCACGCGGTGCACCGGCCGCCGGTCGTCGTCGACGGCCGGGGCGCGGGGCCGGCGCAGCAGCGCCTTCACCCGGGCCACCAGCTCCCGGGGGGAGAAGGGCTTGGTGACGTAGTCGTCGGCGCCGACCGACAAGCCCACGAGCTTGTCGACCTCCTCGCTGCGGGCGGTGAGCATGAGCACGTAGGCGTCGCTGAAGGTGCGTAGCCGCCGGCACACCTCGACCCCGTCGACCACCGGCAGCATCAGGTCGAGCACGACCACGTCCGGCCGGAGCTCTCGGGCGAGGTCGAGGGCCCGGCCCCCGTCGTGGGCCAGCGCGACCCGGAAGCCTTCCCGGACCAGGTACTGCTCGACCAGCCGGGCGAGGGGCTCCTCGTCGTCGACGACCAGCACCCGTGGTGGTCCACCGGCCTGCGGCACCCGTGGCTCCCTCCGGTCGTGGCTCGTCCCCGGTCCTGCCTACCAGACCGGGGACGAGGTTGCGGGGTGGCCGCTCGGCTTACCGGATGCCGGTCTGCTGGCGTAGCGCGGCGCGGCGCCGCTCGTACTCGTCGATGTCGATCTCACCGGCGGCGAACCGCCGGTCCAGCAGGTCCTGGGCGCTGTCGGCCGGCCGGCCCCGCGGCTCGCCGCGGTCCGCCGGCAGCAGCCGGGTCACCGTCCACACCAGCAGGCCGACCACGACGAGCCAGAACACGCCCATCCCCAGCCAGCCGCCCCAGCCCATGCCGTTCCATCCGAACCCGTAGCCCATCATCGCCGGCTCCTTCTGCCTCGTGTCTCCTGCGGACGCTCACCAGGCTGCCCGGCGACCCTGGAGGGATGCCCGCAGGAATCATGAAGTTTCGACGAAGCCGGCGGTCGCGGGGTTGGTTGCCCGCGGGGAGGGGTTACCCGCGGGGAGGCCCGGCGGCGCTCGGGCGCAGGACGCGGATGGGACAGCGAGGACCGGGGGCGGTGGCCAGCCGCCCGTCCCCGGTGAGCAGCGCACACCCCAGCAGCTCCGCCAAAGCGACGTAGCAGGCGTCGTAGGCGCTCACCGTGGCGCGTAGCTCAACGGCGCGCGGGACCAGCCGGAGGGTGGGGACCCGCTCGAAAGGCAGCTGGACCAGGGCAGCGATCGCGGACCGGAACCGCTCTTCGGGGAGGGTGCCGCGCAGCCACCGCCTGCGCAGCACCGCCGTCGTCTCCACGTCGACGAGATCGGGGGCCGCGATGCCCCTCGCGATGCGCAGCTCGTGGCGAGCTGCTTGGCCGTCGACCGCGTCATCAGCCAAGGCGTTGGCCAGGACCGAGGCGTCGATCACGATCACCAGCGACTCCAGGGAGGGTTCACCGCTGGGCACGCTCCTCGTCCAGGTCGGCCACCGCCGTGGCCAGCCCCACCCGGCCGCCTTGCCGGGTCTCAACCTCGTCGAGGACCTCGCCGACCGAGGCGCGCTCGGCGAGCTGGCGCAGCTCCGCGGCCAGGTACTGCTGGAGTGACTGATGGCGGCGGGCGGCCCTGCGCTGCAGAGCAGCATGGACGTCCGCGGGCACGTCCCGGATGAGGATGTTCGGCATGCTTGCATAATGCTTGCAGTCGGGGGACATGGCAAGCGGAGGACCTCCTCGCCGCCGCGTCACCGCACGGCACCCCGCGCAGGGTCGCCGCGCTCGAGCGAGCCCGTGTGGGCGGGGAGGAGGTCAGTCCGTCCCGGTGCGCACCGGCAGCCCGGCCCGGGCCCACTCGGGGAAGCCGTCCTCCAGCCGCGCCGCCGGTCGGCCGGTGCTGCCGAGCAGCCGCACCGCCTCGTCGGCGTACACGCAGTAGGGACCGCGGCAGTAGGCGACGATCGGCGTGTCCTTCGGCAGGGTGCGCAGCCGGCGGCGCAGCTCGGCCAGCGGCAGGGAGCGGGCGCCGGGCAGGTGGCCGGCGCGGTACTCGGCCTCGGGGCGGACGTCGAGGACGATGACGTCGCCCTGCCGCAGCCGGCGGCGCAGCTCCTCCCGGCTGACCATCTCCACGTCCGAGCGGTCCCCGAGATAGGCCGCCGTCAGCCGGTCGAGCTCGGCCACGTGTTCCGCGGCCACGTCGCGCAGCGCCGCCCACAGGGCCCCCACCCGGTCGCTGGCCAGGCCGTAGTAGACGCGCGTGCCCTCCCGGCGGGCGGTGACAAGCCCGGCGCGCAGCAGGTGGCGCAGGTGCTGGGAGGTGTTGGCCACGCTCTGGCCGATCTCCGCGGCGACGTCCTCCACGCACCGCTCACCCTGGGCCAAGGTGTCCACGATCTCCGCCCGCCGGCCGCTGGCCAGGGCCTTCGCCACGAGGGCGAACCCGTCGAACAGGGCGTCCTTGGCCGTACGGTCGCCCACCACGCCTCCTCTGCCGGACCTGGCTACGCGGCCCATCCTCGCATGCTCAAGTAAAGCCTTGACAACGTCCGCGGTCCAGTGGATTCAAGTTGTCGCTTGACAAGGGGAACCAGGGCGGGGCCCTGGGGACCCAAACCAGGGGAGGGGGCCCTGGGAGAGGAGCGCATCGTGGCCACACTGTCGGCACCGGTGGCGGGGGCGGCCGCCGTCCCCCGGCTGCGGGTGGGCGCCGCCCTCATGGGGCTGGCCGGGCTCGGCTTCGTCGGCTACGCCGTGATCTTCTTCGTCCGCAACTTCACCGACGCCTTCCTCGAGCTGGGCATCGGCCCGGCCGAGGTCAGCGTGGCCCGGACCGAGATCCAGGCGTTCAGCCCGTCCCTGTACCAGTACATCAGCCCCTGCACATCGCGGTCAGCGGCTTCATCGCCGCCGCAGGGGTCGCCGTCGCCGCGCTGAGCTGGTACGGCGTCCGGCGCGGGCAGCTGTGGGCGTGGGTGACCGCGGTCGTCGTACCCGTCCTCGCCCTGGCCGTGGCCCTGCCCGCCCACTACCCCAACGGGTTCGACACCGTCGGGCACCTGGGTCTGATCTACGCCGACACGCTGCTCTTCGTCGTCGGCGCGCTGCTGGCGCTCGCCGGCCTGCGCAGCCAGTCCCAGCCCACCGGCCGGGGCGCGCCGCAGTGACCTAGCGCTCCAAGGGGAGGGGGCGGCCCTGGGCCTGGGCCTCGGCGGCACCGTCGACGCCCAGGCCCGGGCGCGTCCGGGGCCGACGGCCCGGCAGCGCGGCGACCAGGCCGCGCAGCGCGCGCCAGGCGGGCCGGCGCTGGGCCGGATGGGCGAGGGCGGCGGTGAGCCGGTCCAGGTAGATCGCGAGGAGGACCACGGCCAGCCCCCCGTCGAAGCCGGTGGCCACGTCGAGCTGGGTGACCGCCCCCACGACAACGGCGCCCAGCCCGGCGGCCCCGGCCAGCCCGGCCACCACCACCATCGAGAGCGCTAGCATGATCACCTGGTTGACGCCGGCCATGATCGAGGGGAGGGCGAGCGGGATCTGCAGCTCGCGCAGGATCTGCCGGGGCCGGGCCCCGAACGCGTGGGCCGCCTCGATGACCTCCGGGTCGACGCCCCGGATGCCGAGCTCGGTGAGCCGTACCCCCGGCGGGATCGCGAAGATCGCCGTCGCCACGACCCCCGGCACCACGCCCACGCCGAAGAAGAAGACCGCCGGGATCAGGTACACGAAGACCGGGGTGGTCTGCATGAAGTCCAGGACCGGCCGTACGACGGTGCTCACGGCGGTGGAGCGCGCCGCCCAGATGCCCACCGGTACGCCGACCGCGGTGGCCAGGACGGTGGCCACCAGGACCACGGCCAGCGTCTGCATGGTCGGCGACCACATGCCGGTGGCGTGGATCAGCGTCAGCGCCAGCACGGTGTAGAGCGCGAAGGCCCATCCGCGGACGACGAGTCCGAGCGAGGCCAGCAGGACGATCCACAGCCAGGCCGGCGGGCCGGCCAGGGCCGTGGTGAGCCAGCCGACGAGCGTGGCCATGGCCACGCTGATGGCGTCGAAGAGCCAGGGGACGTGGGTCACCAGGTAGGTGATGAGGTCGTTGACGTAGCTGCCCAGTGTCGTCGTCATGGTCGGCCCTGGGGTCTGGTGGCGAGGGCGTCCAGCAGGGCCGCCCGGGGCACGACACCTACCAGCCGGCGGTCCGGGTCGAGCACGGCCAGGGGGACGGTATGCCGGCCGACGAGGGAGACCAGGTCGATGAGCGGCCGGTCCGCACTCGTCGTGCAGTACTCGTCGACCAGCCACCGGGCGGACAGGTGCCGCTCGCCCGCGGCCACGGCCTGGGCCAGCAGGTCGTCCCGGGCCACGCCGACGATCCGCCGCTCGCCGTCCACGACGTACACCCCGTTGGCCTCGCCGCCGGCCAGCCGCAGCAGCAGCTCTTGCGGGTCGTCGTCGAGCCGGGCCAGCAGCCGGGCCGCACGCTGCACGTCCCCGGCGGTGAGCACCCGGCTGCGGTCCACGTCGGCGACGAAGTTGGCCACGTAGTCGTCGGCCGGGGCGGAGATGATCTGCGGTCCGGTGCCGACCTGGACGACGCGGCCGTTCTTCAGCAGCAGGATCCGGTCGCCGAGCCGCATCGCCTCGTTCAGGTCGTGCGTGATGAAGACGATGGTCCGCCGCAGATCGGCCTGCAGGCGCAGGAGCAGGTCCTGCATGTCTCGGCGGATCAGCGGGTCCAGCGCGGAGAAGGGCTCGTCCATCAGCAGGATGTCCGACTCGGTCGCGAGGGCACGGGCCAGGCCGACGCGCTGCTTCATCCCCCCGGACAGCTCCGCGGGATAGCGGTGGGCGTAGTCACCCAGCCCCACCTGGTCGAGCGCCTCCCGCCCGCGGGCGAGGCGGTCCCGCTCCCGCAGGGCCCGGATCTTCAGCCCGTACGTGGCGTTCTCCAGGACGGTGCGGTGCGGGAAGAGCGCGAAGTGCTGGAACACCATGCTCATCTTCTCGTTCCGCAGCTGGCGGAGGGACTTGTCGCTCAACGACCCCACGTCGCGCCCGTCGACCTCGACGGTGCCGGCCGAGGGCTCGACCAGCCGGTTGACCAGCCGCACCAGGGTCGACTTGCCGGAGCCGGACAGGCCCATGATGACGAACAGCTCGCCGGGGCGGACCTCGAAGGTCACGTCCTGTACGGCGAGCACGCAGCCGGTGCGGCGCAGGATGTCCTCCCGGAGGACACCCTGCGCCGCCAGCCCCAACGCCTCCCGGGTGCGGGGCCCGAAGGCCTTGCTGACGCCCTGGCAGCGGATCAGGGCCGCCGCGGAGGTCACGCCTTTGTGATCCATGCGCTGATCTGGGCGCTGTTGGCGTTCACCCAGTCCTGGGCCACGCTGGCCACCGGCTGCTTCTGCACGTCGACCTTGGCCATCATCTGCTCCATGTCGGTCAGGGAGATGGTGAAGCTCTTCAGCATGCCGGCGAACTTGGGGGCCCGCTGCGCCAGGTCCTTGCGGGCCGCGATCCAGGCGGCGTACTCGGGCATGGCGCAGGCCCCGTTGCCCGTCGTGAGGCAGTCGGCCGAGTAGGGGGTCGGCTCCTTCAGCTGCACCATCTTGAACTCGGTGAACACCCAGTGCGGGTGGTAGAGGTAGACCAGGATCGGCTGCTTGCGCTCGTAGGCGCTCTTCAGCTGGGCCAGCTCCGCCGCCTCGCTGGAGGTGACGTGCTGGTACTGGATCCCGTAGCCGGCCAGGCGCTTGGCGTTCTGCTTCGTGGTGAGCCAGCCCGGGTCCGCGTCGTACAGCTTCCCGCCGAAGACGTTCTTGAACGAGTTCAGCTGGGTGACGCTGGTGAGGCCGGCGGCCGGCCCCCCGGGCTCGACGACGTACGCCGGGACGAACCATCCCTGGCTGGCCCCGCCGTAGGTCTTGGACACGAGGCTGACCTCGGCCTTCGACTTGTCCGCCAGGGCCTGCTGGTTCGGCATGGCGACCTCGGTGAGCACGTCGATGTCCCCGCGCTGCGCGCCGGCCCACGCGGGCGCCGGGTCTAGCTGGACCGGCTGCACGCTGGCCACCCCGAGCTCTGGGTACTTCTGGGCGATGGCGGCGAGGATGCCGTCGGTCACCGCGGCGGCCGTCCAGGTGTACTGGGAGACCTTGAGCGTGATGCCCTTGGCGGGCGCGCCGCTCGCGGTGGAGCCGGCCCCGGTGGTCGCGGGGGCGGCCGACCCGCACGCCGCCAAACCGAGGCTGGCGACGAGACCGAGCGCTGTCGTGGGGAGGAGCCAACCTCTTCTGGGGCGGTGCATCCTGGTCTCCTTGTGCCTCGGCGGGGACATCGGCGCCGGCGCTGCTGTCGTCTCGCCGCGCCAGGGATGGCAGGTGCGCTAACGGTTGCCGCACAAAGCGAGCTTCGCCGCAGCGTGCTCCGCCACGGGCGACCAGGTCAATGCTCCGGGGCAAAGCGACCGAGAGGATCTTTCGGTCGCTCCCATAGAGAACATCTCTTGCTCCCCCCCCGCCCTGATGCCGGCACCGACCTTGACCGCGTGCCGAAGGGGCAATACGTTGCCGGTACGGCAACAGGCACTGGTGGGAGGGCTGGGACGTGATCGACTGCGACGTGCACAACAACTGGACCTCCGCCGAAGTGCTGCTGGACCACCTGCCGCCGGCCTTCCGCGAGTACCTCGACCGAGGGGAGCTGCCTGGGCCCCGCGGCTCGTTCCCCCACGCGCACCGGCCGTGGCTGCATCCCGAGGGCTTCATGCGCTACGACGCGGTGCCGCCCACCGGCGAGCATGCCGGGTCTGACTTCCCCTTCCTCCGCGAACAGCTGCTGGACCGCTACGACCTGGCCTACGCGGTTCTCAACGGGGAGGAGGCCATCGAGGTGTCCACCCTGGCCAACCCCTACTACGCGCAGGCCCTGGCCAGCGCCTACAACGACTGGATGGTCGCCGAATGGCTGCCGCAGGACCCACGGTTGAAGGGGTCCCTGATCGTCGCCCCGCAGAACCCGCAGGGCGCGGCCGCGGAGATCCGCCGGCTGGGCGGCCACCCCGACATCGTCCAGGTGCTCGTCTCTAGCGGCTCCCAGCGGCCCTACGGCGACCCGTTCTTCCACCCCATCTGGGAGGCCTGCGCGGAGGTCGGCCTTCCCTTGGCGGCGCACCTCGGCGGCCAGGGCGGGCTGAACGCCAACCCGATCGGCTGCGGGCCGACCACGTTCTTCTGGGAGACCCATGCCCTCCTCTGCGAGACGGGCATGGCGCATGTGGGGAGCGTCATCGCCCACGGCGTCTTCGAGAAGTGGCCGGCGGCGAAGTTCATCCTCATCGAGTGCGGGATCGCCTGGCTGCCGGGGATCCTGTGGCGGCTGGACGAGGACTACCGTGCGCTGCGCAAGGAGACTCCGTGGCTGCGGCGCCTTCCCAGCGAGTACGCCCACGACCACATCCGGCTCACCACCCAGCCGTTGGAGCAGCCGCGGACCCCCGGCGCGCTGTGGCCGGCTCTGGACGACATCGGTGCCGCGGACATGCTGATGTTCGCCTCCGACTACCCCCACTGGGACTTCGAGGACCCGACCTTCCTCCGCATCCCCGAGGACTGGCGGGACCGGGTGCTGGATGCCAACGCCCGTGCGGTGTACGGCCTGCCGGAGCGGGAGACGGGTGGACCGGCCGCGCCGGTCGCCGTCACCGGGGCGCCGGGCGGGGCGGCGCGGTGACGGTCGAGGCGCGAACGTTCGTCGTGTGCGACGCCGCCGAGCTCCGCCCCGGGGAGCGCCGCATCTGCGACGTGGACGGCCGGAGCATCGGCGTCTTCAACGTGGCCGGGCGGTTCTACGCCCTGCGCAACGGCTGCCCGCACAAGGGCGGTGCCCTGTGCGAGGGGCCAGTGTGCGGTACGACGCTGCCCACACAGGACCGGACCTTCCCGTACGGGCACGACGGGCGGATCGTCCGGTGCGCCTGGCACGGGTGGGAGTTCGACATCACCACCGGCCGGGCCCTGGCTGACCCGCGTTTCCACGCCCGGACCTACCCGGCCTGGGTCGACCCGGACGGCAGGGTCGTCGTTGCCGTCTAGCGGCCCCGATCCCGTGCGTCGCGGCCAGCCGCCGGGCTGGATCGTCGTCGTGGGGGGCGGTCCGGCGGCGGCCCGATGCGTGCAGGAGCTGCGGCAGCAGGGTTTCGACGGCCACCTCGCCTGGGTGCTCCGGGAGGAGCGGCTCCCCTACGACCGGACGCTGCTCTCCAAGGACTACCTGACCGGCGAGGTCTCCGACGAGGCGCTGCCCCTCCTTGGTGCTGCCGACGTGGCAGGGCTCGACGTCGACCTGCACCTGGGTCGTTCCGCCGTCGGGCTGCACGACGGCATGGTCGTCCTGGACCGTGGGGGCACGGTGCCCTACGACCTGGTGGTGGCGGCGACCGGGGGGCGGCCGGTGCGCCCGGCTGGCTTCCTGACTCCAGGGGTCCACACGCTGCGCAGCGCTGCCGAGGCCCGCGGGCTACGAGCCCATCTGGACGCCCATCCGGGTCGGGATGCGCACGTCGTCATCGTCGGTGGCGGCTTCCTGGGCTGCGAGGTCGCCGCCTCCCTCGTCACCACGGGCCGGAGAGTGACGCTCGTCACGGGGTCACCCGGGTTGCTGTCCCCGGTGGTCGGGCCCGAGGTGGGTGAGCTGCTCGTCGCCCTGCATCGGGCGCATGGGGTCGACGTACGCCTCGGGGGGCGGGCGCGGCAGGTACAACGCGTGGCGGACCGGTTCGAGGTGCTGCTGCGAGACGGGTCACGCGTGCGCGGCGACCTCGTCGTCGTCGCCGTCGGGATGGCCGCCGAGACAGACTGGCTGCGAGGGTCCGGGGTGGGCCTGGACGGGGGAGTGCTCACCGACGTGCGGTGCCATACGGCCCGACCGGGCGTCCTCGCGGCGGGTGACTGCGCCCGCTGGTGGAGCCCCCGGTACCGGTCGTGGATGCGGGTGGAGCACTGGGACGTCGCCGTGCAGCACGGTGCCGCGGCGGCGCGCGCGGCCCTGGGCGAGGAGCTGGTCTTCGACCCGGTGCCGTACGTATGGTCCAGCCAGTACGGCACCCGGCTGCAGTGGCTGGGGCACACGGCGCGCTGCGACAGCGTGCAGGTGGAGCGGACGAGCCGCGGGTTCGTCGCCCGCTACCTGTTCCAGGGCGTCCTCGCGGGCGTCCTCGCCGCCAACGAACCCCACGCCATGCGAACGGCGCGTACCGAGATCGCTGCGGCTACGGAGGTGACGAGGTGAGTCCGCACCGCCCCCTGGGGGTGACCGTCGATGAGTCGATCTGCATCGGCTCGGGTTCGTGTGTGCGGCTGGCCCGGGGGGTCTTCGAGCTGGACCCGCGGGGCGTCGCCGTGGTGGCGGACGCGTCGGCGGCCACCGAGGAGCAGCTGCGCCGGGCAGAACGATCCTGTCCGACCGGGGCCATCTTCATCGAGTGACGGGACTGCTGCCGGCCGCCCGGGCCGGCCGCTCAGGGCTGCCCGGCACCCCGGCCCAGCGCCGCGCCGACCTCCCCCGCGGCCTGCTGCGCGAGGCCGGCGAGCGACTCCAGCTGGGCCGGTGGTAGCCGGTACTCGGGGCCGGAGATGCTCAGTGCCGCGACACACTGGTCCTCGCCGTCCCACACGGGTACGGCGACACCGTTCAGGCCCTCCTCCAGCTCGCCGACCGCCGTGGCCCAGCCGCGGGCCCGCACCCGCTCGATCTCGCGGCGCAGGTCCGCCGGCCCGGTGAGGGTGCGCGCCGTGAGGCGGGAGGCGGACAGCTCCTCAAGGCCCACTCCGGCGAAGGCGAGAAGCACCTTGCCGTCGGAGGAGGCGTGCAGGGGAGACCGCTGACCCCGCCAGTTTCGGGTGCCGACGCGGTGCCCCCCGTCGACCTGGGCGAGGTCGACGGCCTCGAGCCGGTCGAGCACCGACAGGACGACGGTCTCCTGGGTCCGCTGCGCCAGCCCGGTCATGGCCGCCCGGCTGGCGCGGACGAGGTCCCGGTCGGCCACGGCGAGCATGCCCAGCCGGCCGAGCTCCGGGCCGAGGCGGAACGCGTCACCGTCGGCCGCACGGGCCAGGAAGCCCCGCTCGGCCAACGTGCCGGCCAACCGGGAGACGGTGCTGCGATGGATGCCCAGCCGGACGGCGAGCGCTCCTACGGTGAGCTCCTGGCCGTGCTGGTGGAACTCTTGCAACAGCTGCAGCGCCCGGTCGACCGCCTCTACCTTGCGCATCGTCCCCCGCACCGGTGTCCTGGCCCATTGCCGGGGAGCCTAGTCCAGCCACCGTGCCCCGGCGCGGGCCATCCGCCCGCGGCTCAGTCTCCGGGCCCGCCGGGCCGTCGGGACACCCAGATGGGCGAGGACCAGGCCATCTCCCCGTCCACCTGGAACACCCGCAGGTAGTACCAGGCATCCTGCTCGGGGTCGTCGCGGAAGGCGTGCGGCAGCGCCCGTACGCCGAGCGAGGTCAGCCCGCCGGTCCCCGGCTGCAGCCGCAGCCGTCCGTCATCCCGCACCGGGACGTCCACCGGACCCTCGACCAGGTCGGCCAGGCGGAGCGTCGCCTCCCCCGGTGCCGTGCGCAGCCGGACCCGAGCGTCGGGCGGGCCCGTCAGCGTGAGGTCGAGGCCGCCGCGCTGGGCGCCGTACGGGACCCCGAAGCTCTTCGTCGACGCCACCCAGGACACTTGGGTGCGGCTCACCTCGGTGACCTCCCCGCTCCAGAAGGGCGTGGCGACCACCTCGCCGCCGTCGACGGTGAGGGTCCCGCTCCAGTCCGTCGTGGCGTGGCCGCGCCCCCACTCGAGGCGCAGCGGCACCGTCACCCAGCCCGGCGGCAGGTCCAGCGTCGGCTGGACGCTGGCGAGGGTGACCCCGTTGCGGACCAGGTCGACCCGCGCCAGGTCGGTGTAGCCCTGGGCGAACGCGCTGATCTCCAGCGGCCCGGCCAGGGCCGTCTCCCCGCCCATGAAGGTGTCACCGATGCGCAGGTCCGCGACCACGCCCCGGGTGGTCGCGGCGAAGACCCGCCGCGCCTGCAGCGCCTCGAAGATGCCCGCTCGGTCCAACCGTTCGGCGTACGCCCCGACGTAGCTGGCGCCGTGGCCATGGTCGGAGGACGCGATGAGGCCGTAGCGGTGCCCGCGGTGCAGCCCGTCGACGACGAAGGTTCCGGGCAGGGTCCCGTCCGAGTACTGCCGGAAGCACCCGTCGAACTCGTAGCTGCCCCGGCAGGCCTGAAACACCTCGACCAGCCGCATCAGGTCCGGGTCGTAGTAGTCCCAGTCGAAGGGCACCATCGCCGAACCGGGATGGTGCGGGATGGTGATGGCCGGGTAGTCCCGGTCCTTGCGCAGGTTGGCCCACAGGCCGTCGGGGGTGGTGCTGCCGGCGGCGTACGCCGAGTAGATCGGCGCCCCGCGCGCCACGTCCCCGAAGATGACGTTCTGGTGCCCCGTCATGCCGGTCCACTCGAACCCGTACAGCGGGGTGAACCGCCCGTCGACCCGGAACAGGTCCGCAATCTTCTGGATGCCCCACCACTGGTAGGCGCTGCTGTTCTCGGAGTGGTCGGTGACGGCCCAGAAGTCGTACTCGCAGACGTCCCAGGAGTAGCGGTAGAAGTCCTCCAGCGACGGCTCGTCGCCGGCCGTGCAGCGGCTGACCAGCGAGTGCCGGTGCAGGTCGCCCCAGAACAGCGTGTAGTCCGTGCCAGCTACCTGGACGGTGCGCCGGGACCGCTCCGCCCCCAGCCAGCGCCGGTCCTCCCGTCGCTCGCTGCTGGCGGCGAGGTCGATGCGTCGTCGCACCGTCGCCTCGGCAGCCGGCCCGGACCCGGCGGCCAGCACGGCCGTTCGCAGCACGCCCGGCCCGTGCATGCCGTGCCAGATCACGTCGCCGTGGTGTTCGAGCAGGTGCGGGCACTCCCGGCCGCCGAAGCCCTCGCTCCAGGTCAGCCCCCGCTCCAGCCGCCCGTCGGACTGCCAGGCGATCCGCGCGCCGTCGGGCAGCCCGGCCACGGTGACCTCCTCCGCCCCGCCGTCGCTGCCGGCGTACGTCGTCGGCGCCCCCCAGCCCTGCGCGCCCAGGGACTGGGTGGCCACCTCCCAGTAGTAGGTCATCAGGGGGAGCCGCCGGTGGATCCGGTACGCGACGTGCAGCCCGCCGCGACCGTCGGCCACCAGCTTGGGCAGCGCCGAGGGCACCACGTCGAGGCCCTGGGCCAGGACGCCGGCCGCTTCGGACAGGTGGTCGTCCCCGATCCGGACGACCCGGATGGCCGCGGCCACCTCGGGCAGCAGCTCCGGGGGCACGAAGTCCCCGCTGGGCCGCATTCCGCGGTACGCCGGGCGCTGGCCCAGGTCTCGCACCGGGCGCAGCCGGGTGGGCCCGGAACCGCCATGCCCGTGCACGGTGAGGACGTCGAAGGCACACCACACGGCGCCATCGGTGGTCACGGCCAGGCTGGGGTGCAGCGCGTAGTCGCTGCCCGCGCTCAGCGGGCGGACCGGTCCGAGCCGGCCGCCCGGGTCCAGCACCCGATGGCTGACCCGGTAGGAGCCGTCCCGGTACTCGGTCCAGGCGAAGGCGAGGCTCCCGTCGGGCAGCGCGGCGACCGCCGGGTCCCAGACGTTGCCGTCGTCGACGTGGCTGACCGGGAGCGTCGGTGACCAGGCCTGACCGGTCCAGCGGCGGGTGAAGATGGTGAACCGGTCGTCCTGCCGTCCCTGCCAGCAGACCTGCATCCCACCGCCGGGCAGACCGACCAGCTCCTGGTTGAAGGACGGGTGCGCCGTCGTGCTGACCAGCTCGGGCGCCGACCACCGGGTGCCGTCGTGCCGGTGACACCACACCGCCACCGCGCCGTCCTGCGCCCGGGCGTAGGCCACCCAGGCCCGGCCCTCGGCGTCGAAGGCCGCGGTGGGCCGGAAGCAGTCGGCGGGGGCGCCGGAGATGACCTCGGGGCCGTCACCGAGGACCCTCCCGGTGGCGTCCAGGAAGACGGCGACCACCTGCTCCCCGGCGTCCTGCTGCCAGCGCAGCCAGCAGTGCAGCTGCCGCCCGTCCGGGCGGACGGCCAGGGCCGGGCGGGCGGCCGCCCCCTCTGTGTCGACGAGGTCGCCGTGACCGCGTCGCTGCCCGGCGAGCAGCGGTGCGGCGGCCAGGGCCTGCTCGGCGGTGCCGAGGAACCCCGGCAGCCGCCCACCACCCTCGTCCACCCACATGTAGCGCAGGGGATCGGGGTCGAGCAGCGCCTCCACGCCGCTCACGTCGCGACAGTCGTCGATCGCGGCCGCGATGCGCTGGTTCAGGGACAGCACCCGCTCGAGGTCCTGGCGCTGTTGCGGCGTGTACTCGCCACTGTGGTGGTCCAGCCCACAGCAGTCTGGCACGAGGTGCTCCCTTCCCGGTTGCCTGTCCGACGCAGGGCGGCAGTGGCCCGCCCGACCCGAGGGCGGGGCGGAGTGGGGGGCTGCCCTCGGGCGACGGTGTCGGTCGCGCCCCCCGCATGTCAAGGCGACCGGGTCACAGCAGGAAGACGAAAATTCGACCGCTCCGATAGACACCGTCTATGCGGGGCGACGGCCCACCGAACGCCGCGCGGCGGTCGTTCCGGTCAGCCGCACGAACGCGTCCGCCCCGGGTGAGAGGGGGCCCGGCCGCCAGACGAGGCGGGCCCGTCGGGTGAGCCGGGGGGTCAGGGTCACGGTCACCGCGCCGCGCCGGGCCGCGTCGTCGGCCATCGACCGGGGGAGCAGGGCGGCCCCGGCACCCGCGAGGACCATGGGGATGATCGCCGCCCGGTGCGGGGTCTCGACGGCGACCCGCAGGTGGGTCCCGCGAGCGGCCACGCCGTCGAGGATGCCGCGGGTCGTCGTACCGCGTGGGGTCGCCACCAGGTCGAAGCGCGCCAGGTCGGTGAGCCGGAAACCGCCGCCGTCCGGGACCGGAGACCCGGGGGGGAGCACGGCGACGAGCTCCTGCGGGGTCAGCTCCAGCTGCTGCAGGCCCCGGACGGGCACCGAGAAGTCGGCCAAGCCGAGCTCACAGCTGCCCGTGCGCACCATCTCCGGGATCTGGTGGGTCTGCTCGGAGTCGACGATGCGGATGTTCACCGCCGGGTAGGCCGCCCGGAACGCGCTGACGATGTGCGCCAGCGGGTCCACGGCCAGGGCAGTGGGGGCGACGACGTCCACCTGGCCGCTGGTGAGCCCCGCGACGCTGGCGACGGCCGCGCTGGCCGTCGCCAGGTCCCGCAGCACCTGACGGGCCGACGGCAGCAGCGCCTCCCCCGCCGGGGTCAGGGTGGCCCCCCGCCCCAGGCGGTGGAACAGCTGCGCCCCCAGCTCCCGCTCCAGCAGCCGCACCCCGTGCGAGAGCGAGGGCTGGGCCACGTGCAGCCGCTGGGCCGCGGAGGTGAAGCTGCCCTGCTCCACCACGGCCACGAAGTACTCCAGCTGGCGTCGTTCCATGCCCGGACCCTACGGCCCTCCGGCCGGCCGCGCCGGCCGTCTGCCGGCCCACCCGGCGGCCCGCCCCGGCGTCCGGCGAGGCGTGCGGCAGGATGGGTGGATGCGCCTGTTCCGCACCCCGGAGGACCGGTTCGCCGACCTGCCCGACTTCCCATGGGAGCCCCGCTACGCGGCGGTGCCGGACCCGGACGACGGCGAGCTGCGCATGGCCTACGTGGAGGCCGGGCCGGCCGACGGCCCGGTGGTGCTGCTGCTGCACGGCGAGCCCTCCTGGTCGTTCCTGTACCGGCGGCTGCTGCCCGTCCTCGCCGCGGCGGGGCTGCGCGCGGTGGCCCCGGACCTGGTGGGGTTCGGCCGGTCGGACAAGCCGTCTGCGGTCGGCGACCACACCTACCGGCGGCACCTCGACTGGTGCCGGGCCCTGGTCTTCGACGTGCTCGGCCTGCAACAGGTGACCCTGGTCGGGCAGGACTGGGGCGGCCTGCTGGGCCTGCGGCTGGTCGCGGAGCACCCCGAGCGGTTCGCCCGGGTCGTCGCGGCCAACACCGGGCTGCCCACCGGCGACCACGACATGCCCGAGGTGTGGTGGCGCTTCCGGCGCACGGTGGAGCGCGCCGAGCACCTCGACGTCTCCCGCCTGGTGCAGTCCGGCTGCCGGCGGGTGCTCGACCCGGTCGAGCGGGCGGCGTACGACGCCCCGTTCCCCGACGAGAGCTACCAGGCAGGGCCGCGGGCGATGCCGCTGCTGGTGCCGACCCGTCCCGACGACCCGGAGACGCCGGCGAACCGGGCGGCCTGGGCGGCGCTGGGGGAGTGGCGCAAGCCGTTCCTCGTCGCGTTCTCCGACGGCGACCCCATCACCGGCGCGGTGGCCCCGATCCTGCGCCGGCACGTCCCCGGGGCTCGTGGGCTGGAGCACCCGGTGCTGTCCGGCGGGCACTTCCTGCAGGAGGACGCCGGCGCGGAGCTCGCCGCCCACGTCGTACAGCTGGTCGCCACGACCTGAGGGGCGCCCTGAGTGTGGACCGCCGGCGTGTGGACCGCCCGGCGCCGGGTAGTCGGGGCCGCATGGCAGACGACGAGAAGCGGGTCCGGGACGACGGGGACGAGGCGCCCGACGCGCCGCTGGACGCGGGGCGGCCCGAGGCCGAC
>JBMOMH010000013.1:0-1632 GCA_049323135.1 Actinomycetota bacterium
ACCCCGCCCACCGAGAACACGAGGGCATGCCGCCCGGCGATCAGGCCGCTGAGCGCGCTCGCCCCGAGCGCAATGGGCAGGATCACCGTGCCCACACCGGCGGCGAACACCAGCGTCATCCCGACGATCCGGGACCGCCGCTGGAAGGTGGAGGCGAAGTAGGCCGGCAGCATCACGGACACACAGCACGGGGCCAGCAGCGCCACCACCCCGCCGAGGAACGAGGCCAGCACGGTCGTGGACAACAGGAACTCACGCATCGGTGGGTAGCCCTCCCGGCCCAGTCCCCGAATTCGCGCCTACGAGCGGCGACAGTACTTGTCTCCAGCGCCCGAGGCATCCAGCCGCCACGCCCGGACTACTAGGCAGCCTAGTGGTGGCGGCTAGGCTGTCGCCCGTGCTCGTCCGCCCGCTGGCAGCCGGCCCCGGCCGGGCCCTGGCCCCCGTCCCCGCCCCGGCGGCCGGGGACCACAGCCGCCGCAACGGTCTCCCGGTGGCCCGGCTGGCCGCCCTGTGGGTGGACGTCGAGCGCACCCCCGTCCTGCGGGACCTGTACCTGACCCTCCGGCCCGGGGAGGCCGTCGGCGTCCTGGGGGGCAACGGCTCGGGCAAGACGACACTGCTCGAGGTGCTGGCGACGTTGCGGCAGCCGCGCGCGGGCACCGCGCGGGTGCTGGGCGCGGACGTGTCCGGCCCGGCCCGGTTCGGGGTCCGGCCGGGCATCGTCCTGGTTGGCCACACCCCCGCGGCCTTCCCGGCGCTGTCGTTGCGGGAGAACCTCGCGTTCCTGGCCCGGCTCACCGGTACGCCGGCCGCCGCGGCCGAGGCGGCCCTGGCGGCGGTCGGCCTGACCGGGGCGGCCGACCGGACCGCCGACCGGTGCTCGCTGGGCATGCTGCGGCGCCTCGACCTGGCCCGGGTGCTGGTGACCCGCCCCCGGCTGCTGCTGCTCGACGAACCCTTCGCGGGCCTGGATCCCCAGGCGGCCGGCCTGGTCGGCGCGCTGGTGGCGGACACGGTGTCCCGCGGCGGGGGCGCGGTGGTCGTGTCCCACGAACCGGACCGGCTGGCGGCGGCAGTGCACCGCACCCTCGTGCTGGCCGCCGGGGGGCTCGCGCCGTACGCCGGGCCGACGGGATGACCCGGTACCCGGTCCGGCCGCCCGCCGGGGCGGCGGCGCCTTCCCCGGACGCGCTGGCCCGTTGCCTGCTGATCGCCCGCACCGAGCTGCGGATGGAGGCCCGGGTCGGGGAGGTCTGGCTCCTCGGCGCGGCCCTCGGCGGGGTCACCCTGCTGGTCATGCCGCTGGCCGTGGGCACCGACGTTCCGCTGCTCCGCCGCATCGGGCCCGGCCTCTACTGGGTGGTCGTGCTGCTGTTCGGCGTGACCGCCGCGCTCCGCCCCGGGGCCGTCCCGGGCCCGGCGCAGCGGGCGATGCTCCGCCTGGCCTGCCCGGACCCGCTGCTGCGCACCCTCGGCCGGGTCACCGCGAACGCGGCGCTGCTCACCGGCTTCGGGGTGCTGCTGCTGCCCCCGGCCTGGGTCCTGTACGACCCGGACCCCGCCGGTTGGGTCACCGGGCTGGCCCTGCTGCCCCTGGTCGCTGGCGGGCTGGCCCTGCTCGGCGGCCTC
>JBMOMH010000014.1:0-1601 GCA_049323135.1 Actinomycetota bacterium
GCTGGCCCTGCTGCCCCGCTGGGCCCGCCGCTGCTACGGGCTGCCCGGGCTGCCGGTGACCGACCTGCTCGGCGCGGCCGCGGTCCGAGGACTGCGGGTGGCGCTGCTCGGCGTACCGCCCCGCCTGCGTGAGGGCCCCCACCTGCGGGCGGCGCGGTCACGGATGACCGCGGCGTAGCCCGCTCAGGCCCTTGCTCAGGCCCTTGCTCAGGCCCCGGCCAGGCCCAGGAACACGAGCAGGGAGCGACCGAGTCGGAGCATGTCCTCTTCGGAAAGCCTGCCCATGCGCTCGCCCAGCTTTGATCGTGGCACCGTCGTCAGCTTGTCGACCATGAGCCGGCTGGGCTCGCGCAGCCCGTTGACCTCATCGGGCTCGACTGGAAGGCGAAGCAGGGGCGCCTCCGTGGGGTCGCTGGTGAACGCGCAGACGGTGGCTGAGCCGGTCGCATCAAAGCGGTCGTCTTGGACGATGACGACCGGACGTGGCTTCCCGGCGCATCCGGTACCGCCGGCAGCAGTCCAGATCTCGGCTCTTCTCAATCGTCGTCCCGGCCCACCGCGTCGATGAAGGCCTGGTCCTCGTCGGCGTACGGACTGGTGGCAACCGCAAGGGACTGGCGGTGCGCCTCGGCAGCGAAGGAGGCCGAGCGCACGTCGGGCACCCAGACCTGGATCGGGCGCAACCCCTGCCGGCGGAGCCTCTCGCGGTGACTTCGGACGCGCTCGCGTACCGGGCGAGCCTCGTCGCGGTCCATGTCGCTACGTTACCTGTAACGCCGCCTTCGGATCCATCGCCACCGCCCTGTCAGGCCCCGCCGCGGACGAAGGCGCGGACCGCGTCGGCGACCAGCTGCACCGCGATGGCCGACAGGAGCAGCCCGGCGATGCGGGTGACCAGGGTGACCCCGCTGTCCTTGATGAGCCGGATGATGCCGATCCCGGAGCGCATCGTCAGCCACAGCACCAGGTGCACGGCGAGGATGCCTAGGGCCACCGCGAGCAGGCCGGCGACGCCGTTGGCCCGCTGCACGAACACCATGGTCGCGACGATGGCGCCCGGCCCGGCCAGCAGCGGGGTGCCCAGCGGCACCAGGGCCACGTTGACGTCCCGGGTCGGCGTGGGCTCGTCCGCCTTGCCGGTGAGCAGCTCCAGCGCGACCAGCAGCAGCAGCAGGCCCCCGGCGGCCTGCAGTGCCGGGAGAGTGATGCCCAGGTAGTCCAGCAGCCGCTGGCCGAACACGGCGAAGACCACGATGACGCAGAACGCGACCAGCGCTGCCTGCCAGGCGACCCGCCGCCGCTGCTTCTGGGTGCGGCCACTGGTCAGGCTCAGGAAGAGCGGCACGGTCCCCGGCGGATCCATGATCACGAACAGGGTGACGAAGACCTCACCGAAGAGCCGGGTGTCCAGCCAGCCACTCATCGGCGCGCCGCGGCGGCGGCCGCCGCCCGCAGGGCCGCGAAGGCCTCCGGCTCGGTACGCCGGGCGCCCAGCGCGGCCCGCTGCCCGGCGCCGTGGTAGTCGCTGGACCCGGTGACCAGCAGGCCCAGGTCCCCCGCCAGCCCCCGCAGGTGTGCGACGTCGGCCGGTGTGTGGTCCG
>JBMOMH010000015.1:0-1597 GCA_049323135.1 Actinomycetota bacterium
CAGGTCGTCACTGGACAGTGTGAGACGGATCTGCGCCCGCCCCTGCCCGGCCGGCGGCTGCGTGCTCAGCCCGTCGATGCGCCCGTCGTGCAGCCGTCCGGTGAAGGTCACCCCCAGGTCGGGCAGCGTGGCGCTGACCGTCCGGTCCATTGACCGGTCGCCCCCGGTCGGGCCCGACTGCTCCAGCCGGCCGGCCAGCCGCTCCAGTGCGGCCCGGCACTCCTCGAGGCTGGCCATCGGTGGACCTCCCGATTCGGTCTTGCTTCCCGGCCCGAGCTCGTGGGCCCGGCCGACCGGCGGGTCCGGCGTGCCGCCCCCGGTGTGCGCAGCGCCGGACCGCCGAACCGTCGGACAGAGACGGTAGCGTGACGCCTGACCCTGCGAGGCGGACGGAGGCGACGCGCATGGCGGGACCAGGAGCGCTGGGCGAGGCGCTGCGCGGATACCTGGCGGTGGCCAGCGGACTGGGCGAGCTGACCCGGCAGCGGGCGGTGGCCGTGGCCCGCACCCTGCTGGCCCAGGGGGAGGCGACCGCGGGCCTGGTCGTGGAGCCGGTCCGGGACCAGGTGCAAGGGCTGGCCGACGAGTTGGTGGCCACCGGTCGGGCCAACCGGGACCTGCTGGTGGGCCTGGTCCGGGTGGAGGTGGAACGCCGGGTGGCCGCCCTGGGCCTGGCCACCGGCGAGCAGGTCGCCGAGCTGGCCGACCGGGTGGCCCGGCTGGAGCGTCAGCTGGCCTTGGCCCAGGACGCCGTGGTCGCCGCGGAGGCCGTCGCGGCGGGGGGCGCGGCGGGGGATCGCCCGGCCGCCGCCAAGGCGCGGCGGAGCAGCCGATCCCGCCCCGCGGCTGGGGAGCCAGGAGGGGCCTCGTGAACCCAACCGAGGGCACCCCACCGGGTGGGTCTCCGGAGGCCTCGGCGGTTGCCGAGCCCCGGGTCGAGGCGGCCGTGGCCCGGCTGGCCGAGCTGGACGGGCTGGCCGTGCCGGAGCACGTGGCCCTCTTCGAGGACGTGCACCGGCGGTTGCAGGACACCCTGGCCGACATCGACGGGGTCTGAGGGGCCCCGTGGCGCGCCGCGGCCGGCTGGACGTCGAGCTGGTCCGTCGTGGGCTGGCCCGCTCCCGGGAGCACGCGGTGGAGCTGGTGAGCGCGGGCCGGGTGCAGGTGGCCGGGCGGCTCGCCGACAAGGCCGCCACCGGCGTGGCCGCAGACGACCCGATCCGGCTGCTGGCGGGCGGGTCGACGGTGGAGTACGTCTCCCGCGGCGGGCACAAGCTGGCCGGCGCCCTGGCCGTCTTCACCCGCCCGGCCGAGCCAGGTCACTCGCCGCTGCGGGTCACCGGCCGTCGCTGCCTGGACGCCGGAGCGTCCACGGGCGGTTTCACCGACGTGCTGCTGCGGTCCGGCGCGGCCGCGGTGGTCGCCGTCGACGTCGGCTACGGACAGCTGGCCTGGACGCTGCGGACCGACCCTCGGGTGCGGGTCGTCGAGCGGGTGAACGTGCGGGAGCTGCACCCGGAGGACATTGGCGGGCCGGTGGACCTCGTGGTCGCCGACCTCAGCTTCATCTCGCTGCGCCTGGTGCTGCCGGCCCTGG
>JBMOMH010000016.1:0-1590 GCA_049323135.1 Actinomycetota bacterium
GCCGGCGCGGCTTCTCCGTCTACCTGCACGTGCCGTTCTGCGCCAGCCGCTGCGGGTACTGCGACTTCAACACCTACACCGCGGCCGAGCTGGGCGGCGGGGCCAGCCAGGCGGCGTACGCCGACACCGCGGCCGCGGAGGTCCGCCTGGCCCGCCGGGTGCTCGGCCCGACCGACCTGCCGGTGCGCACCGTGTTCTTCGGCGGGGGCACCCCCACCGTGCTGCCGCCGGACCACCTGGCCCGGCTGCTGCGGGTGGTCGCCGACGAGTTCGGGCTGGCCCCCGGGGCGGAGGTGAGCACCGAGGCGAACCCCGAGTCGGTCGACGAGCGGTCCCTCGCGGCGCTGCGGGCCGCCGGGTTCACCCGGGTGTCCTTCGGGATGCAGAGCGCCCGCCCCCACGTGCTGGTCACCCTGGACCGGCGGCACACCCCGGGGGCCGCGGCGGAGGCGGTGGCGGCGGCCCGGCGGGCCGGCTTCGCCCACGTCAACCTCGACCTGATCTACGGCACGCCGGGGGAGACCGCGGCGGACTGGCGGGCCTCCCTGGAGGCCGCGCTGGCCGCCGGCCCCGACCACGTGTCGGCGTACGCGCTGGTCGTCGAGCCGGGCACCCGGCTGGCCGCCCGGGTGCGTCGCGGCGAGCTGCCCGCCCCGGACGACGACCTGCTCGCCGACCGCTACCTGCTGGCCGAGGCGACGCTGGCCGCGGCCGGGCTGCGCTGGTACGAGGTGTCCAACTGGGCGGCCAGCCCGGCCGGGCGCTGCGCGCACAACCTCGCCTACTGGCAGGGCGGGGACTGGTGGGGGGTCGGCCCGGGCGCGCACAGCCACGTCGGGGGGACCCGGTGGTGGAACGTCCGCCACCCCGCGGCGTACGCCGCCCGCCTGGCTGCCGGCCGTTCCCCGGGCGAGGGCCGGGAGGTGCTGGGGCCGGCGGAGCGCTACGCCGAGCGGGTGCTGCTCGGCGTGCGGCTGGCCGCCGGCCTGCCGCATGGGGACCTGGCCCCGGAGGGCCGGTCCGCGGCCACCGCACTGGTCGCCGAGGGGCTGCTCGACCCGGCCGCGCACACGGCCGGCCGGGCCGTGCTGACCCTGCCCGGGCGGCTGCTGGCGGACACCGTCGTCCGCCGGCTGCTGGGCTGAGGCGACGGGTCGGCGCTGGGAGGTGAGTACGACGTCGCTCTCGTTCGACCATGGGGGCGGTTCCCATGAGGAGTGTACATTCGCCCATGGCGGAATTGACAAGACCTGTGGATCGGCGAGTATGCGACTTGCTGATCACCTCCTGATTCGTGGTCGATCTGGTCGTCGGGTCGTTCGACCAGCTTGCCAGTGCTTGCTCGAACGGCTGCACTGGATTGTGGGCTCTCCACGGTACGTGTGCTCAAGGTCCTCGGAAGTTCGGCCAGAGGCCGGGTCAGCCAGTGGGTCAGCCAGGGGGCGAACTCATGGCAGGCGACACTAGTACTCCAGCCGTAGATCGTGATCTTTCGGCGTGGCGGTCCGGGATATGGCACGGCCACCGCTTGATGATCCGAGTTTGTGCAGACAACGAATGATCTCGCGGTGGCCGCGTGCCCCAGCGTAG
>JBMOMH010000017.1:0-1589 GCA_049323135.1 Actinomycetota bacterium
GGAGCCCCTGTCGGCGCCCGTGCCGCGGGGCCCGGTACGCGGCGGGGCCCAGGGGTCCCCCTCCGGCCGGGACCACCAGGCGGGGGTCGGGGGGGCGTCCGGGCTGGTCTGCCCCGGGCGACCCTCCGCGGGGGCCCCGGTCACGCCGCTGCTCCGCTCACGGCCCCTAGTCTGGCACCGCGCCCGCGCGCGGGGCCGGTGCGGGCCGGCCCCCCGGGTCGCCAGGGTCAGGTAAGGGACACCAGCGCTTGATCAGCCGAACGGGTTGAGCCAGGAGACGATCCGGGCCAGCCCGCGGCGTACCCGGGGCCACAGCCCCCCGGGGGCCGGGTCGTGCGGCAGCGCGGCGACCACCGCGCGCACGGTCTCCGGACCGGCGTCGGCGACCACCGTGAAGACCCGCCCGCCGGCGGCCCAGACAACCTGCTGGGGCACCGAGCGGGACACCTGTACCGCGGCCCCGCCCCATCGGTCGGACCGGTAGCCGGACAGCTCCGAGGAGTCCAGGCTGCCCGGCTGCACGAACACCGACACCAAGGACAGGCCGTCGGAGTAGCTCAGGTGCAGCACTGGGCCGGTCCCGTCGGCCACGGTACGGGCGTCCCACAGGGTGAGGTCGCCGATCTCCGCCGGGCAGGGCCAGCCCTGCGCCCGCAGCGCCGCCAGGCCAGCGGCGTCCACCCGCTGGCGCCACGGGGCGGGCAGCGTGGGCGGCAGGGGGGTGGCGGGGGTCGCGTCCAGGCTGACCTGCAGGAACGCCGTGGCGCGCAGCGTACGCCCCTGACTGTCGTAGGTCTCCCGCCGCAGCAGCAGCCCGCTCTCCTGGTCCAGCCAGAACCGGGCGGCCAGCGAGCCGGTGGGCCGGCGGACCGCGACCACGTCGGCCGGCCGCCCGGCCACCGCGCCGGTGCCGTCAGCGCGGACGGCGTAGTTGCGGGCGAGCAGGCCGGTGGGCCCCCCGGCGACGGCGAGGTCGCCGGCGACCGGGTTGCCCCGGTCAGGGGTGAACACCGACCGGGCCGGCTGCCCCGCGGTGCTGCGCACCTGGACCGCCGTGCCCTGGCCGGGCAGGTGCTCCACGTCCACCACCATGGTGGTCGTCTGCTCGGGATCCCAGGTGGCCACGAACTGCACCCCCCGGTAGGCGGTGGACCGGGCCGCCAGCGCGGCCCGGTCCAGCAGCGCCAGCGCCGCCGGGTCACTGGCTGAGGGGTCGACCGTCGCCCGGGCGCCGGCCGGCGGGTCGCCGGCCGCCCAGCCCCCCACCCCGGGGTCGAGCCCGGCGTACGCCGGCCCCCCGGCCAGGACGAGCAGGGACAGCGCCGCCACCGTCCCGGCGACGACCGCCCGCGCGTTCACGGGGAGGACGAGGGCGAGGCCTGCGGGCTGGCCGGAGCGGTGGTCGCCCCGACGAGGTCGCGGCGCAGCTCCACGGTGGACGGGTTCGCCGGGCCGCCCGGCACGGTGAAGCGGGCCGACACGGCGCCGAACGCCGGGTCGCTGAACGGGACGCCGCTGACCGTGGCCGCGTGCTCCACGGCGTACTGCTCGACGGCCGGCCGGACCAGCGGCCCGGACCCGCCAGAGGA
>JBMOMH010000018.1:0-18197 GCA_049323135.1 Actinomycetota bacterium
CACCAGCAGGGCGCCTAGCAGCAGCACCGGGTACAGCTTGGCCGCGGTGCCCAGGCCGAGCAGCACCCCGGCGAGCACCGGGCGGCGCCGAGCCCAGGCGAGCCCGGCGGTGGCGGTCAGCGCGACCGCGAACAGGTCCCAGTTGATGGTGCCGGCCAGCGCCAGGGTCGGGGCGAGGGCGACCAGGGCGGCGTCCCAGGGGCGCCGGCCGGCGGTGCGCGCGGTGGCCGCCACCACCACCAGGGCGAAGATGGCGAGCAGGGCGGCGTTGAGGTCGACGTACCGGCGCACCTGCGCAGCCTGGTCCCCGGCGCCGCGGGCCGGCTGGGCGGTCAGCCACATCAGCGCCCCGGTGAGCACCGGGTACTCGACGTACGGGACCTCCCCGGGGACCCGGTCCAGGTAGGGCACCCGGCCGGCGGCCAGGCCCCGCTCCAGGTAGAGGTGGCCCAGGTCGCTGTAGCAGACGTGGACGTACTCCACCCCGCCGCCGCGCGGCCAGGCCCGCTCCCGGCAGTAGTCCTTGGACAGGTAGCCGAGGCTCGCGGTGAGCAGGGTCAGCGCCAGCAGCACCCGCAGCGGCGTCCACCAGCCGGCCCCGGGGCGGACCCGGCGGCCGGCCGGGCCGCCGACGCCCTCGCTGGAAGCGGCGACGAACGGGTCGTCCCGGCTGGGCAGGACCAGGTCGGCGGGCACCCGGTCATCCTCCCCCACCCCCCTCGCCCCCCTCCTCCCCCCGATCCTCCCGTAGCGATCATGCAGGTTTGCACCGCTCCAGAGGCGCATGATCGCTACGGAGTTAGGGAGTGGATGTGGGGGTGGGGGTGGGGGTACACAGCGGCGGCAGGCAGGACGGCGGGGGCTTGGGTTTGCTGCTCCCCGTCGGGGTGGGCGTCGGGGTCGGCGACCGGGAGGGCGTGGGTGTGGGCGTCGGCGTCGGGCTGTCCACCGGCGTCGGGGTCGGGGTGGAGGTCGGGGTCGGGGTCGGCGTGGGCGACGGGTTGATCGCTGTACCGACGTTGGCCGGCGGCGGGAAGGGCAGCACCGGCTGGCCCTGCAGCACGGTCTTGGTGTACTGCGTCCACACCGCGGTGGGGAAGTCCGCGCCGTTGACCCGCTTGCCCACCAGGTCCCGCAGCGAGACCTGGTTGCCCTTGGCGTCGGCGCCGAAGAAGTCGACCGCCGTGGCCAGCTGCGGGGTGAACCCGGCGAACCACGCGGCGATGTTGTAGTCGGTGGTGCCGGTCTTGCCGGCCACCGGCCGGCCGACGGCCCGGGCGCGGGCCCCGGTGCCGGAGGTGACCACCTGCTGCATCGCGTAGGTGACGTCGGAGACGACGTCGGGGGCGAAGGCGCGCTGGGTGCTCTTGGCCGCCTGGTAGGCCACGCCCCCGTTGGCCCGGACCACCTGGGTGATGACGTGGACGTCGGCACGCATGCCCTGGGCGGCCAGGGTGGCGTAGGCGTTGGCCATCTCCGCCACCGACGGGCGGGCCACGCCCAGGGCGACGCTGGGGTTGGCGGACAGCTCCTTGGTGGTGTCCGGGATCCCGGCCCGGACGATGGCGTCGCGCACCTTGGCCGGCCCGACCTGCAGCCCCACGTCCATGTAGACGGTGTTCACCGAGTACGTCAGCGCCTTGACCAGGTCGATCATCCCGTACGAGACGTTGTCCTCGTTGGGCAGCGGACCGACCGCGTTGGGCGCGGTGCCCTTGCGCACGTACTCGGTGCCCGGGTACTCCCGCGGCGAGTTGCCGTTGAAGCGGCTCTTCAGGCTGATCCCGTTCTCCAGGGCCGCGGCCAGCACGAACGGCTTGAGCGTCGACCCCACCTGGTTGGCGGCCTGGGTGGCGTCGTTGAACCCCTGTGTGACGTAGTCGGGGCCGCCGTACATGGCGACCAGCTCGCCGGTCCCCGGACGCACCGAGGCCAGCGCGCTGTGGATGCCCGGCTTGGCCCCCTGCGGCTGGTTCTGCGCCACGGCCGCCTCGGCGGCCTGCTGCCACTCCTGCACGAACGTCGTCTGTACGGCGAAGCCGCCGCGGTCGAGCTGGTCCTGGGTGAGGATCTTGCGAGCCAGCAGCTCCTGCTTGGCGGTGGCGATGAGGTAGCCAGTCGGCCCGGCGTACTGGTTGTCGGTCCGGGGCGGGAGCACCCGCTGGAAGGTGAGGGCGGCCCGGTCCGCGGCGGGCAGCCAGCCCTGGCTGACCATCCCGTCGAGCACGTACGCCCACCGGGTCTGCGCGGCCTTGAGCGCCGCCGGCCCCCGGGCCGGGTCGTAGTTGCTCGGGGACTGGATGATGCCGGCGAGGAACGCGGCCTGGCTGGGGTCGAGCTTGGTGACGTCGGTACCGAAGTAGGCCTGGGCCGCGCTCTGTACGCCGTACGCCCCACGCCCGAAGTAGATCGTGTTCAGGTAGTCCTGCAGGATCTCGCTCTTGGAGCGGGACTGGCCCAGTTTCATGGCCAGGAACAGCTCCTTGACCTTGCGGGTCAGCGTGGGCGCCTGGGTGAGGAAGGCGTTCTTCGCGTACTGCTGGGTGATGGTCGACCCGCCCTGCCGGGCGCCGCCGGACAGGTCGTTGAGGGCGGCCCGCACCACACCGGTCGGCGAGAAGCCCCGGTTGGCGTAGAAGGAGCGGTCCTCGGCGGCCAGCACCGCCTGCTGCAGCGACTGCGGCACCTTGTCCAGCGGTACGGCGACCCGGTTGCGCTCACCGAGCCGGCCGAGCTCGGCACCCCGGGTGCCGTCCGGCTTGGAGTAGTACAGGATCGTGGACTGCGCCGTGGCCAGGGCCTTGGGGTCCGGGACCGTCGTGTTGGCGTAGGCGACGCCGAACAGCACGACCAGGCCGAGCAGGCCACCGGCGCCGAGCGCGGAGACCAGCCGCCACGAGGGCACCCAGCGGCGCCAGCCCCGGCGGCCGGCGCGGGGATAGTCGACCAGGCCCCGGCGGGCGGGGCGGGCCCGGGTGCCGGCGGGGCGGTTCGCGGTGCCGGCACGGCGGCCCGTCCCGGCCGGACGGCGGGCAGGTGGCGGCGCCGTACGGCGGTGCTGGCTCATGCGGGGCTACTCCTCGGCGGCGCGGCGACGCCGACGGGTCGGGGTGCGAGGGACGCCGTCCCCCAGGACGTAGGACAGGTGCAGGTGGTTCCAGCCGCAGCCCTGGCAGACCTCGACGACGTACACCCGGAACTCGCCGTGCTCCCGGGCCATCGGCTCGAGCTCCCGGCTGGTCTTGATCCGCCCGGAGTACTCCCCGAGCTCGTCGCCGAAGACGTACGTGACGTGGGCGAGGCGCTCCTTGCGGCACACCGGGCAGGTGCGCTCGGTGGGCTCGCCGTGGAACTTCGCGGCCCGCAGCAGGTAGGGGTCGGCGTCGCACACGTCGGTGGCGCTGGTCCCGCCGCTGAAGAGGGACTGCAGCGTCGCGCGCCGCGCGAGCGCGTAGTCGATCACCGAGCGCTGGGACCACATCCTGACGAGGGTACGCCGCCAGGGCCGGTGCACCGGCCCCTCGACATCGGCCGGCCGGGGGGCCGGCCAGGGTGGCCGGGGGTGGCCGGGCGGCCGGAAGGGGTAGCTGGGAGCCGTCCGGGGAGGCCGGCCAGGGGGGTCACCGCCCGTGGGGTAACTGCCCGGGGGGTAACTGCCCGGGGGGTAACTGCCCGGGGGGGTAACTGCCCGGGGGGCCGGGGCTCCCGGAGGCCGGCTGGCGGCGGTAGGAGGGGCCGACGCCATCCCTTCCCTCTCCCTGGCCTCAGGGCTCACCATGGTAACAGGGAGGTCGCAGTTTGTGGTAGTTATTACGCTGATTTTGCCACATTAACTACCACATCCTCCCATCCCTCGTGCCGATGGGGATAGCGGCAGTGGCCTGTGTGACCAAAGTTCCTGCAGAGGAGCGTTCCCGCCCAGTCGCCGGGGGAACGTCTCTCGGGCCGCCGTCGACCCACCCCCGGGTTGCCGTACCGACTAGGGACGGCCTATGGTCGCCTCACACGATGTATTGGACCGATACATCGAGCTGTGCCAGTGGCGACGGGAGGTGGGCGGATGGCGGCACGGCGCTCGGAGGTCCTCGAGCTCGCCGTCCTCGGCCTGCTCCACGAGTCACCGCTGCACGGCTACGAGCTGCGCAAGCGGCTCAACGCGCTGTTCGGACCGCTGCGCGCGTTCTCGTACGGCACTCTCTACCCCTGCCTGAAGGGCCTGCTCGCCCGCGGGTGGATCGTCGAGGACGTGGGGGATTCCGGTGCGCCGGCGGCCGGGCTGACCGGCCGTAGAGGCCGCATCGTCTACGCCCTCACCGCCGACGGCAAGGAACGGTTCGGCCAGCTGCTGGCCGAGGCCGGGCCCCCGGCCTGGGAGGACGAGGGGTTCGGCGTACGGTTCGCCTTCTTCGCCCGGACCGACGCCGAGGTCCGGCTGCGCATCCTCGAGGGCCGGCGCACCCGGCTGGAGGAGCGGCGGTCCCGGGTACGCAGCGCGCTAGCCCGGACCCGGGAGCGGCTGGACAGCTACACCCTCGAGCTGCAGCGGCACGGGCTGGAGTCGGTGGAGCGCGAGGTGCGCTGGCTGACCGAGCTCATCGAGCACGAACGGGGGCAGGGCCCCGCACGACCCAGGGAAGACGACCGGCAACCAGAGAGAACGAGGAGCACGGATGGCTGAGGTACGTGTGGCGATCGCCGGCGTGGGCAACTGCGCCGCATCGCTGGTCCAGGGGGTCCACTACTACCGGGACGCCGACCCGGCGGGCCGGGTCCCCGGCCTGATGCACGTGCAGCTGGGGGACTACCACGTGCACGACGTGACCTTCGTCGCCGCCTTCGACGTGGACGCGAAGAAGGTGGGCCGCGACCTCGCGGAGGCCATCACCGCCAGCGAGAACAACACCATCAAGATCTGCGACGTGCCCCCCACCGGGGTCGTCGTCGGCCGCGGGCACACCTACGACGGGCTCGGCCGGTACTACCGGGAGATGATCACCGAGTCTGACGACGAGCCGGTGGATGTGGTCGCGGCGCTGCGCGAGGCGCGCGCCGACGTACTGGTCTGCTACCTGCCGGTCGGCTCGCAGCGGGCGGTGGAGTTCTACGCACAGTGCGCGCTGGACGCCGGCGTCGCCTTCGTCAACGCCCTGCCGGTGTTCATCGCCGGTACGCCGGAGTGGGCGGCGAAGTTCACCGCGGCCGGGCTGCCCATCGTCGGGGACGACATCAAGAGCCAGGTAGGGGCGACGATCACGCACCGGGTCCTGGCCAAGCTGTTCGAGGACCGGGGCGTCGTACTCGACCGCACCATGCAGCTCAACGTCGGCGGCAACATGGACTTCCTCAACATGCTCGAGCGGGAGCGGCTGGAGTCGAAGAAGATCTCCAAGACCCGGGCGGTCACCTCCCAGCTCGGCCACGACCTGGGCGCCCGCAACGTGCACATCGGGCCGTCGGACCACGTGCCGTGGCTGGACGACCGCAAGTGGGCCTACGTGCGGCTGGAAGGCCGGGCCTTCGGGGACGTGCCGCTGAACCTGGAGTACAAGCTGGAGGTGTGGGACTCGCCGAACTCGGCGGGGGTCATCATCGACGCGGTGCGCTGCGCGAAGATCGCCCTGGACCGGCGGGTCGGCGGTCCGATCCTGTCCGCGTCCGCGTACTTCATGAAGTCCCCTCCGGTGCAGTACCGGGACGACGAGGCCCGCGAGCTGGTGGAGAAGTTCATCCGCGGCGAGGTCGAGCGCTAGCCGCTCGCGGCAGCCGCCGCCGCACCCCCCCGGCCCCCGACACCGCCCAGCAAGCAGTACGACGACCCGGGACGTGGGGGTCGGCCAAGCCGGCCCCCCCGTCGCTGCTACGCTGCCCGGCATGGTTCGCACGCGCCGCGCCGGCGTAGTCGGGGCGATGATCCCGTCCCGCTGCTTCTGTTGCCGCGCGCTGCAGTGCGCCTGACCGCCGCCTGACGCCTCCGCGCGGCCGCGCACTGGTTCGGAGTACCACCCCGCCGCCGGTCACCAGCGAGCACCCCCGACCGAACCCCCGCACGGAGGACCCGTGACCGTCGACCTGCCCCCCCGTTCCCCCGTCCAGGGCGTCGAGCGTCCCGCCCCCGACTGGGATCTGGTGCTCCGGCGCAACAGCATCGAGCGGCTCAAGCGGGACCGCCCCCCCCTGCAGGCTCGGGCCGAGCTGCCGGACCTGATCGCCCGCGGCTACGAGGAGGTTCCCGAGACCGACCTGGTCCGCCTGCACTGGTGGGGGCTGGCCCACGACAAGCCGAAGGTGGGCACCTTCATGGTGCGCATCAAGGTGCCCGGGGGCATCCTGCAGCCGGCGCAGGTCCGTGGGCTGGGCCAGCTCAGCGAGGAGTACGCCGCCGGCGAGGCCGAGCTGACCACCCGGCAAGGCGTCCAGCTGCACCAGGTGCCGATGGCCCGGCTGCCCGACGTGCTGACCGCGGTGGAGGCCCTCGGGCTGACGACGGCCGGCGCCGAGGGCGACACCGTCCGCAACGTCACCGGCTGCCCCGTGGCCGGGCTGAGCGCCCACGAGCCCTTCGACGCCACGCCGGTGCTGCAGCAGGTGGCCACCTTCTTCTCAGGAAACCCCGACTTCTCCAACCTGCCCCGGAAGCACAAGTACACGGTCGCGACCTGCCCGGCGCAGTGCAACGCACCGGAGATCCACGACGTGGCCCTGGTGGGCACCGTCGTGGACGGGGCACCCGGGTTCGGCGTACGGGTCGGCGGGGGCCTGTCCAACACGCCACGGATCTCCCGGGACCTCGGGGTGTTCGTGCCCGTCGACGACGCGCTCCAGGTGCTGCAGGCGATCACCAACGTGTGGCAGCACGACCTGCGCTACCGGCTCAGCCGCGCCAAGTCCCGGCTGAAGTTCCTCGTCGACGACCATGGGCCGACCGGTGTCCGCTCCCGGGTGGAAGCCGAGCTGGGGCGCCGGCTCGCCGACGGCGCCGCCCCTGCGGCCACCGGGGAGCAGGACCATCTGGGCGTGACGCCACAGCGCCGGCGGGGGCTGGTGGCGCTGGGTGTCCCGGTGCCCTCCGGCCGGGTCACCGCCGCCATGCTCGCCGCGCTCGCCGACCTGGTCGGCGACCTCGGCGCCGACCTGCGACTCACCCGGCAGCAGAACGTGGTCCTCGGTTCGGTGCCCGTACGCCGACTGGCCGGCGTCACCGCGGGGCTGGCCGCCCTCGGCCTGCCCACGGAGCGCGGCCGCGCCTACGGACGGTCGGTGGCCTGCACCAGCCACCGGTTCTGCAACTACTCGGTGGCCGAGACGAAGGACAAGCTCGACGCCATCCTGGGGCGGCTCACCGACCGGTTCGGGGCCGCCCGCCTGGGCGGCCTGGCCATCCACATCGACGGGTGCCCGCACGCCTGCGCACAGCACTGGGTCGGGGAGATAGGCCTGCAGGGCACCACCACGCATCTGCCCGACGGGGGCGGACGGGTCGAGGCCTACGACCTGTCGGTCGGAGGCGGCCTCGGCGCACGGACCGGGGTGGGGCGCCGGCTGGTCCGCCGGGTACCCACGGGCGAGATCGACGCCGTACTCGAGCGCCTGGTCGCCGCGTGGCTGGCCGCTCAGGAGGCGGACCGGGAGGCCGCCCGGGAGGCCGCCCGGGAGGCGGGCCAGGAGGCGGGCCGGTCTGGGTCGTCGTACAGCTTCGCCGACTTCTGTGCACAGCACACCGAGGAGGAGCTGCTCGCGGTGGCGACGGGCACCCCGACGCAGGGGTCCACCGCCGGGACCACCCCCGAGGGGACCGCCGCGGCGGGGCCCGACCGCGCGGGGGGCGGCGTCGTCGTGCACGTCCCCGGGCCGCTGCTGTCCCTCGTGGACGGCGCCGACCGGCTGGAGGTGGCCGCGGGGACCGTGGGCGAGGCGCTCGCCGCCGTCGCCCGGGAGCACCCCGCCTTCGGCGCCGCGGTGCTGCCCCACGGCGCGGTGGCCCGGGCCTACCTGGTCGCCGTGGACGACGAGGACATCCGGGACCTGCAGGGGCTGGCCACCCCGGTGGCCCCGGGTACCGCCATCCGGATCGTGATGGCGATGGCCGGCGGCTGACCGACGCCGGCGCCACGACGAGGTCCCCCCGACGGAAGAGAGGACGGCCGTGACCCCCATCGAGGAGCACCCCAGGGACCGGGTCGTCTTCGACGACCTCGAGATCGGTGAGATCGCCCTGGAGCTGGACGAGCAGGAACCGCAGGACGTCGTCGCCTGGGCCCTGGAGGCGCTGGGCGACGCCGTGGCCATCGTCACCGCGCTGCAGGCCGACGGGATGGCGGTGCTGGACATGTCGGCACGGCTGCGACCCGACGTCCGGGTGGTGACGGTGGACACCGGTCGACTGCCACAGGAGTCCCACGCCTTCCTGGCGGAGGTTCGGGCACGCTACCCGCACACCCGGTGGCAGGTACTGACCCCCGCCCCCGCCGAGGTCGAGGCCATGGTGCGCCGCCAGGGCAGCGAGCTGTTCCGGCGCAGCGTCGCCGAGCGGATGTTCTGCTGCCAGGTGCGCAAGGTGCGCCCGCTGGTGGCCGCGCTGCGCGACCTGGACGGCTGGTTCACCGGGCTGCGCCGGGACCAGTGGGCCTCCCGGGCCGCGATCGCGAAGGTGGAGCTCGACCACGACCACGGCGGCATCGTCAAGGTCAACGCGCTGGCGGACTGGACCAAGGAGGACGTCTGGGACTACCTGCAGGCGCACGACGTCCCAGTGCACCCGTTGTACGCCGAGGGCTACACGAGCCTCGGCTGTGCCCCCTGCACCCGGCCGATCCGCCCCGGGGAGGACGACCGGGCCGGGCGATGGTGGTGGGAGCAGGGCGCGCCCAAGGAGTGCGGCATCCACTGCCCGATCGAGACGGGAAGCTTCGAGCACGAGGCGCAGGCGATCCTGGCCGAGGCGCACTCCGGCCAACGCGAGATGGGCTCGGCCAGGGTCCCCGCCGGCTGACCGGGAGGCGTCCCGGTCAGCGCCGGCGTACCGACAGGCCGAGGGCGGCCAGCTGCTCGGCCGGGCGATGGTAGCCCCGCTCCAGGTGGTGGATTCCGCGCAGCGTCGACGCGCCGTCGGCGATGGCCGCGGCGATGACCGAGGAGAAGCCGGCCCGCACGTCCGGGATCTCCACGTCCGCGCCGCGCAGCCGGGACACCCCCTTCACCACCGCCGAGTGCACCGCGCTGGTGTCGTGGAACCGGCAGGCCGGCCCGCCCAGGCAGCTGGCGAACAGCTCGGCCTCGCAGCCCATCTGCTGCAGCGCGGGCACGTACACCAGCCGGTCCTCGTACACCGTCTCGTGCAGCACCGACATGCCCTGGGCCTGGGTGAACAGCACGAACAGCGGTGTCTGCCAGTCGGTCATGAAGCCGGGGTGGGTGTCGGTCTGTACGGCGGCCGGCCGCAGCCCGTTAGGTGCGGACGCCTGCAGCCACTCGTCGGTGATGGTGAAGTGCGCACCCATCCGGTTCAGGGTCGTGATCGCGGTGACCAGCCGGTCCTGGGTGCAGCCGTGCACCCGCACCTCCCCCCCGGTGACCAACCCGGCGACCAGGTAGCTGAACGCCTCGTTGCGGTCCCCGGCCAGCCGCTGGGTGGCCCCCCCGAGCCGCTCGACCCCCTCGACGACCATCCGGCGGTCCGGCCACAGCTCGATCCGGGCCCCCATCCGCTGCAGGAACATGGCCAGCTCGACGACCTCCGGCTCGGTCGCCGCGTTGCGCAGCACGGTGCGGCCCTCGGCCAGCACGGCGCTGAGCAGGACCGTCTCGGTGGCCCCCACGCTCGGGTACGGCAGGTGGATCTTCGCCCCGCGCAGCCGGCCCGCGACCTTCGCGGCCAACCCGTCCGGCCGTAGCTCCACCTCCGCGCCCATCGCCCGCAGGGCGGCGACGTGGAAGTCCACCGGGCGGGCGCCGATGCGGTCCCCGCCGACCAACGGCACGAACGCCTCGCCGGTGCGGTGCAGCAGCGGGCCGAGCATCAGGATCGGGATCCGGTTGAGCCCGCTGAACGACAGCGGCACCTCGAACAGCGGCCGGAGGACCGGGTGCACGGTCACCGTGTCGTCGGTGCAGTCCACCCCCAGCCCCAGGGCGGTGAGGATCTCCGCGGTGATCGTGACATCCCCGACGTCGGGGACGTTCTCCACCGTGCTCGGGGCGTCCCCGAGCATGGCCGCGACCATGTGCTTGGTTGCCGCGTTCTTGGAGCCGCGGACGAACACGTCGCCCCGCAGCGGGCCGGACGGCTCGACGTACCAGGCCTGGGCGCTCGGGTTCTCCTCCACGCCGCCCGAGCGTAGGCGGCCCGCCCCCCGGCCAGCCACCCGGCCAAGCATCCGGCCGGCCTGCCACCCAGCCAGCCCCCCAGCCGGCCCCCCGGGAATGGCTAGCCTGGCCCGGTGAGCCACGCGGCGGACCTGCGCAGCGTGGCCCGGCTACCGGACTTCCGGCGGCTGTACGTGACGCGGGTCACCTCCCAGCTGTCCGACGGCGTCTTCCAGGTGGCGCTCGCGTCGTACGTGTTCTTCTCCCCGGAGCGGCAGACCTCCGCCCCGGCGGTGGCCGCGGCGTTCGCGACGCTGCTGCTGCCCTACTCCCTGGTCGGGCCGTTCGCCGGGGTGCTGCTGGACCGGTGGCGGCGCCGGCAGGTGCTGGTGGTGGCCAACGTGGTGCGGGCCGGCGTGGTGCTCGCGCTGGCCCCCCTGGTGACAACCGGGGCCACCGGGCTGCCGTTCTACCTGACCGCGCTGGTCGCGCTGAGCATCAACCGGTTCTACCTGGCCGCGCTGTCCGCCGCCCTGCCGCACGTGGTGCCCACGCCGACGCTGGTCGTCGCCAACAGCCTGTCCACGACCAGCGGGACCCTCGCCGCGTTCGCCGGGGCCGGGCTGGGCTACCTGGGCCGGGCGCTGGTCGGCCCCACCGACGCCGGCACGGCGAGCCTGCTCGCCCTGGCCGCCGCCCTCTACCTGGCGGCGGCCGGGCTGGCCCTGCGGCTCCGCCCGCCCCTGCTGCTGGGCCCCGACCCGGACCCGGACCGGCCGCCCACGGTGGCGGCACTGCGCGGCGTACTGGCCGGGCTGGTGGACGGGGCCCGGCACGTACGCCGGCGCCCAGCGGCCGGCATCGCGCTGGCCGCCATCACCGCGCACCGCTTCTACTACGGCATCTCCACGGTCGCCGCGCTGCTGCTGTTCCGCAACTACTTCAGCCCGCCCGGGCAGCCGGAGGCAGGGCTGGCCGGGCTGGCCGTCGCCTTCGTCGCGTCCGCCGCGGGGTACCTGCTCGCCGCGGTGCTCACCCCGCTGGCGACCGCCCGGATGCCGACGTCCAGCTGGGTTGCCGGGCTCTTCGCCGGCGCCGCCGTGGTCCAGGTGGCCTTCGGGGCGCCGTACACCCGGCCGTTGTTCTACGTCGCCGCGTTCCTGCTCGGCGTCGTCGCCCAAGGCGCGAAGATCTGCGTGGACACGATCGTGCAGGAGACGGTGTCCGACGCCTACCGGGGCCGGGTGTTCTCCCTGTACGACGTGCTGTTCAACGTGTCCTTCGTCGGCGCCGCCGCCTTCGCCGCGGTGACCCTGCCGCCCAGCGGGCGGTCCTACCCGGTGCTCGCCGTGGTCGCCGCCGGGTACGCGCTGACCGCCGCGGCGTACGACCGGGCCAGCCGGCGCCATCCCGTGCCCGAGCCGCTGCGCTGAGGGCCCGACCCCTAACGGATCAGCCGGACCCGGATGGGCAGCCCCAGGCTCGCCCACGCGCGATCGGCCGTCAGGACCTCGGCCGGGGTGCTGCGCACCGCCAGCGCCAGGCAGCAGCAGTCGCCGAGCGAGAGCGACCGCCCACCGACCAGCGCGCGCAGCGCACCGGCCAGCTCCGCATCGGCCGTGGAGACGGGCTCGAAAGTGACACCGGCGGCGGCGAGCAGCTCGGGAACCCGCCTGGCGTCGACGCCGGCGTCGACGAGCCTTCCGATGACCTCGGCGAGGTTCGCCGTCCCGAGCCGGGCGGTAGCCAGCGCCGCGGCAACGAGGTCCGCACCCGGCTCGTCATGGATCAGGGCGAGCACCGCCGAGGCATCCAGGACGGTCACTCGGCCGCCGCAGCCAGCCGGCGTTCGGCGAGCAGCTCGTCGACGAGCGAGCGTTCCTTGGGGACCGCCGAGGCCAAACGTCGCAGCTCGACCACCGCGTCCTGCGGGCGAGTGAGCACGAGACGCCGGCCGGCGACGTGGAGGTGGAGCCGATCCCCGGGAGCTAGGCCCAGCGCCTGGCGGATGTCGGCCGGGATGACGACCCGACCCTGCCGACCGAGCACCACCGTGGCATCCGCCGTGGCCCCCGCTGTGGCATCCGCTGTGGCATCCATGAGGCGAATATGCCACACACCCGGGAAGCGTGCCACGACGACACCAAATAGGGCAGGCCCGCGGCTTAAGGCTCGGTCGGCGACCTCCCGGGGGCCGGGCCGCCCGGTGCCTGGCTACGTCCCAGCGGACCGGCGGGCGGCCCACCAGCGCAGTAGCTCCTCCCGGGCCGCCGCCTCGCCCAGCGGGCCCCGCTCGGTGCGCAGGGCGAGCAGGTGCTGGTAGGCCTCCCCCACGACCGGGCCCGGCGGCACCCCCAGGATGTGCATGATCTGGTGCCCGTCCAGGTCCGGGCGCAGCCGGTCGAGCTCCTCCTGGGCAGCGAGCCGGGCAATGTGCTGCTCCAGCCGGTCGTACGCCGCCGCCAGCGCGGCCGCCTTGCGCCGGTTGCGGGTGGTGCAGTCCGACCGGGTCAGCTTGTGCAGCCGGTCCAGCAGCGGTCCGGCGTCGCGGACGTAGCGGCGGACCGCCGAGTCGGTCCACTCGCCGGTGCCGTACCCGTGGAAGCGCAGGTGCAGCTCCACCAGCCGGGCCACCTCGGCCACGACGTCCTTGGGGAAGCGCAGCTCGGCCAGCCGGGCCTGCACCATCCGGGCGCCCTCCACCTCGTGGAAGTGGAAGGTGACCTTGCCGTCCTGCATCGACCGGGTCTTCGGCTTGCCCACGTCGTGCAGCAACGCGGCCAGCCGCAGCACCAGGTCGGGCCCGCTGTCCCCCTCCAACGCGATGGCCTGCTCGAGCACGGTGAGGGTGTGCTCGTAGACGTCCTTGTGCCGGTGGTGCTCGTCGATCTCCATGCGCAGGGCGGGCAGCTCGGGCAGCACCTGGTCGGCCAGCCCGCTGTCCACCAGCAGGCGCAGGCCCGGCCGGGGCCGGTCGGCACACAGCAGCTTGGTCAGCTCGTCGCGCACCCGCTCCCGGGAGACCTTGGCCAGCGTCCCGGCCATCGCCCGGATCGCCGCCAGCACCTCCGGGGCCACGGCGAAGCCCAGCTGGGCGGCGAACCGGGCGGCGCGCAGCATCCGCAGCGGGTCGTCCGCGAAGGACTCCTCGGGCCGGCCCGGGGTGCGCAGCACCCGGCGGGCCAGGTCCGGCAGGCCCCCGAAGGGGTCGACGAAGGTCCGCTCCGGCAGCAGCACCGCCAGGGCGTTGACGGTGAAGTCCCGCCGGCGCAGGTCCTCCACCAGGCTGTCGCCGTACGAGACCTGCGGCTTGCGCGAGTCGCTGGGGTAGACGTCGCTGCGGTACGTCGTGATCTCCAGGCGGAAGCCGCCCCGGGCCGCCCCCACCGTCCCGAAGGCGATGCCGGTGTCCCACACCGCGTCCGCCCAGCCGCGCAGCAGGTCCAGGACCTGGTCGGGCCGGGCGTCCGTGGCCAGGTCCAGGTCGGAGCCGAGCCGGCCGAGCAGCGCGTCGCGGACCGAGCCGCCGACCAGGGCCAGGTCGCGCCCGGCCCCGGCGAACCGGCCGGCCAGGTCCTCGACGACCGGGGACACCCGCAGCAGTTCGCGCACGGCCCGGCGCTGCGCGGCCGTCAGCTCCGGTGCGAACTCGGGCGGGGACCCGGCGGCGGACGGCGAGGGGCGGGGGGACACGGTGTCCAAGGGTACGGGCCGCCCGGCCCGTCAGCTCCCGCGTGATCGCCACGTAGGGGGCGGGGGGAGGGGGTCCCGCGGCTACGATTCGAAGATGCCGAGCCCCCGTTCCGGCCGCCCCCGGCCGCCGCGGACCGGCCGGCGCACCGCGACGCCCCGCACGCCGGCCGCCGGGGCGAGGTCCCTGCGCCGGGTGGAGGAGGTCTCCGCCGGCGGGCTGGTGGTCGACCGGTCCGGAGCCACCCCGCGCGCGGCGCTGATCGGCCGCCGCGACCGGCGGGGCCGGCTGGTCTGGTCGCTGCCCAAGGGGCACGTCGAGGAGGGGGAGACCGCGCAGGACGCCGCGGTCCGCGAGGTGGAGGAGGAGACCGGCATCCGCGGCCGGGTGCTGGGCCCGCTGGGCACCATCGACTTCTGGTTCGTCGCCGAGGACCGGCGGGTGCACAAGACGGTGCACCACTTCCTGCTGGAGTACGCCGGGGGCCAGCTCTCCGCTGAGGACGTCGAGGTGGAGGAGGTCGCCTGGGTCGCGCTGGCCGACGTACCGGACCGCCTGGCGTACGCCGACGAGCGGGCCCTGGTGCAGACCGCCACCGACCTGCTCGCGGAGTCCGCGTGAGGCACCCCCGTGCGGGGGGTGTGCGCGTCACCGGTCGGGTCGCGGCCCTGCTCGCGGCCGTCCTCACCCTGCTGGTGGCCGGCCCTGCAGGTCCCGTCGGCGGCCCCGTCGGCGGCCCAGTCGGCGGCCTGGCCGGCACCGCCGCGGCCGCGCCGCCGAGCCTGCCGCTGACCCTCACCCTGGGCGCGGTGGAGCCGGCCGCTCCCCAGCCGGGGGGCACGCTGACCGTGACCGGCACCGCCACCAACCGCGCCACCAGCCTGGTCGACGGGGTCAGCGTGCGGCTGCGGCTGGTGAGCCGGCCTTTCGGCAGCCGGGGGGAGATCGCCCGGGTGGCGCAGGACGCGGCCGCGCCGGACGCATACACCGGCCGGGTGCTCGCGGGCAGCCAGGTCGACCTGGGACCGCTGGCCCCTGACGCCAGCCGGGCCTGGACCGTGACCGTGCCGGTGGACTCCCTGGGCCTGCCCGCCCGGAGCTTCGGCGTCTACCAGCTGGCCGTGGAGGCGGTGGACGCCGACCAGGACCGGGCCGGCGTGCTGCGCACGTTCCTGCCGTGGTACCCGCCGGGCAACCCGTTCCAGCCGCTGCGGCTGGCCTGGCTGTGGCCGCTCGTGGACGTGCCCCGGCAGGACGCCCAGGGCGTGTTCACCGACGACCGGCTGGCCACCGAGCTGCGCCCCGAGGGGGCGCTGGACGGTCTGCTCGGCGCGGGCGCGCAGGCCGCCCGGTCCGGCGTAGCCCTGACCTGGGTGGTGGACCCCCAGCTGCTGGCCACCGTGGCGGCCATGGCGCAGGGCTACCAGGTGCGAGCCGGGACCGGGACGGCTCCGGGCAGCGGCCAGGCCGACGCCGCCCGCTGGCTGGCCGCGGCCCGGGCGGCCCTGGGCAACGGGCCGGTGGTCGCCCTCGGGTACGCCGACCCGGACGCGGTCGCGCTGCAGCGCGCCGGACTGGAGCGGGACCTCACCCTGGCCACCACCCAGGGGGCCACGACGGCCGCGAGCCTGCTCGGCCGACCGGTGACCGGGGACGTGGCCTGGCCGGCCGGCGGCCTGGTCGACCCGGCGACCCTGGAGACCCTGCGCGCCGCCGGCGTCCGCGCCGCGGTGGTCAGCGAGCGGCAGGCCCCGCCCCCGACCGGCCTCACCTACACGCCCACCGGCCGGGTGACCCTGCCCGCCCTCGGCGGCTCCGTGGCCGGCCTGGTCCCCGACGCGACCCTGTCCAGCCTCATCGCCACCGACCTGGCCGACCCCGCGGTGGCCGGCGCGGCGGTGCAGCGGTTCCTCGCCGAGACGGCGCTGGTCACCGCGGAGCGCCCCGGCGGGGCCGAGCGCACCGTACTGGTTGCCCCGCCCCGCCGGTGGCGGCCGCCGGCGGAGGTGGCCGCCCGGCTGCTGGCCGCCACGAAGGTCCCCTGGGTCACCCCCGTCGGGCTGGACGCGCTGCGCGCCGAGCCGCCGCCCACGCCCACCCGCCCAGTGCTGGACTACCCGGAGCAGGCCCGCAGCGGGGAGCTGGCCCCGGCGTACCTGGAGGGGGTGGCCCGGCTCCGGGCGGACCTGCGCCGGCTGGCCACGGTGGTCGTCGGCCCGAGCGCCACGGTGTCGGCGTACGACGGCGCGATCCTCGCCCTGGAGTCGGCCGCCTGGCGCGGGGACCCCGGCGCGGGGCGGGCCCTGTTCGCGACGGTGCGCGCCGGCCTGGACCGGCAGGTGGCCCAGGTGCGGCTGGTCGCCACCCCCAACGTCACCCTGGCCAGCCAGCGGGGCCTGATCCCGGTCACCGTCGTCAACGACCTGACCGAACCGGTCACCGTGGGGGTTGTGCTGCGGCCCCGCAACAGCGCCCGGCTGGTGCCCACCGAACCGGCCCCGGTCACCGTGGCCCCCCGCAGCTCCCGCCAGCTGGACGTACCGGTCGCGGCGGTCGCCACCGGCCTGGTCACCGTGGACGTGGGGCTGCGCACCCCGCAGGGGGAGCCGTTCGGCGCCCCGGTCGCTATCACCGTGCGGGCCACCCGGATCGGTCCGCTCGGCCTGGCCGTCACCGGGGGGGCGCTGGTCGTGCTGTTCGCCCTGGCCGGGCTGCGGATCGCCCGGCGGGTCCGCCGCGCCCGGACCGGGCAGCGAACCGGGCAGCGGGCCCAGCAGCGGGCCCAGCAGCGGGCCGGGCGGTGAGCGAGCCCACCGGGCCGGGCGGGGACCGGACCACCGGGGGGCTGCTGCGGGCCAGCGGGGTGATGGCCGTGGGCACGGTGGCCTCCCGGGTCACCGGCCTGGTGCGCAACGTGGCCGTGGTCACGGCCACCGGCACCCTGGTGTTCGGCGACGCCTACAACGTGGCCAACACAGTGCCGAACATCCTCTACATCCTGCTCGCCGGTGGGGCCATCAACTCGGTGTTCGTGCCGCAGCTGGTGCGCCACCTCAAGGAGGACCCCGACGGCGGGCGGGGGTACGCCGCCCGCCTGGTTGGCGCGGTCACCCTGGTGCTCGCCGTCGTGTCGGCGTTGGCGGTGCTCGCCGCCCCGTGGGTGGTGCGGCCGTACGTGACCGGGGAGTGGACGGCCCGGGAGTACGCCGTGGCCGTGCTGTTCGCCCGGTTCTGCCTCCCGCAGATCCTCTTCTACGGGCTGTACACGATGTACGCGCAGTTGCTGAACAGCCGGCAGCGGTTCGGCGCCCCGATGTTCGCCCCCGTCGTCAACAACGCCGTGGTCACCGTGACCGCGGTGCTGTTCGTGCTCGTCGTCGGGCGGGCCCCGGACCCGGCGGCGGTGTCCCCCGCGGCGGTGGCGCTGCTCGGTGTCGGCACCACCCTGGGCATCGTCGCGCAGGCCGCGGTGCTGGTGCCGCTGGTGCGGGCGGCGGGCTTCCCGCTGCGGCCCCGCTTCGACCTGCGGGGGGCCGGGCTGGGCAGGGCGGGGGACCTCGCCGGCTGGACCATCGGCTACGTCCTGGTCAACCAGCTGGCCTACCTGGTGGTGACCCGGCTGGCCACCGCGGCGGGCAAGGTCGCGGAGACCAGCGGGGTGCCGTACGGCGCCGGGTACACGGTGTACGTCACGGCCTTCCTGATCTTCCAGCTGCCGCACTCGGTGGCCACCGTGTCGCTGGTCACCGCGCTGCTGCCCCGGATGAGCCGGCACGCCAGCGAGGGCCGCCTGGACCGGGTCCGCGCCGACCTGCTCACCGGGGTGCGGCTGGCCGGCACGGTGCTGGTGCCCGCCGCGGCGCTGCTGGTGCCGCTCGGCGGGCTGGTCGGCCAGGTGCTGTTCCCCGGCCTGGAGCTGGCCGACGCGCGCATCATCGGCTGGACCACGGCGGCGTTCGCGTTGGGCCTGGTGCCGTTCTCGCTGTTCTACGTGCTGCTGCGGGGCTTCTACGCCCAGGAGGACACCCGGACCCCCGCGCTGATCAACCTGGCCATCCAGGCCGCCAACGCGGGCCTGACCGTGCTCGCCTTCCTGCTGCTGCCCCCGGGCCGGCAGGTGGTCGGCATGGCCGCGGCGTACGCGCTGTCCTACCTGGTGGGGCTGGGGCTGGGCTGGCGGGTCCTGCACCGGCGGCTGGGGGGG
>JBMOMH010000019.1:0-775 GCA_049323135.1 Actinomycetota bacterium
CACGGCGGAGATCCCCCGCCCGGCCAGCAGCGGGCCGCGGACCGCCGCACCGAACACCCCCGGGTCGGCGGCCAGGGCGGCCCGGTGCACCCAGGCCGCCTCCGCCCGCACCAGCGGGGTGTACGCCGCCGGCGCCTGGTCCAGGTCGGCGGGGTCGACGTCGACGACCGACGCCCCACGGTCCGCGGCCGCCCCCAGCCAGCCCTCGAACGCGGCCCGGACCTCGGCTCCGAGGGCCCCCTCCAGGTAGCGGCGGGGGACGCCGAGCCGGGGCCGGTCGACCCGCCGCGGGTCCGCGCCGGCGGCGCCCACCGCCCCCGCAGTCAGCACGGACAGCACCACCGCGGCGTCGGCCACCGAGCCGGCGAGCGGGCCGGCGTGGTCGCACGTCGGGGACAGCGGCAGGGCCCCGTCCAGCGGGACCCGGCCGCGGCTGGGCTTGACCCCGACGACCCCGCACAGGGCGGCCGGGATCCGTACCGAGCCGCCGGTGTCGGTGCCCAGCCCGGCCAGCCCGGCGCCGACCGCCACCGCCACCGCCGCCCCGCTGGAGGACCCGCCGGGCTGGCGGGCCGGGTCGTGCGGGTTGTGCACGTCGCCGGTGTGCGGGTTCTCCCCGGTGATGCCGAGGGCCACCTCGACCATGTTGGTGGTGCCGAGCAGCACCGCCCCCGCCGCCCGGAGGCGGGCCACCGCGGCGGCGTCCCCACCGGGGCCGGGCGCCAGCGGGGGCAGCGGGGCCCGGCTGCCGGCCCGGACGGTCACCCCCGCCACG
>JBMOMH010000019.1:785-18164 GCA_049323135.1 Actinomycetota bacterium
ATGCCGTGCAGCGGCCCCCGCCACTCCCCCCGGGCGGCCGCGGCGTCGCACCGGGCGGCCTGGTCGCGCGCCCCGTCGGCGTCCAGCCAGGCGAAGGCGTTCAGCGCGGCGGCGGCTTCGGCCGCGGCCACGGCCTGCGCCAGCAGCTCGGTGGCCCGCACCTCCCCGGCCCGCAGGGCGGCCGCGGCGGCGCACAGGCCCCTCGGGGTCACCCGGCCAGGACCTCGGCGAGCAGGGCGGGGTCGACGTTCCCGCCGGAGAGCACCGCCACGGTGCGCCCCGCGGGGGGCCGGCCCCGGCCCAGGTAGGCGGCGACCGCGACCGCCCCGGACGGTTCCACGACGAGGCGGGCCCGGGTGGCAAGGACGCGCATCGCGGCGCGGATCTCCGCCTCGGTGACCGTGACCACGTCGGCGACAAGGGCCTGGATGTGCTCCCAGGGGAGGACGCCCACGCTGGTGGTGCGCAGCCCGTCGGCCAGGGTGCGAAAGGTCCGCTCGGGCGACCAGACCATGCGCTCGCCGCGCCGGAAGCTCTCCGCCGCGTCACCGGCCAGCTCGGGCTCGACGCCCACGACCCGGGCGCCGGGGCACAGCGCGGCGACCGCGACGGCAACCCCGGAGAGCAGCCCGCCGCCGCTCACCGGCACCAGCACGGTCCGCACGTCCGGCGCGTCCTCGCAGATCTCCAGCCCAACGGTGCCCTGCCCGGCGACCACAAACGGGTCGTCGTACGGCGGGACGACGGTCAGGCCGCGTTCCGCGGCGACCGCGAGGGCGGCACTCTCCCGCTCCGCGTTGGCCACCAGCAGCACCTCCGCGCCCAGCGCCCGGGTGGCGGCGACCTTCACCGGCGCGGCCGCCTGCGGCATCACCACGACGGCCGGCACCCCGAAGGCCCGCGCCGCGTAGGCGACGGCCTGGGCGTGGTTGCCGCTGCTGTGGGTCACCACGCCGCGGGCCCGGACCTCCGGGGGGAGCGCGGCCACCATGTTGTAGGCGCCGCGGAGCTTGAACGCGCCGATGGGCTGCAGGCTCTCCGGCTTGAGCAGCAGCTCCCCCGGCGCCCACGGCGCAGGCAGCAGCGGGGTGCGCAGCGCCACGTCCCCGATCCGGTCACGGGCGGCGTACAGGTCGGCCAGGGAGAGCAGCGTCACGCGCGCCACCGTACCGGCCGGCGCGGGACGCTACGGGCGCAGCCCGCCCAGGAGCAGGTCGACCAGGGCGAAGCCGAACAGCCCGATGCCGACGAAGCCGTTCACCGTGAAGAAGGCGCGGTTCACCCGCGACAGGTCGTCGGGGCGCACCAGCGACTGCTCGTAGCCGAGGGCGACGGCGGTGGCCAGCGTACCGGCGTACCAGACCCCGCCCAGGCCGGCGAGCGCCCCGAAGCCCAGCAGCAGCGCCACGGTCACCCCGTGCGCGGCCCGCGAGCAGCGCAGCGCCACCCGCGGCCCGAACCGGGCGGGCAGGGACCGTACGCCGATACGCCGGTCCACCGCGTAGTCCTGCAGCGCGTAGATGATGTCGAAGCCGCCGATCCAGGTGCCGACGGCCAGGCCGAGCACCACCGCGGTCCAGGACCACTGGCCGGTCACCGCGATCCAGGCCCCGGTCGGCGCGACCGCCTGGGCGAGGGCGAGCACGGCGTGCGGCGCCCACGTCACCCGCTTCGCGTAGGGGTAGAGGACCAGCGGCACCACCGCGATCGGCGCCAGCGCGAGGGCCAACCGGTTGAGCAGTGCGGCAGCACCCAGGAACACGGCCAGGGCCAACACGGCGCCCACCCACGCCGTGCGCAGCGACACCGCGCCAGTGACGAGCTCCCGCTGCGCCGTCCGGGGGTTCTGCGCATCGATGTGCCGGTCGATGATGCGGTTGGCGGCCATCGCGAAGGTGCGCGCGCCCACCATCGCCACGGTGACCAGCAGCAGCTCCCGCCAGTGCACGCTGCGGTCCTCGCGCCACATGGCGGTGAGCGCGGCCACGTACGCGAACGGCAGCGCGAACACCGAGTGCTCGATGGCGACCAGGCGCAGGAAGGCCCGCACCCGGCCGCGGTGCGGCGTCGCGGGCAGGGTGGCCGAGCTCACCGGAACCCGTACTCTCGCCAGCGCCGGGTGACCCGGTCCACCACCTCCGGGTCCTGCACGATCATCTCCGGCCACCCCCGGGTGTACCCCTCGGTGGGCAGCTTGCGCGTGGCGTCGATGCCGACCTTGCCGCCCCAGAACTGTTGGTATGCGGCGTGGTCGAGGTGGTCGACTGGACCGACGGTCTGCAGGAGGTCGTGGGCGTAGTCGACGTTGCCGAAGGCGCGCCAGGCCACCTCACGGTAGTCGTGCACGTCACAGTCGGCGTCGACCACGACGACGAGCTTGGACAGCGACAGCAGGCCCGCGCCCCAGATGGCGTGCATCACCTTCTGCGCCTGCTTGGGGTAGCGCTTCTCGATGGACACGATGACGCAGTTGTGGAACACACCTTCGACCGGCAGGTCCAGGTCGACGATGTCGGGAACCGTCAGCTGCACCAGGGGCAGGAAGATGCGCTCCGTTGCCTTGCCGATCGGCCCGTCCTCCTGAGGGGGGCGGCCCACGATGATGCTCTGGAACACCGGGTCGCGCTGCATCGTCAGGCACTCGACGGTCAGCGCGGGGAACGGCTCCACCGGGGTGTAGAAGCCGGTGTGGTCACCGAAGGGGCCCTCGGGTCGGCGTACGCCGGGTTCCAGCCAGCCCTCCACGACGACCTGCGCCGCCGCCGGGACCTGCAGCGGCACCGTCACGCAGTCCACCATCTCCACCCGGCGCTGCTGCAGGAAGCCGGCGAACAGGTACTCGTCGATGCCGGCGGGCAAGGGTGCCGAGGCGGCGTAGGTCACCGCCGGGGGGCAGCCGAACGCGATGGCCACCGGCAGCCGCTCACCCCGTCGTTCGGCGACGGCGTGGTGGGCGTTGGAGTCCTTGTGGATCTGCCAGTGCAGGCCGAGGGTGCGCGCGTCGTGCTGCTGCAGCCGGTACAGCCCCAGGTTCCGCGCACCGGTGACCGGGTGCCGGGTGTGGGTCAGTCCGAGGTTGAGGAACACCCCGCCGTCGCCGGGCCAGGCCTGGATGCCCGGCAGCAGGCCCAGGTCCACCCGGTTCCCTTCCAGCACCACCTCCTGGCAGGGCGCGCTGCGCACCCGGCGCGGTGGGACGGTCCGCAGCGACGCCAGCTTGCCCATCGCCTCGCGCAGCCCGCCGAGCCCGGTGGGCACCTCGGGGGTGAGCAGGTCGGCGATGCGGGCGCCGAGGTCGTCCAGGTGGGCGGCGCCCAGGGCTCGGGCCATCCGGGCCTCGGTGCCGAAGACGTTGATGGCCAGCGGCATCCGGCTGGCGCCGACCTGCTCGAACAGCAGTGCGGGTCCGCGCTCGGCCACGACCCGGGTGACGACCTCGGTGACCTCCAGGTACGGGTCCACCCGGGCCCGCACCCGGTGCAGCTCGCCCCCGCGTTCCAGGTCGGCCAGCAGGTCCCGCAGGTCGTCGTACGCCCTCACGACCGCCCCCCCTCACGCATGACGGCGTCCTTCACTACCCAAGTGAGTACAGAAGGACGCCTTCATGCGGATGGGGGTGGGGGGTCAGCGGGCGTAGGAGTGCAGGCCGGTGATGAGCAGGTTCACGCCGAAGTAGTTGAACAGGAAGGCGGTGAACCCGACCAGCGCGATGACCGCGGTCCGCTGGCCGCGCCAGCCAGCCGTGGCGCGGGCATGCAGGTACCCGGCGTAGACCACCCAGGTGATGAAGGCCCAGGTCTCCTTCGGGTCCCAGCCCCAGTAGCGGCCCCAGGCGTTCTCCGCCCAGATCGCCCCCGCGATGATCGCGAAGGTCCACAGCGGGAAGACGAAGGCGTGGATCTGGTACGCCGTGCGGTCCAGCACCGCCGCCGGCGGGAAACGGCCGAGCAGGGCACCCACGGTGTCCCGGCGCTCGGCCCGCGCCCGCAGCAGGTACAGCACCGACACCGCGGCCCCGAGGGTGAACGCACCAGCGGACAGCACCGCCGCGCTGACGTGGATGACCAGCCAGTAGGAGTCCAGCGACGGCACCAGCGCACCGGCGGGCACGTACAGCACCGTGACGGCCAGGCCCAGCGTCGACACCACCGGGACCATGACGAACACCCCGAGGTAGCGCACGTCGTAGCGAAGCAACAGCAGGAGGAAGACCGCGGTCACGGCCAGCGCCGCCGCCGAGGAGAACTCGTACATGTTGCCCCAGGGCACCCGCCCGGCGGCCAGACCGCGCGCCACCAGGCCCGCGAGGTGCAGCGCGAAGCCGAGCACGGTCAGGGACACCGCCACCCGGCCGACGGGTCGCCGGGGCGACACCTCCGGGGCGGGGCCGTCGCCGGCCACGGGCACGCCACCAGCCGGTCCCCCCCCGGCGTGAGCTCGGACCGGCGCCGGGACCGGCGTCGGCACCGGCGCCGGGACCCGGCGGCGGGCCACCGGGCGGGCGGCCAGGTCCGCGGAGAACCCGACCAGGGCCAGCACGTAGACCGCGATGGCGGAGTAGACCAGGTTGTTGCTCAGTTGCGCGAAGCCCACGAGTGTTCCTCCCTGCCGTCCCGCAGCTGGGCGACCAGCGCGGCGAACTCCGCCCCGAAGCCACCCGCCTCCGCGCGGGTGAGGCCGCCGACCGCGACCACCGTACGCCCGTCCGGCCGGGCGGAGGCACGGACCCAGACCCGGCGCCGCCGGACGAACAGGGACAGCAGCAGCCCGGCCAGGGCCAGCATGCTGGCCGCCAGGGCCCACCCCTTGCCCGGGTTGTCCGCGATGGACACGGCGGCGAACTCCGACAGCCCGTCAAAGGTGATGCTGCCCAGCCCCCCGGGCAAGGTCGCGCTCTGCCCGGGGCGCAGGGCCACCGCCCACGGTTGGGCGGCCCGCTGCGAGTCCATCACCTGCGTCATCCGTGACCGGTCCAGCTGGTAGACCGACTGGGGCCGCCCGCTGTCCAGCCCCAGGTCCCCGACGAACGCGGTGAGGAGCACCGCCGGGTCGCCGGCGGCGGGGAACGCCGAGCGGGGCCCGGTGGGGCCGACGACCGCGGTGGGCAGGAAGAAGCCGGAGAAGCCCAGCTGCTGCGGCCGGGCGTCCGGGACCTTGACCACCCCCGTGGAGGTGAACATACCGTCCTGCGGCAGGAACGGCACGGCGCTGGACAGCACCACCTGACCGGTGCCGTCCCGCACCGTGAACCGGGGGGCGTAGCCGTGGCCGGTGAGGAACACCTTCGTGCCGCCGACCTCCAACGGGTGGTTGACCCGCAGCGTGAACGGCTCGGCCTGGGCCCCCGGCTGCCGGGTCACCTGCAGCTGGGCGAGGAAGCTGCGGGGGGCGCCGCGCTGCGGCCCGGTCTCCTGGTACGTGGCGCGGAAGTCCTGCAGCCGGAACGAGAACGGCGGCAACGAACGGATGTCGAACAGCCGTCCCGGCTGGAAGCTGTCGAACTGCAGCACGCTGTTGGACCACCCCTGCCCGACGACGATGACCGCGTTGGCCCGGTAGCCGAACAGCGCGCCCATGGCCACGGCGGCCAGCAGCACCAGCAGCGACACGTGGAAGAGCAGGTTGCCGGTCTCCCGGCTGAAGCCCTTCTCGGCGGCCACCGCGCCGTCGTGGCGCACCACCCGGAAGCGACGCCGGCGCAGGACCGCCGCGGCGGTGTCGACCACCGCGTCGGGCGCCTCGCCGCTGTCCCACTGCGCGGCGTACGGCAGCCGGTCCAGGTGCCGCGGCGGCGCCGGCGGCTGGGCCCGCGCCGCGGACAGGTGCGCGACCAGCCGGGGCACCACACAGCCGGCGAGGGAGGCGAACAGCAGCAGGTAGATCGCCGCGAACCAGGGGGCGGCGAACACGTCGAACAGGCCCAGCCGGTCCAGCCATGGCGCCAGGGCCGGGTGGGTGCGGTAGTACGCACTGACCTTGCCGGGGTTGATGAGCCGCTGCGGCACCACCGAGCCGGGCACCGAGGCGACCGCGAGCAGGAAGAGCAGCAGCAGGGCCGAACGCATCGACGTCAGCTGCCGCCAGGTCCACCGCACCCAGCCGAGGACACCCAGGCGCGGCAGCGCGGCACCGGTACCCGGCTCGACGGCCACCTCAGCCGGCCTCGGCGGCGACCCCGTCGACCAGCTCGCGCAGCTTGCTGTAGGTCACCGCACCGACGACCACGGCGGCGATCCGGCCCTGCCGGTCGACCACCAGGGTGCTGGGGATCGCACTCGGCGGGACGGTGCCGTTGAACGCGAGCACGAGCGTGCCGTCCGGGTCGCGCAGGCTCGGGTAGGTCACGCCGAAGTTGCGCAGGAACGCCGCGGCCGCCTGCGGGTCGTCCCGGGTGTTGATGCCGACGAAGGACACGCCTGCCGGCGCGGTCTCCCGCGCCACCTGCTCCAGGGCGGGCGCCTCGGCCCGGCAGGGGGCGCACCAGGAGGCCCACACGTTGAGCACGACCACCTTCCCCCGCTGGTCGGCCAGCGACCAGGTCCCCCCGTCCAGCAGGGGGCCGCGCAGCGCCGGGGCCGCCACCCGCGACGCGGGGGGGACGACGGTGGCCGCCCCGCTGCCCGAGACGTAGCGCTGGCCGTTGCCGGCGGCCGGCGCGGCGGCGCCCTGCCCCACGGCACAGCCGGCGGACAGCAGGGCCACCAGGAGCCACACCAGCGGCGGCAGCGGACGTACCCGAGGCACGGCCCTCACGCTCTCACGCCCCCGCCACGAACCGGCGGCCGGACCGGACCGGCAGCAGGGCGGCGGCCGGTTCGGTGTAGCGGACCGCGACCGGCTCCGCCCCGTCGTAGTGGACGCTGGTCACCGACGCCAGGGTGCACTGGCGCCGCCGCGGGTCGTGCCACAGGCGACGGTGCTCCAGCGCGAGCCGGGTCACCCAGATGGGCAGCTGGTGGCTGACGCACACCGCCTCGTGGCCGGCGGCCGCGTCGCGTGCGTCGGCCAGCGCGGCCAGCACGCGGGCGACGACCGCGACGTACGGCTCCCCCCAGGACGGCCGGAAGGGGTTGCCCAGGTGCCGCCACTGCGCCGGGCGGCGCAGCGCGCCGTCGCCCACCTCGAACCGCAGCCCCTGGAACACGTTGCCGGCCTCGGTGAGGCGCTCGTCCAGGCGCACCGGGAGGCCCAGCGCCTCGGCCAGCGGGGCGGCCGTCTCCTGCGCCCGCTCCAGCGGGGAGGACACGACCACGCGGATGTCCCGGTCCCGCAGCGCCTCGGCCACCACGGCGGCCATCCGCTGCCCGGTCGGGGACAGGTGGAAGCCGGGCAGCCGGCCGTAGAGCACCCCGGTGGGGTTCTCGACCTCGCCGTGCCGGACCAGGTGCACGACCGTGCGCGGCGGGTCCACCGGCGCGCCGGCCTCGGCGGCGCTCACCGGGCCGGCCCGGTCGCGGCCGCGGCGGCCCGGGCGGCGTACGGCAGCGCCTGCACCACCCGGTCCAGGGCCGCGTCGTCGTGGGCGGCGGAGAGGAACCACGCCTCGTACGCCGAGGGCGGCAGGTACACGCCCCGGTCCAGCATGGCGTGGAAGAACGGCGGGTAGCGCCACTCCTGCTGGGCGCGCGCCCCGGCGTAGTCGACCACCTCGTCCTCGGTGAAGAACACGGAGAACAGGTTGCCCGCCATCTGTACCCGGTGCGGCACCCCCTCCGCCCGCAGGGCCGCCCCCACACACTCCACCAGGCGGGCCGCCGCTTGGTCCAGGTGGGCGTAGACCGCCGGGGTCGCCGCGCGGAGCGTGGCCAGCCCGGCGGCGGTGGCCACCGGGTTCCCCGACAGGGTGCCCGCCTGGTACACCGGCCCGGCCGGGGCCAGCTGCTCCATCAGCTCGGCCCGGCCCCCGAAGGCGGCGGCCGGGAAGCCGCCGCCCATCACCTTGCCGAAGGTGACCAGGTCGGGGGTGACCCCCTCCAGCCCGTACCAGCCGGCCGGCCCGACCCGGAACCCGGTGAGGACCTCGTCGCTGACCAGCAGGGCGCCGTACCGGTGGCACAGCTCGGCCAGCCCGGCGGTGAACCCGGGCCGGGGGGGCACCACGCCCATGTTGCCCGGGGCCGCCTCGGTGATCACGCAGGCGACGTCCGGCTCGTGCGCGGCGAAGGCGGCCCGCACCGCCTCGAGGTCGTTGTACGGCAGCACCAGGGTGTCGGCGGTGGTGGCCGGCGTCACCCCTGGCGTCCCGGGGATGCCCAGCGTGGCGACCCCGGAGCCGGCCTCGGCGAGCAGCGCGTCGACGTGGCCGTGGTAGCAGCCGGCGAACTTCACCACCTTGCTGCGTCCGGTCACCGCGCGGGCCAGCCGCACCGCCGACATGGTCGCCTCGGTGCCCGAGCTGACCATCCGCACCTGACGCACCGGGGCCACCCGGGCCACGATCTCCTCGGCGAGGGCGACCTCGCCCTCGGTGGGGGCCCCGTACGACGTGCCGGCGGCGACCGCCGCGTGCACCGCGGCGAGGACGTCGGGGTGGGCGTGGCCCAGCAGCAGCGGCCCCCAGGAGCACACCAGGTCGACGTACTCCCGCCCGTCGACGTCGTACAGGTAGGGCCCCTCCCCCCGGGCGACGAAGCGGGGGGTGCCACCCACCGCACGGAACGCGCGCACCGGGGAGTTGACCCCGCCGGGGACGACCGCCCGGGCCCGCTCGAACAGCGCCGCGGAGGTCACCCCTGCAGCCACCGGGCCACCTCGTCCGCCCAGTAGGTGAGCACGAAGCGGGCCCCGGCCCGACGGACCGCGGTGAGCGTCTCCAGGACCACCCGGTCCCGGTCGACCCAGCCGGCGGCGGCGGCCGCCTCGACCATGGCGTACTCCCCGGAGACCTGGTAGGCGGCGACCGGGACGGTCACCGCGTCGGCCACCCGCCGGACCACGTCCAGGTAGCTGCCGGCCGGCTTCACCATGACCATGTCCGCGCCCTCGGCCACGTCCAGGGCCACCTCACGCAGCGCCTCGGTGAGGTTGGCCGGGTCCTGCTGGTAGCTGCGCCGGTCCCCCTGCAGCGTCGACTCCACCGCGTCCCGGAACGGTCCGTAGAAGCCGGAGGCGTACTTGGCCGCGTAGGCCAGGATCGCGACGTCCTGGTACCCCGCAGCGTCCAGGGCGGCGCGGATCGCCCCGACCTGGCCGTCCATCATGCCGCTGGGCCCGACCACGTGGGTACCCGCGGCGGCCTGGACCACCGCCATCTCGGCGTACCGGGCCAGCGTGGCGTCGTTGTCGACCCGGCCTTGGGCGTCGAGGACGCCACAGTGCCCGTGGTCGGTGAACTCATCCAGGCACAGGTCGCTCATCACCACGGTGGCGTCCCCGACCTCCGCGACGACGGCCCGCAGCGCCTGCTGCAGGATGCCGTCCTCGGCGGTGCCCGCCGAGCCGACCGCGTCCCGCTCCGCCGGCACGGCGAAGAGCATGAGGCCGCCGACCCCGGCGGACACCGCGCCGGCGGCCGCCGTGCGCAGCGAGTCGAGGGTGTGCTGCACCACGCCGGGCATCGAGGGCACCGGCACCGGCTCGGTGACGCCTTCCTTCACGAACAGCGGCAGCACCAGGTCGGCCGGGTGCAGCCGGGTCTCGGCCACCAGCCGGCGCAGCGCGGCGGTGCCGCGCAGCCGCCGGGGCCGCACGCCGGGGAAGCCCCCCGGGAAGCCCCCCGGGAAGGACCCCGGGAGGCCCCCCGGGAAGGACCCAGGGGCAGCCACGGTCAGCGGGCCTTGCGCCGGGGCGCGGGCCGGCGCTCACTGGGCCGGCTCACCGGCTCCCCGGCCTGCAGCGCCGCCAGCCGCCGCGCCGCGCCGAACTCGGCGAGGGCGGCGACCAGCGCGTCCACCGAGGGCCGCTCGGCGAGCGCGTCGACCCGCAGCCCGTGCTCCTCCGCGGTCTTCGCCGTCTGCGGGCCGATGCAGGCCACCACGGTGCTGGGGTGCGGCTTGCCGGCGATGCCGACAAGGTTGCGGACCGTGGAGGAGGAGGTGAACAGGACCGCGTCGAACCCACCTCCCTTGATGGCTTCCCGGACCGGCGCGGGGGGCGGCGCCGCCCGCACCGTGCGGTAGGCGGTGACGTCGTCCACCTCCCAGCCGAGCGCCACCAGGCCGGCGACGAGGTTCTCGGTGGCGATGTCCGCCCGGGGCAGGAACACCCGGTTGATCGGGTCGAGCACCTCGTCGTACGGCGGCCAGTCGGCCACCAGGCCCTCGCTGGACTGCGCCCCGGTGGGCACCAGGTCCGGCGCGATGCCCCAGGCCCGCAGCGCCGCGGCGGTCTGCTCGCCCACCGCGGCCACCTTCAGCCCGGCGAACGCACGGGCGTCCAGGCCGTACTCCTCGAACTTCTCCCGCACGGCGCGCACCGCGTTGGTCGAGGTGAAGGCCACCCACTCGTAGCGGCCGGTCACCAGCCCCTGGATGGCCCGGTCCATCTGCTGCGGGGTCCGGGGCGGCTCCACCGAGATGGTCGGCACCTCCTCGGGCACCGCCCCGTGCTCACGCAGCTGCCGGGACAGGCTCGCCGCCTGCTCGCGGGTCCGCGGCACCAGCACCCGCCAGCCGAACAGCGGCTTGCTCTCGAACCAGGACAGCTTCTCCCGCAGCCCTACCGCGTCCCCGACGACGAGGACGCCCTCCCCGTCGAGGCCGGCCGCGCGGGCCTGCCCGGCGAGCGCGTCGAGGGGTGCCGCGGCGCTGCGCTGGCCGGTGGTGCTGCCCCCGGTGGTGACCAGGGCCGGCGTGGCCGGGGCCCGACCGGCGGCCAGCAGCTCCTCGGCGACGGCGAGCAGCCGGCCGACGGGTCCGCGGACGACCAGGGTGGCCGCCGCGGGGTAGGCCGACCAGTCGGGGCGCCCGGGCGCGTCGGTGACCTCGACCAGCACCGAGGCCGCGTGCTGGGCGGCACCCAGCGGGACCCCGGCGTACGCCGGGACGGCGGTCGCCGTCGGGACCCCGGGCACCACCTCGAAGGGCACCCCCGCCCGGGCCAGGGCTCCGGCGAGCTCGCCGCCGGTGGCGGCGAGGAAGGGGTCCCCGGCGAACAGGGCGACGACCAGCCGGCCCTCCTTGCCGTGCTTGGCGAGCAGCCGGGCGAGGTCGGCCTCGGTGAGGGTGTCGTCCCGGGTGTCGACCCGCTCGGCGTCGGCTCGCACGTGACGGGCGAGGACGGCCGCGTGCGCGGCCGGGTCGGCGGCGACCACGTCGGCGGCGGCGAGCAGCTCCACGGCGCGCACGGTGAGCAGGCCGGGGTCCCCTGGGCCGGCGCCGACCAGCGCAACCTTGCCCAGGGTCTTCTTCCTCGGTGTACGGGCGGGGCTCAAGGGACGCGTTCCCCCATCAGTGAGGCGGCGCCGTCGGCGAGCAGCGCGGCGGCCAGGCGGTGGCCGGTGGACGCTGCCTCGTCGAGGCTCCCGGTGGTGGACAGCCGGACGCTGGCCGCGCCGTCGACGGCGACGACGGCGGCGCGCAGGTACAGCTCGGGACCGTGCTCGCCTTCGGCGGGCTCGGCGAGGGCACCGACGGGTGCGGTGCAGCCGGCCTCCAGCGCGGCGAGCAGCGCGCGCTCCGCGGTGACGGCGGCGCGGGTCGGCGCGTCGTCCAGGTCACCGAGCAGCTGGCGGATCTCCGGGTCGGGTCCGCCGTCCCCGGCCCGGCACTCCAGGGCGAGGGCCCCCTGGCCGGGCGCGGGCAGGAGCTGGGTGGGCGCGAAGGTCTCGCTGACCACGTCGAGGCGGCCCAGCCGGGCCAGCCCGGCCCGGGCCAGCACCACCCCGTCGAGGTGCCCCTCGGCGACCAGGCGCAGCCGGGTGTCCACGTTGCCGCGGACCGGCACCACGTCCAAGCCGAGACCGAGGGCGCGCAGCTGCGCGGCCCGCCGCGGTGAGCCGGTGCCCAGCCGGGCGCCCGGCGGCAGGTCGGTCAGCGTGGCGCCGCCCCGGCCGACCAGCACGTCCCGGGGGTCCTCCCGGGGCGGCACGGCGGCCAGCACCAGGCCGTCCCCGGAACCCCCGGCAGGGCCCTCCACCGGCCGGGTGGGCAGGTCCTTGAGGGAGTGCACCGCCACGTCGACGGTGCCGGCGAAGAGCGCCTCGCGCAGCGCCCCGACGAACACCCCGGTGCCGCCGATGTCGGCCAGCGCCGCGCCGCTCACGTCGCCGTGCGTGGTCACCTCGACCAGCTCGACCGGCCAGCCTCGGGCCCGCAGGGCGTCGGCGACGGCGCCGGCCTGGGCGAGGGCCAGGGCGCTGCGCCGGGTGCCCAGCCGGAGCGGACGCCGCCGGCCAGTCTTGGCGCCGGTCATGGGGCGCCCCCCGCCTCCGGGCGGGTGACCGCCTCCACCGCCGTGGGGTCGAGGTCGAACAGCTCGCGCAGCGCTGCGGCGTACGAACCGCCGCCGGGTTCGCCGGCCAGCTCCTTGACCCGGACGGTGGGGGCGTGCAGCAGCTTGTCCACGACCCGGCGGATGCTGTGGGCGACCTCCGCGCGCACCCCTGGGTCCAGGTCGGGCAGGCGGCCGTCCAGCCGCGCCAGCTCGGCCTCGACGACGGTGGCCGCCTTGGAGCGCAGCGCCACCACGGTGGGCGCGACGCCGGCGACGTGGCGTGACTCGGCGTACGCCGTCACCTCCGCCGCCACAATGTCGCGCACCGCGGCGACCTCGCGGGCCGGCACCCCCCCGTCGAGCTGGCCCTTCAGGCCGAACAGGTCGACCAGCACCGCCCCGGACAGGCCGCCGACCGCGGGGTCCACGTCGCGGGGCAGCGCGAGGTCCAGCACGAACAGCGGGCGCTGCGGCCGCCCGGCCAGGACGCGGCCGACGAGGTCGGCACCGACGAGCACGCCGCCCGCCCCGGTGCAGGAGACCAGCAGGTCAGCGTCGGCGAGCGCGGCCGCCAGGTCGGCCAGGGGTACCGCCCGGCCGCCGACCCGGTCGGCCAGCCGCCGGGCGTGCGCCACCGTGCGGTTGGCCACGGTGATCGAGCCGAGGCCGGCGCGGGCCAGCGCGGTGGCGGCGATGCCGCTCATCGACCCCGCGCCGACCAGCACCGCGCGGCGGCCCACCAGCCCGTCGAGGACGTCCGCCGCCTGGGCCAGCCCCACCCCGACCAGGGACGGCCCGGCCTGGTCGATGCCGGTCTCGTGGTGTGCGCGCTTGCCGACCCGCAGGGCCTGCTGGAGCAGGTCGTTGAGGACCCGCCCCGCGCTGCCCTGCTCCTGCGCCGTGCGCAGGGCGAGCCGGACCTGGCCGAGGATCTGGCTCTCCCCCACCACCATCGAGTCCAGGCCGCAGGTCACGTTGAACAGGTGGGCGACGGCCCGGTCGCCGTAGTGCACGTACAGGTGCCGGGTGAGCGTGTCCAGGTTCAGGCCGCTGTGGCGGGCAAGCAGGTCGGAGACCTCGGCGACGCCCGCGTGGAACTGCTCGACGACGGCGTACACCTCGACCCGGTTGCAGGTGGACAGCACCACCGCCTCGGTGACGTACCGGGCGCCGGCCACGTCGGCGGCCAGCTTGGCGACGCCGTCCGCGGACAGCGCGACCTGCTCCAGCAGGGATGCGGGGGCCGAGTGGTGGGAGACCCCCAGGGCCAGCACGCTCACACCCGCAGCACCTCCGCCAGCCCGGCCAGGGCCTGCGCGGTCTCCGGCAGCAGCGGGCGGCCGGCCTTGCGCTGCTCGTGGAAGGCGAGGATCTGCAGCTCGATCGACAGGTCCACCTTGCGGACGTCGACCCCGTCGCCGACGGCAAGGACCACCGGCGCGAAGTTCAGGATGCTGGTGACACCGGCGGCGACCAGCCGGTCGCAGACGTCCTGCGCCGCCGCGGCGGGGGTGGCGATAACGCCGATGGCCACCCGCTCCTCCCGGACCACCTGGTCGAGGTCGCGCAGGTGGCGGATCCGCAGGTCGCCGACCCGCTCGCCGACCCGGACGGGGTCGGTGTCGAGGAGTGCGACCACCCGGAAGCCGCGGGAGAGGAACCCGCCGTAGTTGGCCAGGGCGTGCCCGAGGTTGCCGATCCCCACGATGACCACGCCCCAGTCCTGGGTCAGCCCCAGCTCCCGGGAGATCTGGTACACGAGGTACTCGACGTCGTAGCCCACCCCCCGGGTGCCGTAGGAGCCCAGGTAGGACAGGTCCTTGCGCAGCTTGGCGGAGTTGACACCGGCGGCGGCGGCCAGCTCCTCGGAGCTGACCGTGACGACCCCCCGGTCGGCCAGCGCGGTCAGCGCCCGCAGGTACACCGGCAGCCGGGCCACGGTGGCCTCGGGGACGCCGCGGCCACGGACGGGCGGGCGACTGCGTGGGGTGACCGACACGGCGGGACCGGGCTCCCTGGGGTCCGCGGGGCAGGGACGGGTGGGCAGCGGCAGGCGGGTCTGTGCAGCCCCCAGCCTAGATCCTTGTGAACGTACGCACAAAGTCGATCGTGGTGCGCCATTGCCGACCGCGCGGCCGGTGGGCACGCTAGCCTCGGCTGCCACCTAACGCCTCCACCCGACGGGGGTCTCTCGTGGCACACCGCACCGTCCCGGCCCTCCTCGTCGCGGCGCTCGCGCTCGCCGCCTGCGGCGGCGGAGCCGCCCCGACGGGTGGCGCCAGCGCGTCCGCGGCACCGGCTACCGCCACCGCCACCCCCACGGTCGACCCGGTCGCCCTGCTCACCCGGTCGGCCGCGGCCACGAAGGCGGCCGGCAGCGCCCGGGTGGCCCTGCAGATCACCGTGGCGGCGGCCGGCACGTCGGTCGAGACCACGGGGACGGGTTCCTTCGACTACGGCCGCAACGTCGGCGAGCTGACCCTCACCCTCCCGGCCGAGAGCGGGCTGCCCGGAGACATCAAGGAGATCATCACGCCCGAGGGCGTCTACCTCGCCGGTGACCCCTTCGGACAGCCCGGCAGATGGGTCAAGGTTCCCGTGACGGGGCTCGGCGGGAGCCCGCTCGGCCAGGGGTTCGACCTAGCCCAGGCCACCCGGGTGCTGGAGGCCGTCGACGGGCCGGTGACCGTGGTGGGCCGCGAGCCGGTCCGCGGCCAGCCGACCACCCGGTACACCGGCCGCACCGACATGGCCAAGGCCGTGGCGTCCCTACCCGCGCCGCAGCGCAGCACCGCGGCCCGGCTGCTGGGCCCGGACACCCAGCCGAGCACGTTCGACGCCTGGGTGGACGAGCAGGGTCGGCTGAGCCGGATCACGACGGTGCTGCCGGCCAACGTCGACGGCACCCCGAGCGTCATCACGAGCACCTACGAGGTGTTCGACTTCGGCGTCCCGGTGACGGTGATGGTCCCCGACCCCGCGACCCTCGTCGACGTGCCGGGTCTCGGAGCAGCCCTGTCCGGGCAGGGCTGACGCGGGGATCCGGGCCCGGGGCAACTGGCTGACCGGGGGCCGCTCGCGCCGAACGCGGCGGAATGACACCATTGCGGCGGTCGGGACCGAGATCGTCCGGGCGAGGCCCGGGCGGGCGAAGCGGAGCGGGCATGGCGCACACGCCGGACGGTACGGGCCGGCCCCCCAGGGCGGGCTAGCCGCGGTGCCGACCTTCGTGCTGCCCTGCGTCGCCGCCTCGGTGCCCGCCGCGCGGCGCAGCGTCCGCGGAGTGTTGGCCGGCTGGGGGGCGCGCGACGACGCCGTCGAGACGGCGGTCCTGCTCACCGACGAGCTGGTTACCAACGCCCTGCTGCACGCCCGCACGGACATCCTGCTGGAGGTGTCCCGGCACGGCGAGACGATCCGCGTCGTCGTACAGGACGGCTCGCCGACGATGCCCCGCCAGCGCCGGCGCGGGCGGCTGGCCACGCACGGGCGGGGGCTGGCCCTGGTCGCCGAGCTGGCCCGGGACTGGGGGGTCAGCGCCGAGCCGGCCGGCGGTAAGCAGGTCTGGTTCGAGCTGCTGCTGCACGCGGCGGTGGTGCCCACCGGGGCCGGCCACTTCACCGAGAACTCCGCGGGCACCGCCGGTGGGGAGGGCTGGTGGGAGGCGGTGGACCCGCTGTGAGAGAGCGAGAGGACCTGGCCTCGACCCCGACGCGGGACCTGGCGGTGGTACGGCTCCGCCGCTTCCCGCTGCGGGTCTGGGCGCGGGCGCACGAACACCACGAGGAGCTGCTCCGCGAGTTCGCCCTGCTGGCCCTCGATGCGCAGCGCTCGCCCGGCGCCGTACCGGCCCGGCTGGTGGCACTGGTGGCGCGGCTGCAGGAGCGCTACGCGGCGGTCGTCGCGGCACCCACCGAGGCCCGGGAGGCGGCGCTGGCCCGCGGGGAGCGGGAGACGGAGCTGGTCTACGAGGTGCCACCGACCGCCGCCGCGGCCGCCCAGGAGCTCGGCGCGCTGCTGGAGGAGGCCGACGAGTTCTGCGCCCGTGGGCAGCTGCTCACCCTGGCCAGCCGCCCCGAGGTGGTCGCGTTCCGGCGGTGGTTCGTCGAGGAGTTCACCCGGCAGGTGGCCGGCGGTGCGCCGCGGCCCTGGCCGGGCCCGCTGGACTGACCGGTACGCCGGCGGGGGCTGGCCGGTACGCCGGCGGGGGCTGGCCGCCGGCCAGGTCAGCGGGTAAGCGCGGCCCGCAGGCGGCCCGGGTCGACGTGCCAGTAGTCGTGCTGCACCCCGTCGACGAAGGTGACCGGGATCTGCTCCCAGTACCGCTGGTAGAGCTCGGCGTCGGTGGTGACGTCCACCTCGTCCCAGCCCACGCCCAGCTCGGCGGTCACCGCGGCGACCACGTCCCGGGCCTGGGCGCACAGGTGGCAGCCGGGGCGGGTGAGCAGGCGGACGCGCGGGGCGGCCGGGGAGGTCGGCACCCACCCATTCTGGCCGCTCAAGACCCGGCCGCACCACGCCGATGCCTGGCACATGGCCGTGCTACCGCTGTCCGCCCCGGCCCGGTGCCCCGCCCGGGTGCGCGTCGGTCCGCCCCCGGGCCGGCTCACCCACCGGGTGCCCGCCCTGTTCACGGTGCTGCTCGGCGTGCTGCTCACGCTCGTCGTGCCGGCCACCGCGGCGTACGCCGGGCCGGACGAGGGCACGTTCACCGCCGGCGCCAACGGCGCCCGGGCCGGGTCGGGGCTGCCCGCCTACCGGGTGGCCGCGGACCTCGTGGCGGTGGCCCGGGGCCAGGCCCAGCGGATGGCTGGCGAGGGGCGGCTCTACCACAACCCGAACCTGGCCAGCGAGGTGCGGGGCTGGTCCTTCGTCGGCGAGAACGTTGGGGTGGGCCCGTCGGCCCAGGCGATCCAGAACGCGTTCATGGCCAGCCCGTCGCACCGGTCCAACATCCTCGACCGGGACTTCACCGAGATCGGGGTCGGCACGGCGGTGGGCGCCGAC
>JBMOMH010000020.1:0-1567 GCA_049323135.1 Actinomycetota bacterium
CCTCCTTGCTCCGGTGCGTGAACCAGTAGTGACGCTACCGGATCAGGCCGGCTCCCACGCAGGGATGCCCGAGGCATCACACCCGACGGGTCGTGCGTAGCGTTGCCCCGTGGGCACCGGCGACGGCAACGGCTGGGTCGAGTGCCGCTGCGGGCAGCGGCACTGGGGCCGCTTCGGCGCTGCCGGCCTGCTGCTGCTGCGGGCCGGCGACGACAGCTGCCTCGAGGTACTGCTCCAGCTGCGCGCCGAGTGGACCCACCAGGGCGGCACCTGGGGCCTTCCCGGGGGCGCGAGGGACAGCCACGAGAAGCCGGCCGACTCGGCACTGCGCGAGGCCTGGGAGGAGACCGGCGTGCCGCCGGAGGCCGTCGACGTGCTGTCCACACACGTCAGCGCCGACCACGGGGACTGGCGGTACACCGTGGTGATCGGACGGCCCCGCCGGCTGGTCGACCCGCGGGCCGCCAACGCCGAGTCGTCCGCCGTCCGATGGGTGCCGGACCACGAGGTGCCCGCCCTGCCGCTGCACCCAGGACTGGCCCGCAGCTGGCCTGACCTGTCCGCCGCGGCGCGCCGGGTGGAGGGCTGAACCACCGGAGCGGTCTCAGCAGGCGTGCGCCCGCACCGCCACCGGGACGGCCAGCAGCTCCCGCACCACCTCACCGACCCCGGCGGTCTCCAGCAGGAAGCCGTCGTGGCCGTACGGGGACTCCAGCACGGTGAGCCGAGCCCGCCCGCCGAGGTGCTCCGCGATCTCCTCCGACAGCCGCACCGGGTAGAGCCGGTCGGAGTCGATGGCGACCACGGCGGTCCGGGCCTGCACCCGCTCCAGGGCCGCCGCGACGCCGCCGCGCCCGCGGCCGACGTCGTGGGAGTTCATCGCCTCGGTGAGCACCACGTACGAGTTCGCGTCGAACCGGTGCACCAGCTTCGCGGCGTGGTGGTCGAGGTAGGACTCCACCGCGTACCGACCACCGCCGCCGAGGGGCTGCTCCCCCGGCTGCGCCGCGCGGCCGAAGCGGGTGTCGAGCTCCAGGGCCGAGCGGTAGGTCGCGTGCGCGATCCGCCGTGCCACGCCCAGCCCGGCGTGCGGGCCGGTGCCGGGCTCCGCGTCGTAGTAGTCGCCGCCGCGGAACCCGGGGTCGCAGCGGATGGCGGCGAGCTGTCCGGCGCACCACGCGATCTGGTCGGCCGTGGCCGCGGCGCAGGCGGCGAGCACGACCGCGCGGTCGACGCGCTCCGGCTCGGTGACCGCCCACTCCAGGGACCGCATCCCGCCCATCGAGCCGCCGACCACCAGGCTCCACCTGCCGATGTCCAGCGCGTCCGCGAGCGCCGCCTCGGCGGCCACCTGGTCTCGCACCGTGAGGAACGGGAAGCGGCTGCCCCACGGGCGCCCGTCCGGGGCGGTGGACGCCGGACCGGTGCTTCCCTGGCAGCCGCCCAGCACGTTGGGGGCGACGACGAAGTACCGGTCGGTGTCCAGCGGTCGTCCGGGCCCGACCAGGCCCTCCCACCAGCCCGGCGTCGGGTGCCCGTCCCCCGGGGGGCCGACGACGTGGCTGTC
>JBMOMH010000021.1:0-17761 GCA_049323135.1 Actinomycetota bacterium
GCTGCAGCGGCCCGCCCCCGAGGTCCCCACCGGCCCGGGCGCCCGCGCCACCGCCGCCCCCGGGGTGCCCGGCGCCGGCCCGGCGCCGACCACCGCGCCGGTCCCGCCGCCGCCGCCCTTGGACGCCAACCTGGGCCGGGACCCCTTCCGGGCCCTGGTCGTCCCCCCGGCGCCCGCGGCCACCGCGGCGCCCGGCACCGGGGCGGCGACCACGACGGCCGCCGGCACCGCGCCCGCGCCCTCGGGCGGGACCGTGGCCACGCCGGCGCCCACCTCGCGGCCCTCGCTGACCGTCACCGGGGTCGCCCCCGACGACAGCTCGGCCACGGTGACCGTGTCCGGCAAGCCGTACCCGGTCAAGCCCGGAGACGTCTTCGCCACCTCGTTCAAGGTGCTGCGGCTCTACGGCGGCAACTGCGGCACCTTCCAGTTCGGCAGCCAGACCGTCGACCTCTGCAAGGGCGGCACCTGGAACACCTGACCGCCCGCCCGCCCCGGTGGGGGCGGGCGGCGCGCACCGGTTCCCTCGCCCGGCCTGGCAGGATCGGGGCCATGTTGCGGTGGCTGACGGCGGGGGAGTCCCACGGGCCGGCCCTGGTGGGCGTGCTCGAGGGGATCCCCGCCGGGGTGGCGGTGACCACCGCCGAGCTGGCCGGGCAGCTGGCCCGGCGCCGGCTCGGCTACGGCCGGGGCGCCCGGATGACCTTCGAGCGGGACGAGGTGGAGCTGCTCGGCGGCGTCCGGCACGGGCGCACCCTCGGGGGGCCGGTCGCCGTACGGGTCGGCAACAGCGAGTGGCCCAAGTGGGCCGCGGTGATGGCCCCCGACCCGGTCGACCCCGCCGAGCTGGCCGAGCTGGCCCGCAACGCGCCGCTGACCCGGCCCCGCCCCGGGCACGCGGACCTCGTCGGCATGCAGAAGTACGGGGTCGACGAGGCTCGGGCCATCCTGGAGCGGGCCAGCGCCCGGGAGACCGCCGCCCGGGTCGCCCTCGCCGCGGTGGCCCGCGCGTTCCTCGACCAGGCCCTCGGGGTGCGCGTGCTCAGCCACGTCGTCCGCGTGGGCGGGGCGAGCGCCCCGGCCGGGCTGGTGCCCGTCCCCGGCGACGAGGACCGGCTCGACGCCGACCCGGTGCGCTGCCTGGACCCGGCGGCCAGCGCGGCCATGGTCGCCGAGATTGACGCGGCCCGGCGCGACGGGGACACCCTCGGCGGGGTCGTCGAGGTCGTCGCCCACGGCCTGCCCCCGGGGCTGGGCAGCCACGTGCACTGGGACCGGCGGCTGGACGCCCGGCTGGCCGGCGCGCTGATGGGCATCCAGGCGATCAAGGGGGTGGAGGTTGGCGACGGCTTCGCCCTGGCCGCGGCCCGCGGCTCGGCCGCCCACGACGAGATCGTCCCCACTGCAGAGGGGGTGCGGCGACGCACCGGCCACGCCGGCGGCACCGAGGGGGGCATGTCCACCGGCGAGCTGCTGCGGGTCCGCGCCGCGATGAAGCCGATCGCCACGGTGCCCCGCGCGCTGGCCACCGTCGACGTCCGCACTGGGGAGCCGGCGACGGCCATCCACCAGCGCTCCGACGTGTGCGCCGTCCCCGCCGCGGGCGTCGTGGCCGAGGCGATGGTCGCCTTGGTGCTCGCCGACGCCGCGCTGGAGAAGTTCGGCGGCGACTCGCTGGCCGAGACCCGCCGCAACGCGGAGTCCTACCTGGCCCACCTGGTGGTGCGCTGATGCCGCCCGCCGTGGTGCTCGTCGGCCCGCCCGGGTCGGGCAAGACCACCGTCGGGCGGCTGCTGGCCGACCGGCTGGGGGTGGCCTTCCGGGACACCGACGACGACGTGGTCGCCGCCGCGGGGAGCAGCATCGCCGACCTGTTCGTCACCCGCGGCGAGCCGGCCTTCCGGGAGCTGGAGCGGGCGGCCGTGCGCGCCGCGCTGGCCGACCACGACGGGGTGCTCGCCCTCGGCGGCGGGGCGGTGCTCGACCCGACCACCCGCCAGCTGCTCGCCGGCCGCTGCGTGGTGCTCCTCGACGTCGGGCCGGCCGACGCCGCCGCCCGGGTCGGGCTGAACCGGGACCGGCCGCTGCTGCTGGGCAACGTCCGGGCCCGGCTGCGGGAGCTGCTCGAGGCGCGCCGCCCGCTGTACCAGGAGGTGGCCACGGTGGTCGTCGCTACCAACGGGCGGGCCCCCGCCGACGTCGCGGCCGACGTGGCCCGGGCGGTGCACAGCCGTGCCGGCTAGCCGTGCCGCGCCCGGCCGCGCCGCGCCCGGTGGCGCCCCGCCGACCCGCATCGGCGTCGCCGGGTCGGCCGGGCACCCGGCGTACGAGGTGGTCGTCGGCCACCGGCTGGGCGGGGAGCTGCCCCGGCTGCTGGGCCCGGAGGTCCGCCGCGTCGCGCTGGTCCACCCGCAGGGGCTGCGCCGGGCCGGGGAGGCGCTGCGCCGCGACCTCGCCGGGCGCGGCTACCGGGCGCACTCGGTGGAGGTGCCCGACGGCGAGGCGGCCAAGGACGTCGTGGTCGCCGCCTACCTGTGGTCGGTGCTGGGCCAGGAGGGGTTCACCCGCAGCGACGCGGTGGTCTCCCTCGGTGGGGGCAGCACCAGCGACCTGGCCGGCTTCGTCGCCGCCACCTGGCTGCGCGGGGTGCGCGTGGTGCACCTGCCGACCACCCTGCTCGGCATGGTCGATGCGGCCGTGGGCGGCAAGACCGGCCTCAACACCGCGGAGGGCAAGAACCTGGTCGGCGCTTTCCACCCGCCGGCGGGGGTGCTCTGCGACCTGACCCACCTGCGCACGCTGCCCGCCGCGGAGTACGTCAGCGGCCTGGCCGAGGTGGTCAAGGCCGGCTGGGTCGCCGACCCGGTGATCCTCGACCTAGTGGAGTCGGACCCGGCGGGGGCCGCCCGTCCCGCGGGACGGCACACCCGGGAGCTGGTGGAGCGGGCGGTCCGGGTCAAGGCGGAGGTCGTCGGCCGGGACCCGCGCGAGCAGCCGGGCGCCACCGGCGCGGCACCCGGCCGCGAGGTGCTCAACTACGGCCACACCCTGGGGCACGCCATCGAGAAGGTGGAGGGGTGGACCTGGCGGCACGGCGAGGCGGTGAGTGTCGGCATGGTCTTCGCCGCCGAGCTGAGCCGGCTGGCCGGCTGGCTGGACCCGGCCCTGGTCGACCGGCACCGCTCGGTGCTCACCGCCCTCGGCCTGCCGGTGCGCTATCGGGAGGGACGCTGGGCCGAGCTGCTCGCGGCGATGCGGGTGGACAAGAAGGCCCGGGGCGACCGGCTGCGCTTCGTGGTGCTGCGGGGGCTGGCCCGGCCGGCCCTGCTGGAGGACCCTGACCCCGACCTGCTCGCCGCGGCCTACGCGGCGGTGAGCGGCGAGCCGGCGGGGCAGCCGGGCCAGCCGGGCGGGGGACCGGTCCGGTGACGGCGCCGGCGGCCGGGTCCCGGCGGGTCCTGGTGCTCAACGGGCCCAACCTCGGCCGGCTCGGGTCCCGGGAGCCGGAGGTCTACGGCAGCGCGGCGTACGCCGACCTCGCCGCGGCCTGCCACGCCGCCGGGCGGGCCCTGGGCCTGGCCGTCGAGGTGCGGCAGACCGACGACGAGGCCGAGCTCGTCGGCTGGCTGCACGAGGCCGCCGACCAGCGGCTCCCGGTGGTGCTGAACCCGGCCGCCTTCACCCACTACTCGTACGCGCTGCGGGACGCCTGCGCACAGCTCACCGCCCCGCTGGTGGAGGTGCACCTGACCAACCCGGCCCGCCGGGAGCGGTTCCGGCACACCTCGGTGGTCGCGGGCGTGGCCACCGGAACGGTCGCCGGGTTCGGGCTGGACTCCTACCGGCTGGCCCTGCAGGCGGTGGCCGCGCTCCCCGACGCCGGGACCGCCTCCGCGTAGGCTCTCCGGCCGTGCCGGACACCCACGCCCGCCGACGTACCGCGCTGCGGGCCAGCCTCGCCGCCCGGGACCTGCCCGCGGCGCTGCTCACCCGCGGGGTCAACGTGCGGTACCTGACCGGGTTCACCGGCTCGCACGGGGCGCTGCTCGTCACCCTCGACGGGGCCGAGGACCCGGCCGGCGGGGCGGTGCTGGCCACCGACGGCCGGTACGTCGAGCAGGCCGGTAGGCAGGCGCCGGACGTGGCCCTGGTGGTGGACCGGCAGGTCGCCGCCGCGCTGGTGGCCCGCGCGCACCGCGAAGGGCTGCGCCGGGTCGGCTTCGAGGCGCACCAGGTGAGCGTGGAGCTGCACGCGCAGCTGGCCCGGGAGGGGGTCGAGCTGGTGCCGCTGGGACCGGTGGTGGAGGACCTGCGGGTGGTCAAGGACGAGGAGGAGCTGGACCTGCTGCGGCGGGCCTGCGCGGCTACCGACGCGGCGTTCGCTGACCTGGTCGGCCGCCTCGCCCCGGGCCGCACCGAGCGCGCCGTCGCTCGCACCCTGGAGGACCTGCTGCGCGACCACGGCGCGGACGCTCCGGCGTTCCCCAGCATCGTCGCCGCCGGCCCGCACAGCGCGGTGCCCCACCACGAGCCCACGGACCGGCCGCTGGCCGCCGGGGACCTGCTCAAGCTGGACTTCGGCGCCCGGGTCGGCGGCTACCACGCGGACATGACCCGCACCGTGGTCCTGCGCCGGGCCCCGGCCGGCTGGCAGCGGGAGGTCTACGAGCTGGTCGCCGCGGCCGCCGCCACCGGCCGGGGGGCGCTGCGGGCTGGGGCCGCCGCCGGCGAGGTGGACGCGGCGGCCCGCGGCGTGGTGACGGCGGCCGGGTACGGCGACCGGTTCCCGCACGGCCTCGGCCACGGCGTCGGCCTGGAGATCCACGAAGCGCCGCTGCTGGCCGCGCAGGCGCCCGGTAGACTGCGGGCTCGAACACCGGTCACCGTCGAACCGGGGGTCTACCTCCCGGGACGCGGGGGCGTCCGCATCGAGGACACCCTGCTCGTCCGCGACGGCGAGCCGGAACCGCTGACGACGACGACCCGGGAGCTGCTCGTCGTCTGACCCAATGTCTGACCCCAGAGGACGCACCCCGTGGCCACCACGAACGACCTGAAGAACGGCATGACCCTCAACCTGGAGGGCCAGCTGTGGAACGTCGTCGAGTTCCAGCACGTCAAGCCGGGCAAAGGCGGGGCCTTCGTCCGGACCAAGCTGAAGAACCTGCTCTCCGGCAAGGTGGTGGACAAGACCTTCAACGCTGGGGTCAAGGTCGACGTGGCCACGGTGGACAAGCGGCAGATGCAGTACCTCTACCGCGAGGGCGGCGACTTCGTGTTCATGGACACCGAGACGTTCGACCAGGTGCACGTGCCCGGGGACACCGTCGGTCCCGCGGCCAGCTACCTGCTGGAGAACCAGGAGGCGGTGGTCGCGCTGCACGAGGGCACCCCGCTGTACGTCGAGCTGCCGGCGGCGGTGGAGCTGACGATCGAGTACACCGAGCCGGGGGTGCAGGGGGACCGGTCCACGGGGGGGACCAAGCCGGCCACCCTGGAGACCGGCGCCGTGGTCGCCGTACCCCTGTTCATCACCACCGGGGAGCGGGTCAAGGTCGACACCCGTACCGGGGAGTACCTCGGCCGGGCGACCGGCTGACGGTGGCTGCTCGCAGCAAGGCCCGCAAGCGCGCCCTCGACGTCCTCTTCGAGGCCGAGCAGCGGGGCGTCGACCCGCTGGCCACCCTCGCCGACCGGGTGGCGGCCGCCGACCCCCCCGTCCCGGCGTACGCCGGGGAGCTGGTCGCCGGGGTGACCGCCCACCGGGACCGCATCGATGAGCTGCTGGCCACCTACGCGGTCGGCTGGAGCCTGGACCGGATGCCGGCGGTGGACCGCAACCTGCTGCGGCTCGGCGTCTACGAGCTGCTGTGGCAGCCCGACGTGCCCGACGCGGTCGTCATCGACGAGGCGGTGAACCTGGCCCGCCAGCTGTCCACCGAGGAGTCCCCGGGCTTCGTCAACGGCCTGCTCGGCCGCATCCTGGCGCTCAAGCCCGCCCTCGCCGCCCAACCCGACTAGCGAACACGCAGCGACCCAGTAGCGATCATGCAGGTCTGGACTTCAGATCTGCATGATCGCTACGAGGGGGAAGAGGGGGGTGGGGGGGACGGGTCGGGGTCCCGGGAACCACCGGGCTGCCAGAGCACGTCGCCCCGCGCGCCGTTGGCCACCCGGGCGAGGATGAACAGCAGGTCCGACAGCCGGTTCAGGTACGTGGCCGCCTGCGGGTTGGTGGCGTCGGGGTAGGCCTGCCGGGCCGCCCAGGTGCTGCGCTCGGCCCGCCGGACCACGGTGCGGGCCACGTGTAGCAGCGCGGCCCCCGGCGTACCGCCGGGCAGCACGAAGGAGCGCAGCGGCGCCAGGTCGGCGTTGTACCGGTCGCAGGCGGCCTCGACCCGGGCCACGTCGGCCGCGGTCACCCGCAGGGCGCCGCCGGTGGCCTCGGTGACCGGGGTGCACAGGTCGGCGCCCACGTCGAACAGGTCGTTCTGGATCTGGGTGAGCAAGGTGACCAGGTCCGCCGGCAGCCCGCCCAGGGCGACGGCCACCCCCAGCGCCGAGTTGGCCTCGTCCACGTCCGCGTACGCCGCCAGTCGGGGGTCCGTCTTGTGGGTGCGGCTGAAGTCGCCCAGCGCCGTGGTGCCGTCGTCCCCCGTCCGGGTGTAGATGCGGGTGAGGTTGACCATGCCGGGAGCCTACGGCGTTCCGCCGGGGACCGGTGCGGGCCGGGTGGGGGCCCGGATGGCCCCTGGTCTGGGCGCCCCTACCGTCCCGCACCACCCCGCCGGATCCGGGCCCGTCTGGGGTGCCTGCCCGGTCCCATCCGTCACAACCGGCTCGCGAGAAACGGCAGTTGCAGGGGCTAGTGGGTGAGAGGGAAGGCTGTGGTAGGAAATGTGGGCTATAGGCCACAAAAACTACCACAGCTCCGCCTCTCCTCGCCTTGCGGGGTGGCTGCTGGGGATAAAGAGGCCGGGGGGACGGAGGGGACATGCCCGGGGCGCGGTGTGGGGCGCTGCCCGCGGGCCCGTCCCCAGCCGGGGCGGAGTCCCGGTGCGGCGCGGACCGGGCCCGGCGCCGGAAGTGGCCGGCGCTCAGCCGGTGGCGCCGGGTGCGGAGGTGGCGCGCCGCGCCTCCGGCGGCAGCACCCCCCACGAGATCAGCTCCTCGACCAGCCGGCTCGGCGGCTCGTCGTAGATGACGCCGAGGGTCCGCAGGTCGTCCTGCCGGATGGACAGCACCCGGCCGTTGTAGTCGCCGCGCTGGCTCTGGATCGCCGCGGCGTACCGGGCCAGCGGACCGGCCTTCTCCGCCGGCACCCGACCCAGCGCCTCCAGGTCCAGCACCACCCGCGCGGGCGGCTCCACCGCCGCGCTGGACGGGCCGTCGGGGAGCAGCTCGGCGACCGGTACGCCGTAGAACTCGGCCAGCTCCGAGAGCCGCTGTACCGTCACCGCCCGGTCCCCCCGCTCGTAGGAGCCGACGACCACCGCCTTCCAGCGGCCCTGCGACTTCTGCTCAACCCCGTGCAGGGACAGTCCCTGCTGCTGGCGGATCGACCGTAGCCGGGCGCCCAACGACTTTCCGTACTCTCGTGACATGGTGGTCGGCTCCTCGTGGGTTCCGGCCGCCGGGTCACCGGAGGCCAGTGGGCGTTGACGCAGGGACGGTGTGGTGACGTTCTGCCACCGACCGGGCTCCGGCGGCAGGCGGGTCGCTAGGCGGGTCTGCCAGTGGGTTGACCGGTGGATACGACGATGTCCCGCCGCCCCCCCGGCGTTTGGTTACGTGCTGTGACGGTACGGCGGGGGCCGGGCGTCGTCAACCGGTTCCGGTGATTCCCCGACTCACCTGGCCGCCCCCTGGCCCCTGGCTGCCCCGCCCGACCGGGTCCCGGCGGGTCGGTCCGGACCACCCTGGCGGTGGCCGTAGGATCGCCCTGCCCGACATCCTTTAACGCCCGTCCGGTGAGGCGGGCAAGGAGGTCTGCCCCGTGACGCCTGTCCTGGAGGCCCCGGAGATCGCCCGGGCCCTCACCCGCATCGCCCACGAGGTGCTCGAGCGCACCCGTGGTGCCGGCGACGTGGTCCTGCTGGGGATCCCCACCCGGGGGGTCGCGTTGGCCCGGCGGATCGGCTCCCGGATCGCCGCGGTCGAAGGCTCCGCCGTACCGGTCGGCTCGCTGGACGTGACCATGTACCGCGACGACCTGCGGCTGCGGCCGGCCCGGGCCCTGGAACGCACCGAGCTGCCCCCCGAGGGGGTGGACGGGCGCACCGTCGTCCTCGTCGATGACGTGCTGTTCTCCGGACGCACCGTCCGCGCCGCGCTCGACGCGCTGACCGGGCTGGGGCGGCCCCGGGCGGTGCAGCTGGCGGTGCTCGTCGACCGGGGCCACCGGCAGCTGCCCATCCGTGCCGACTACGTGGGCAAGAACCTGCCCACGTCGCTGCGGGAGACGGTGCGGGTGCTGCTGGAGGAGTACGACGGCCAGGACGCGGTCCTGCTGGAGCGGGCCCACCCGCAGGCCGACCGGGAGGTGGGATGAACCGGCACCTGCTCTCCGCCGCCGACCTCGACCGGGACGAGGCGGTGCACGTCCTGGACACCGCCGAGGAGATCGCTGGCCTGCTGGACCGCGCCGACCGCACGGTGAAGAAGCTGCCCACCCTGCGCGGGCGCACCGTGGTCAACCTCTTCTTCGAGGACTCCACGCGAACCCGGATCTCCTTCGAGGCGGCCGCCAAGCGGCTCTCCGCCGACGTCATCAACTTCGCCGCCAAGGGCTCCAGCCTGTCCAAGGGGGAAAGCCTGAAGGACACCGCGCTGACACTGGAGGCGATGGGCGCGGACGCCGTCGTGATCCGGCACCCGGCCTCCGGTGCCCCGCACCGGCTGGCCCGCTCCGGGTGGGTGCGGGCCAGCGTGGTCAACGCCGGCGACGGCACCCACGAGCACCCGACCCAGGCGCTGCTCGACGCGTTCACGCTGCGCCGCCACCTCGGGGGGCTGGACGGGCGCCGGGTCGCGGTGGTCGGAGACGTGCTGCACAGCCGGGTGGCCCGCTCCAACGTGCTGTTGCTGCACACCCTCGGCGTCGAGGTCACCCTGGTCGCGCCGCCCACCCTGCTGCCGGTCGGGGTGGAGGGGTGGCCCTGCGCCACGTCGTACGACCTGGACCCGGTGCTGCCCACGTGCGACGCAGTGATGATGCTGCGAGTGCAGCGGGAGCGGATGAGCGCGGCGTACTTCCCCAGCGCCCGCGAGTACAGCCGGCGCTACGGGCTGGACGCCCGCCGGCTGGGCCTGCTGCCGCCCGAGGCAGTGGTCATGCACCCGGGGCCGATGAACCGGGGCTTGGAGATCACCGCCGAGGTGGCCGACTCGGCCCGCTCGGTCATCGTCGAGCAGGTGGCGAACGGGGTGAGCGTGCGGATGGCGGTGCTCTACCTGCTGCTGGCCGGTGCGCCCGCCCCGGCCCCCCTCGAGCCGGTGGAGGTGACGGTGTGACCACCTGGCTGGTACGCGGGGCCCGGCCGCTGGGCGGCGCCCCCGCCGACCTGCTGCTGCGCGACGGCCTGCTCGCCGAGGTCGACCGGGCCGGGGCGTTGGGCGCGCCGGGTGCCGAGGTCCTCGACGCGGACGGGCTGGTGGCCCTGCCTGGCCTGGTCGACCTGCACACCCACCTGCGCGAACCCGGTCGGGAGGACGCGGAGACCGTGGCCAGCGGGACCCTCGCCGCCGCGCTCGGCGGCTTCACCGCGGTGCACGCGATGGCCAACACCGAACCGGTGGCCGACACCGCGGGCGTCGTGGAGCAGGTCTGGCGGCTGGGCCGGGAGGCCGGCCACTGCGACGTGCACCCGGTCGGCGCGGTGACCGTCGGGCTGGGCGGGGAGCGGCTGGCCGAGCTCGGGGCGATGGCCGAGTCCGCGGCCCGGGTACGGGTCTTCTCCGACGACGGGCGGTGCGTCTCCGACGCCGTGCTGATGCGCCGGGCCCTGGAGTACGTCAAGGCCTTCGACGGAGTGGTGGCCCAGCACGCCCAGGAGCCGCGGCTCACCGAGGGAGCGCAGATGCACGAGGGGGCCTGGTCGGGCCGGCTGGGGCTGGCCGGCTGGCCCGCGGTCGCCGAGGAGGCGGTGATCGCGCGCGACGTCCTGCTCGCCGGGCACGTCGGGTCGCGGCTGCACGTCTGCCACGTGTCCACGGCCGGGTCGGTGGAGATCCTGCGCTGGGCCAAGACCAAGGGTTGGCAGGTCACCGCCGAGGTGACCCCGCACCACCTGCTGCTCACCGACGACCTGGTGGCCTCCTACGATCCGGTCTTCAAGGTGAACCCGCCGCTGCGGACCGCCGAGGACGTTGCCGCGCTGCGGGCCGGGCTGGCCGACGGCACCATCGATGCCGTCGCCACCGACCACGCCCCCCACCCGGTGGAGGACAAGGAGTGCGAGTGGGCCGCGGCCGCCGCCGGCATGGTCGGCCTGGAGACCGCGCTGTCGGTGGTGCAGGCCGCGATGGTCGACACCGGGCTGCTGGACTGGGCCGGGGTGGCCGACCGGATGTCCGCGCGGCCCGCCGCGATCGGCCGGATCCCGGGACAGGGCGGCCCGCTGCGGCCCGGAGCACCGGGCCAGCTCGTCCTCGTCGACCCGGCGGCCCGCCGCGTCGTGGACCCCGCCGGGCTGGCCAGCCGCAGCCGCAACACGCCCTACGCCGGGCGGGAGCTGCCCGGGGTGGTGGTGGCCACGTTCCTGCGCGGCCGGCCCACCGTGCTCGACGGGAAGCCGGCATGAGTACGGCGCTGCTGGTCCTCGAAGACGGCCGGACCTTCGCCGGGGAGCCGTTCGGCGCCCCCGGCGAGACGTTCGGCGAGGCCGTCTTCGCCACCGGGATGACCGGCTACCAGGAGACGCTGACCGACCCGTCCTACCACCGGCAGGTGGTGGTGATGACCGCCCCGCACGTGGGCAACACCGGCGTCAACGCCGAGGACCGGGAGTCCGACCGGGTCTGGGTGGCCGGGTACGTGGTGCGCGACCCCTCGCCGCGCGCCTCCTCCTGGCGGGCCACCGGCACCCTGGCGGAGGAGCTGGCGGCGTACGGGGTGGTGGGGATCAGCGGGGTGGACACCCGCGCGCTGACCCGGCACCTGCGCGAACGCGGCGCGATGCGGGTCGGCATCTCCACCGTGGAGCGCAACCCGGTGGCGCTGCTGGAGCGGGTGCGCGCCACCCCGCCGATGGTCGGCGCCGACCTGGCCCGGGAGGTCAGCACGCCGCAGCCCTACGTGGTCGAGCCCGAGGGCCCCACCCGGTTCACCGTGGCCGCCCTCGACCTGGGCCTGAAGGCGATGACCCCTCGGCTGCTGGCCGCCCGCGGCATCCGGGTGCACGTGCTGCCCGCGGCCGCCACCGCGGCCGACCTGCTCGCGGTGGACCCGGACGGGGTCTTCGTCAGCAACGGCCCGGGGGACCCCGCCGCGGCGGGCTACGCGGTCGACGCGGTGCGCGGCGTCCTCGACGCCGGCGTCCCGCTGTTCGGCATCTGCTTCGGCAACCAGCTGCTCGGCCGCGCCCTCGGGTTCGGCACGTACAAGCTGCGCTACGGCCACCGGGGGATCAACCAGCCGGTGCGCGACCGGGCCACCGGGCGGGTCTCGGTCACCGCGCACAACCACGGCTTCGCCGTCGCCGCCCCCGTGGAGGAGGTCAGCGAGACGCCCTACGGCCGGGTCGAGGTGAGCCACGTCTGCCTCAACGACGGTGTGGTCGAGGGCCTGCGCTGCCTGGACCGTCCGGCGTTCAGCGTGCAGTACCACCCGGAGGCGGCGGCCGGCCCGCACGACGCCGCCGACCTGTTCGACCGGTTCGCCGAGCTGCTGGCGCAGCCCGGCAGGAAGGCGGGCTGATGCCACGTCGCAGCGACCTGTCCAGCGTCCTGGTCATCGGCTCGGGCCCCATCGTCATCGGCCAGGCCTGCGAGTTCGACTACTCCGGCACCCAGGCCTGCCGGGTGCTCAAGGCCGAGGGGCTGCGCGTCGCCCTGGTCAACTCCAACCCGGCCACCATCATGACCGACCCGGAGGTCGCGGACGCGACGTACGTCGAGCCGATCACCCCCGAGGTGGTGGCGAAGGTCATCGAGAAGGAGCGCCCGGACGCGCTGCTGGCGACCCTCGGCGGCCAGACCGCGCTGAACACGGCGGTCGCGCTGCACGCCTCCGGGGTGCTGGAGAAGTACGGCGTGGAGCTGGTCGGTGCGTCCATCGCGGCGATCCAGGCGGGGGAGGACCGGCAGCGGTTCAAGGAGATCGTCGCCTCGGTGGGCGCGGAGTCCGCGCGGTCGGTGGCCTGCCGGTCGATGGCCGAGTGCCTGGCGGCCGCCGAGGAGCTGGGCTACCCGGTGGTGGTGCGCCCGTCCTTCACCATGGGCGGAGCCGGGTCTGGCGTGGCCGCCGACGAGCCGGCGCTGCGCCGGGTGGCCGGGGCCGGGCTGGCCGCCAGCCCGACCCACGAGGTGCTGCTGGAGGAGTCGGTCCTCGGCTGGAAGGAGTTCGAGCTCGAGCTGATGCGCGACCGTAACGACAACGTCGTCGTCGTCTGCAGCATCGAGAACGTCGACCCGATGGGGGTGCACACCGGCGACAGCGTGACCGTCGCCCCGGCGATGACCCTCACCGACCGGGAGTACCAGCGGATGCGGGACGTGGCCATCGACGTCATCCGGGCGGTTGGTGTGGACACCGGCGGCTGCAACATCCAGTTCGCCGTGCACCCCGAGACCGGCCGGCTGGTCGTCATCGAGATGAACCCCCGGGTGTCCCGGTCCTCCGCGCTCGCCTCGAAGGCCACCGGGTTCCCCATCGCCAAGATCGCTGCCCGGCTGGCCATCGGCTACACCCTCGACGAGATCCCCAACGACATCACCCAGGAGACGCCGGCCAGCTTCGAGCCGGCCCTGGACTACGTCGTCGTGAAGGTGCCCCGGTTCGCCTTCGAGAAGTTCCCCGGGGCCGACCCGACCCTGACCACCCACATGAAGAGCGTCGGCGAGGCGATGGCCATCGGCCGGTCCTTCGGCGAGGCGCTGCAGAAGGCGCTGCGCTCGCTGGAGCAGCCCGGGTCGGCGTTCTCGTGGGCCGGCCCGGTGGGCGAGCGGGCCGACCTGGTGGCCCGGGCCGCGGTGCCCCGCGACGGCCGGCTGCGGCTCGTGCAGCAGGCGCTGCGGGCGGGGGCCACCGTCGAGGAGCTGGCGTCGGCCACCGGCATCGACCCCTGGTTCCTGGCCCAGGTGGCGCTGCTGGACGAGGTCGCCCGCGATGTCGCCGCGGCCCCCGAGCTGACCGCGGCGCTGCTGCGCCGCGCCAAGCGGCACGGCTTCTCCGACCGGCAGCTGGGCGAGATCCGGGGGCTGCCCGAGGAGGTCGTCCGGGCGCTGCGCCACGCGCTGGGCCTGCGCCCGGTGTTCAAGACGGTGGACACCTGCGCCGCGGAGTTCGCCGCCCGAACCCCGTACCACTACTCCTCCTACGACGAGGAGACCGAGGTGCTGCCCCGGGACCGGCCGGCGGTGGTCATCCTCGGCAGCGGGCCCAACCGGATCGGGCAGGGCATCGAGTTCGACTACTCCTGCGTGCACGCGGCCATCGCCCTGCGGGCGGCCGGCTACGCCACGGTGATGGTCAACTGCAACCCCGAGACGGTGTCCACCGACTACGACACCTCCGACCGCCTCTACTTCGAGCCGCTCACCCTCGAGGACGTCCTCGAGGTGGTGCACGCCGAGCGGGCCTGCGGGCCGGTGGCGGGGGTGGTGGTCCAGCTGGGGGGGCAGACCCCGCTGGGGCTGGCCGCCGGGCTGGCCGCCGCCGGCGTCCCCATCGTGGGCACCCCGCCGGAGGCCATCCACCTCGCCGAGGAGCGGGGCGCCTTCGGCCGGGTGCTCGCCGCCGCCGGCCTGCCGGCCCCCCGGCACGGGCTGGCCGGCACCGCCGAGGAGGCCCGGCGGGTCGCCGCGGACCTGGGCTACCCGGTGCTCGTCCGGCCGTCCTACGTGCTGGGCGGGCGGGGCATGGAGATCGTGTACGACGAGGCGTCGCTCACCGAGGCCTTCACCCGGATCACCGGCGGGGACGCCGCCCCGGAGCACCCGGTGCTCGTCGACCGGTTCCTCGACGACGCCGTCGAGATCGACGTCGACGCGCTGTTCGACGGCCGCGAGCTCTACCTCGGCGGCGTGATGGAGCACATCGAGGAGGCCGGCATCCACTCCGGCGACTCCGCCTGCACCCTGCCGCCGACGACGCTGGGCCGGGGGGAGGTCGACCGGATCCGCCGCTCCACCGAGGCGATCGCCCGGGGGGTCGGCGTACGGGGCCTGCTCAACGTGCAGTACGCGCTGGCCGCGGACGTGCTCTACGTGCTGGAGGCCAACCCGCGCGCCTCCCGGACGGTGCCGTTCGTCGCCAAGGCCACCGCCGTGCCCCTGGCCAAGGCGGCGGCGCGCATCATGCTCGGGGCGAGCATCGCCGAGCTGCGGCAGGAGGGGCTGCTGCCGGCGTACGGCGACGGGGGCGCGCTGCCCCTGGACGCCCCGATCGCGGTGAAGGAGGCGGTGCTGCCGTTCGGCCGGTTCTCCGGGGTCGACTCGGTGCTCGGCCCGGAGATGCGCTCCACCGGTGAGGTGATGGGCCTGGACACCGACTTCGGGATGGCGTTCGCCAAGTCCCAGGCGGCGGCGTACGGCGGGGGACTGCCGGTGGGGGGCACCGCGTTCGTGTCGGTGGCGAACCGGGACAAGCGGGCGATGGTGTTCCCGGTGCTGCACCTGCACCACCTGGGGTTCCGGATCCTCGCCACCGAGGGGACCGCCGAGGTGCTGCGCCGGCACGGGGTGGCGGCGACCGTGGTGCGCCGGCACAGCGCCGGCCCCGGCCCGGACGGCGAACCCACGGTGGTCACCCGCATCCTGGACGGGGAGGTGGACCTCATCGTCAACACCCCGTTCGGGGTCGGACCGCGCCGCGACGGGTACGAGATCCGTACCGCCGCGGTAGCCCGCGGGGTGCCCTGCATCACCACCGTGCAGGGCCTGGCCGCCGCGGTGCAGGGCATCGAGGCGCTGCGCGCCGGGGTGCTGCAGGTGCGGTCCCTGCAGGAGCACGCGGCGGCGCTGGCGGCCAGTCGGGCGGCCAGTCGGGCGGCAGGTCGGGAGCCCGACGGTGCCGCCGAGGTCGCCGGGTGAAGGGCGGCGGACCCCTGCAGGTGCCCGCGGAGGTGCTCTCCGTGCGGCGCAGCGGCGCGTACCACCACCTGACCCTGCTCGCCGCGGGGGTGGCCGAGCGGGTCCGGCCCGGGCACTTCGTGGCCGTCGCCGTCGACGGGCCGTCCTCGGCGCTGCTGCTCCGCCGCGCCTTCTCCGTCTACCGGGCCGCCGGGCGCGGGGTGTACGGCGGCACCGTCGAGCTGGTCCTCGCCGTGCACGGCCCGGGCACCGCATGGCTCGCCCAGCGCCGCCCGGGTGACCGGCTGGACCTGGTCGGTCCGCTGGGCCGGCCCTTCGCGCTGCCCCGCGACCCGGCGGTGTGCCTGTGCGTGGGCGGCGGCTACGGCAGCGCCCCCCTCTTCGCCCTGGCCGACACGTTGGCCGAACGGGGCTGCACCGTCGACTTCCTCCTCGGGGCGGCCAGCGAGGACCGGCTGTTCGGGGCGCTGGAGGCCAAGCGGGCCGGCCGGCACGTGGCGGTCACCACCGAGGACGGGTCGGCGGGCCGGCGGGGCCGGGTCACCGACGTCCTGCCCGAGATGGTGCGGCGCGGCGAGGTCGAGGTCGTCTACGCCTGCGGACCGATGGGCATGCTCGCCGCGGTCAGCGCCGTGGCGGCGACCGCCGGGGTCCCCAGCCAGTGCGCGGTGGAGGAGTCGATGGCCTGCGGCATCGGGGTGTGCATGACCTGCGTGCTGCCGGTCGTGGGTCCCGACGGGCGGACCCGGATGGTGCGGTCCTGTGTGGAGGGCCCGGTGTTCCCCGGCGACCGGGTCCGCTGGGCCCAGGTCGGTACCGTCCCCCCCGACTGCGTGGGCGCCCCGGCCGGGGCGGGACCCGGGGGAGGGCACTGATGGCCGACGGGCCGGGCCCGGGCCCCGCCGACCCCCGGCGGGTCGCGGCGGAGCCCCCGGACCTCACCGCGGTCCTCGGTGGGGTGCCGCTGCCCAACCCGGTGCTCACCGCGTCCGGCTGTGCCGCCTCCGGGCAGGAGCTGCACCAGTTCTTCGACGTGGCCCGGCTCGGCGCCGTGGTCACCAAGAGCATCATGCTGGCGCCGCGATCCGGCCGCCCCACACCGCGGATGGCCGAGACGCCCAGCGGCATGCTCAACTCCATCGGGTTGCAGGGCCCGGGGGTGGAGGCGTTCGTCGCCTCCGACCTGGCCTGGCTGCGGGCGCAGGGCGCCCGGGTCGTGGTGTCCCTCGCCGGGGGCACCGTCGACGAGTACTACCGGCTGGCCCAGCGGCTGCGCGGCGAGGCGGGCATCACCGCCCTGGAGGTCAACATCTCCTGCCCGAACGTGGAGGACCGCGGGCAGGTCTTCGCCTGCGACCCGGACGCCGCCGCCGGGGTGGTCGCCGCGGTACGCCGGGCCACCCCGCCGGAGGTGCCGGTGGTGGCCAAGTTGTCCCCCGACGTCACCGACGTGGTCGCCGTCGCCCGGGCCTGCGTGGCCGCCGGTGCGGACGGCCTGTCCATGGTGAACACCCTGCTCGGGCTGGTCATCGACCCGGGGACCCGGCGTCCGGTGCTCGCCGGGACCACCGGGGGGCTGTCCGGCCCGGCGATCCGCCCGGTGGCGGTGCGCTGTGTCTGGCAGGTCCATGCCGCGCTGCCGCACGTCCCCCTGGTGGGCATCGGCGGGATCACCAGTGGCCGCGACGCGCTGCAGTTCGTGCTCGCCGGCGCCTCCGCGGTGGGCGTCGGCACCGCGATCTTCCACGACCCGTCCGCCCCCGTTCGGGTCCTCGACGAGCTGGCCGTCGAGCTGCGCGCGGCGGGGTTCGACCGGCTGCAGGACGCGGTCGGCGCGGCCCACCCGCCGCCCGGCCGGGCGGTGACTCCCCCCTCCGTTGCGGTCGGGGGGGCGGCCGGGTGAGTGCCGACGGGTTCGCTGCCCGGCTGCTCGCCGCCCTCGCCGACCGCGGGCCACTGTGCGTCGGGATCGACCCCCACCCGGCCCTGGTAGCGGCCTGGGGCCTGCCCGACGACGTGTCCGGGCTGGAGCGGTTCGCCCTGGGCGCCACCGAGGCGCTGGCCGGCCAGGTAGCCGTGCTCAAGCCGCAGTCGGCGTTCTTCGAGCGGTTCGGGTCGCGCGGGGTGGCCGTGCTCGAACGGGTGCTGGCCGCGGCCCGTGCGGGCGGGGCGCTGACCCTGCTGGACGTGAAGCGGGGCGACATCGGGTCGACGGTGGCCGCGTACGCCGCGGCGTACCTCCACCCGGGCAGCCCGCTGCAGGCCGACGCGGTCACCGCCAGCCCCTACCTCGGGTTCGGCGCGCTGCGCCCCCTGGTCGACGCGGCCCGGGCGCACGGCGGCGGCCTGTTCGTGCTGGCCCTCACCTCCAACCCGGAGGGCGCGACGGTGCAGCTGGCCCGCGGCCCGGACGGGCGCACGGTGGCCGAGGCCGTGCTGGCCGAGGCCGCGGCGGTCAACGCCGAGGCCGTGCTGGCCGAGGCCGCGGCGGTCAACGCCGAGGCCGTGC
>JBMOMH010000022.1:0-17498 GCA_049323135.1 Actinomycetota bacterium
TCCGAAACCTACGAGCCAGCACGTGCGCGTCCTGACCTCACCCGCCAGGACAGCCGTTCACGCTCAACAGCAGCCGATCCCGGCCCTCAGACCCCACGCCCGGACCCACGGAAAGCCGAGGAGTCGCGTAAAGTTCCAGGTCGAAAGCGCCGAGTCACCGGGGTGGATAACTTCCGCCCGTCCGGTATGGCCCGCCGTGCCGGAACGCCGTCCCATCGCCCTGGAGGCTCGACCATGTCCGGCCCGTCCCTCGGCAGGTTCCTCTCCTGGCCCGGCCGGTCGGGCAGGGGGCGGCACCGGGCGCCCCGTCGCCCGCTCGCCCGCACCGCGTTGGCCCTCACCCTGCTGGTGGGGGGGCTCGTTGCGGTCCCCGGCGCCACTCCCGCCCAGGCCGCGGCGGGGCTCACCGTCACCGGCCACGGCTTCGGGCACGGGCGCGGCATGGGCCAGTGGGGTGCACTCGGGTACGCCGTCCAGGCCAACTGGACGGCCGGGCAGATCCTGGGCCACTACTACGGCGGGACCAGCGCCGGTACGGTCCCGGCGTCCACGATGACCGTGCGGCTTACCAACCGGGACGGCGCCGAGACCATCGTCGCCCAGCAGAAGGGCAACCTGGCCACCAGCGTCGGCGGGATCCGCGGCGTGCCCGCCGTACGCATCGCCCTGGTCGCGCCCGGGCGCTTCGCGCTGTTCACCGGGCCCGGATGCGGGGGGCCGTGGACCGAGGTCGGGTCGGGGTGGAGCGCCGCCAGCGTCACGGTCAGCCCGACCGCGCCCAGTGACAACCCGGCCGACCTGCTGGCGAACTGTGAGGTCGGCGGGGTTCGCTGGGTGCGCGGGGACCTGCGGGCTGTGGACGACAACGGGACGCAGCGGACGGTGAACGCCCTCGACGTGGAGTCCTACCTGCGCGGCGTGGTGCCCCGGGAGTCCCCCGCCAGCTGGGGGGACCTGGGCAGCGTCCGGCCCGACACCGGAGCACCGCAGGGGTTGGAGGCCCTGAAGGCGCAGGCGGTGGCCGCCCGGTCCTACGCGCTGGCGGAGAACCGGTGGTCCTATGCCAAGACCTGTGACACGACCGCCTGCCAGGTCTACGCGGGCCGGGCGTACCAGCCCGCCGGGGGCTCGCTCACCAGCCTGGAGGACCCCCGCTCGGACCGGGCCATCGCCGCCACCGCCGGGCAGGTGCGGCTGCTCGGCGGTGCGGTGGCCCGCACCGAGTTCTCCGCCTCCACCGGCGGCTACACCGCCGGGGGCACCTTCCCCGCGGTGCCCGACGCGGGGGACGCCTACCCGGCCAACCCCTGGAACAGCTGGACCCGGACCATCGACGCCGGCACCGTGGAGGCCGCCTTTGGCGCCCGGGACCTGCGCAACGTCGTCGTGCTGTCCCGCAACGGCCTGGGCGCCGACGGGGGCCGAGTGCTGCAGGTGCGCTTCGACTTCGCCGGCGCGTCGTTCACCAAAACCGGGGCCCAGGTGCGCGCCATGCTCGGCTTGCCGTCGGACTGGTTCACCCCGGTGCTGGCCCAGCCCGGTGACGCCAAGACCCAGCCCGCCGGGGGGTACGTCCTCGACGCCGACGGCGGACTCGTGCCCTTCGGCGCGGCGCCTGCGGTGCCCCGCCCGGCTGGGCTGGCCGCGGGCACGGCGCGCGCGGTGGCGCTCGGCGGTCCGGACCCGCGGGCCGGCTACGTCCTCGCCGCCGACGGCCGGCTGTTCCCGGTCGGCGGCGCGCCCGCCGTGGTCCCCACCGGCCTGTGGCCCGGCCAGGACGTCGCCCGGGACGTCGCGCTGCGCCCCGACGGTCGGTCCGGCTACGTGCTGGACCTGTACGGCGGACTGCAGCCCTTCGGGGGAGCCCCTGTCCCGTCCGGGGGGCGTTATGACACCGGCAGCGACTGGGCGCGGCGCATCGTCCTGCGACCCGACGGATCGTCTGGCTGGGTCGTGGGCGCGGACGGCGCCGCCTACGCGTTCGGCGGGGCGCCGGCGGCCGGACCGGTGACCATGCCGGCGGACCGGGCCGTCGTGGGCGCCTGGCTCGGCGTCGACGGGTCGTCGGTCGTCGTCGCCGACAGCGCCGGCAGCCTGCACCGTTCCGGCGCCCCGGACCTGCCGGCGCAGCTGGGCAGCCCCGTCGCCGCTGCGGCCGGGCGTGCGGATGCGACCAGCGGGTACGCCGTCGTCGGCGGGCGTCCCGGCCCCTTCGGTGGGGCCTCGCCGGCCGCCGCCGGGGCGCCCACCGGGGCCCGCGTGGTGGGCCTCGCCCTGGTTTCCGAGCCGCGCGGCTACACCCTCGACCTGTTCGGCGGGCTGCACCCCTTCGGGGGGGCCCCGCCGACCCAGGGGGGTCCGTACTGGCTCGGCCAGGACGTGGCCCGCAGGGTCGTGGTCGGTCCGAGTGGCGCCGGCTACGTCATGGACGTCTACGGCGGGCTGCACCCCTTCGGGACCGCTGCTGCGCCCGCGCCCCCGGTCCCGCAGGGCCTGCCCTACTGGCCCGGCTGGGCCATCGCCCGAGACGTGGTGCTCCTCCCCGGGTCGGACCGGGCCGGCTATCTGCTGGACGGCTGGGGCGGCATCCACCCCTTCGGCGGGGCGCCGCCCGTGCGGGGCAGCATCTGGTGGCAGGGCTGGGACATCGCTCGCGGGCTGGTGCTGAACCCGGACGGGCGGGGCGGCTACGTCCTGGACGGCTGGGGTGGGTTGCACGCCTTCGCGATCGGGGACAACCCGATCCCCCCCGAGCCGTCGCTGACCGCCTACTGGACCGGCTGGGACATCGCCCGGGGGGTCGCCGTGACCGGCAACGGCCGCGGGTTCGTGCTTGACGGTTGGGGTAGCCTGCACGGGTTCGGCGGCCAGACCGGCGCCGGCTCCTGGTGGTGGGGCGGCCGGGACAACGCGGTCGGGGTCGCCGCGGTCGGCGGGACGTCCGGCTGGGTGGTCTACACCGACCGGGCCGGCTACCTGCACACGGGACCCGAGTCCGCCCCGGCCGCGATGACCGGTGACCTGTGGCCCGGCCAGGACATCGTGCGCGACGTGGCCGTGGTCCCCCGGTCGTGACTGTGGCTGCGGACGGGCGGGCCGGTGGGCCGGTCAGCGGCGCCGGCCCGCCCGCTCCGCTGCCCGTAGGGCCAGCGCGCTGCGGTAGGCCTGAAGGGTGCGCCGGGCGCAGCGCTCCCAGGTGAAGGCGCGGGCGTGCGTCCGCCGGGCCTGCGGGCCCGGCCCGCCGCGGTCCTCGGCGGCCGCCCCGGCGAGCGCCGCGGCGAAGGCGTCGCGGTTCGCTGGGTCGACGTACCGGGCCAGGCCTCCGGTGGTCTCCCGCAGCACCGGCAGGTCCGCAGCCACCACGGGCACCCCGCAGGCGAAGGCCTCCAGGGCGGGCAGCCCGAACCCCTCGTAGCGGGAGGGGAAGGCCAGGCAGGCCGCCCCGGCGACGACGCCGCGCAGCCGGTCGCCGTCAAGGTAGCCGGCGGCGTACACCCCCTCGTCGGGGCCGGGCAGCACCGTGTCGTCCCAGCCGGCCGGGCCGGCAACCACCAGGGGCAGCGCCGTTGCGTCCGCCCGGCGCCAGGTGGCGTGTGCGGCCAGCAGGGCGGGCAGGTTCTTGCGCGGTTCCCTTGTCCCGACGAAGAGCACGTACTGGTCGGGCAACCCAGGGAGGCCGGCCTGCCTAGGTACCGCATGGAACCAGGGTTCGGCCACCCCCAGGGGCGTGGCGAGGACCCGGTGGGGGGGCAGCCGGTAGGTCTCGGCCACCTCGCCGGCCACGGTCACGGACGGTGTCACGACCACGGTGTCCGGCCGGGCCAGGGCGGCCGCGACGAGGGTCACGTAGCGCCGGCTGGCCGCGGTCACCAGCCCTGGAAGGTGGCGGAAGGCCAGGTCGTGCACGGTCAGCACCCCCGCGGCGCGCCGCCGGGGGGGCAGCACGAAGTTCGTACCGTGGAAGACGTCGACTGGCCCGGACAGCCACTCCACCGGAGGCAGGGACGACCGTTGCCAGGTCGCCTGTAGCACTCGGGCCGGGGCCCGGCGGGAGGCGACGACGGTGCCCGGTGGGGCGACCTGGGACAGGACCTGCTGCCCGCGCCAGGTGAAGGCGGTGAGGCACACCGACAGGTCCTCGCCGGGTCCGAGGGCGCCCAGCGCCTCCACCAGGTGGTGGACGTAGGTGCCGACCCCGGTCCGGGTGCCGAGCAGGGGGGTGGCGTCCACGGCGATGCGCATCGGGCAGCGATGCTGCCAGATGGGGGACGCGCCGCACCGCTGGCCACGGCGGTGGGGGGTAGGTTGGCCTGCCGTGCGGGTCGGCGTCGTCCTCGAGCAGGCCCTCGCGCCGGTGCCGGGCGGCACCGGTCGCTACAGCCGGGAGGTCGCCGCGGCGCTGTCGGCCGCCGCCCCGGACGGCTGGGGCGTGGAGGGGTGGACTGCGTGGCACCGCGACCCGTCGCCCGCCCGCATCCCCGGCGTGGCCGGCCCACGACGGCTGCCGCTGGGCCGGCGCGCGCTGGCCGCCGCGTGGGAGCGCGGCCTGGGTCCGGACGTCGCCGCGGACGTGGTCTTCGCGCCGACCCTGCTGGTGCCCCCCGCCCGCCGGGCCCCTCTCGTGGTGACCGTGCACGACGCGGTGCCGTGGACCCACCCGGAGACGCTCACCCCGCGGGGGGTGGCCTTCCACCGGCGGATGGCCGCCCGGGTCGCCCGGCAGGCGACCGCCGTCGCCGTGCCCACCGCGGCGGTCGCCGCCGAGCTCGCTACGGTGCTGCCGCTGCGCGTCCCGCCCGTGGTGGTCGGCGAGGGGGTGGCGGCTAGCCTCGCCCCGCCCCCCGACGCCGCGGCCCGTCGGCGGCGGCTCGGGGCGCCGGTGGACGGCTACCTGCTCAGCCTGGCCACCCTCGAGCCGCGCAAGGGCCTGGACGTGGCGCTGGCCGCCCTGGCCCGGCCCGAGGCCCCGCCGCTGCCGCTGGTGCTGGTCGGTCGGCCCGGCTGGGGCGGGGTCGACCCGCAGGCAGAGGCGGCCCGGCTGGGGCTGCCGCCCGGGCGGGTGCGCGTCCTGGGCGCCCTGTCCGACCCGGACGTCGCGGCCGTGCTGGCCGGGGCCACCGCGCTGGTCGCGCCCTCCCGCGCCGAGGGGTTCGGCCTGCCGGTGCTGGAGGCCATGTCCCTGGGCGTGCCGGTGGTGAGCTCGGACGTGCCGGCCCTGGCCGAGGTCGGGGGTACGGCGACCTGCCGGGTGCCGGTGGGAGACCCGGTCGCGCTCGCCGCGGCCCTGGCCCGGGTGTGCGCCGAGCCGGCCTGGCGGGCCCAGCTGGCCGCCGCCGGACGGCGGCAGGCCGGCCGGTACTCCTGGGCGCGGACCGCTGAGCTGCTCTGGCACGTGCTCGCCGGCGCTCACCGCGCGGCTCACCGCACCGCCCCCTGACGCCGGGCCTTGCGGCGTAGGCTGTGGCGAGGAGCACAGGCGTGGCGAGGAGGAGGCAGGCCGTGGGGCCCCGCGTGCTGGTGGATGCGACCGCCGTCCCCGCCGACCGGGGTGGCGTCGGCCGGTACGTCGACGGCCTGGTCGGCGCCCTCGCCCGGGCCGGGGCCGACCTCGCGGTGGCCTGCCAGCGACTGGACGCCGAGCGCTACTCCCGCCTCGCCCCCAACGCCCGGGTGGTGCCCGGGCCCGGCGCGATCGTGCACCGCACCGCGCGGCTCGGGTGGGAGCAGACCGGCCTGCCGCTGGTCGCCCAGCAGGTCGGCGCGGACGTGCTGCACTGCCCGTCGTACACGATGCCCCTGGCCGCGGGCCGGCCGGTCGTGGTGACCCTGCACGACGCGACGGTGATCAGCGAACCGGCGTTCCACACCCCGGTGAAGGCCTCGTTCCTGCGCTCGGCCATCCGGACCGCGCTGCGCCGGGCCAGCCGCTGCATCGTCCCGTCCAAGGCGACCCGGGAGGAGCTGGTGCGGCTGCTCGGCGCCGACGCCACCCGGCTGGACGTCGCCTACCACGGGGTGGACCGGGACATCTTCCGGCCGCCCTCGCCGCAGGAGGCCGCCCGGGTGGCCGACCGGCTCGGCCTGCACGGCACCCCGTACGTGGCCTTCCTCGGGCTGCTCGAACCCCGGCGCAACGTCCCCAACCTGGTGCGCGGCTGGGTCCGGGCCGTCGTTGACCGCCCCGACCCCCCGGCCCTGGTGCTCGCCGGCGGGGCCGGGTGGGACGACGAGGTCGACGCGGCGGTGGCGGCGGTGCCGGCCCACCTGCGGCTGCTGCGACCCGGGTTCCTGCGCATGCAGGACCTGCGCGGCTACCTCGGTGGGGCCATGGTGGTCGCCTACCCCAGCCATGGGGAAGGGTTCGGGCTGCCCGTGCTGGAGGCGATGGCCTGCGGGGCGCCCGTGCTGACCACGCCGCGGCTGTCCCTGCCCGAGGTGGGCGGGGACGCGGTCGCCTACACCGACCCGGACCCGGCGGCCATCGGCGACGCCCTCGCGGCGCTGCTGGACGACCCGGAGCGCCGCGCGGCCCTGGGCCGCTCGGCCCACGCGCGGTCCCTGGAGTTCACCTGGGAGCACAGCGCCGAGGCGCACCTAGCCGCCTACCAGCGGGCCGTCGCCGGCTGAGCCCCCCGTCCAGCCAGCCCCCGTCCAGCCAGCCCCGGTCCGGCAGGGTGGGTCAGTTCCTCAGGTACACGGCGGTCGGGCCGAGCTCGCTGGGGACCACGCCCAGCAGCCGGGCCGGCGCGGGCGGGGTCCGGTTGGCTGGGCCGACGAACAGCGTCAGCGGGGGGTGTCCCGTCTCCACCCGGTCGGCCCCGAAGATGCCGCGCAGGTCCGGGGGAACCCGGACCCGCCACCCGGCCCGCTCCAGCTGGGCGGCCAGCCCGGCCGCCACCTGCCAGTCGGTGGCGTTGACCAGGTCCACCCCGACGACCGCCCCCGGCCGGGCCGGGGGGAGCGCGGCGAGGGCCAGCTCGCTGGCGGACCGGCTGCCGTAGGCGGACGGGGGTAGCTGGTAGAGCGCGACCAGGTCCCACCCCACCAACCCGAGTACCCCGGTCAGGGCCACCGCGGCGAGCGCACGCCGACGCCGGACGCCCCACGCCAGATGCCCGGTCAGCGGCCCGGCGACGACGGCGGCAGCGGCGGCGGCGTACCCCAGGAACAGCGCCAGGGGCAGTGCGCTCACCCAGGTCACCAGGTAGCTGTAGACCGGCCCGTCGATGCGCCGGACCGCCAGCACCGCGACGAGAGGGGCCAGGAGGTTGGCCGCGCCGCTGGCGGTGACGGCGGGCAGGTGTCGGCGACGGCCCCACAGCACCAGGGCGGCCGCGGCGGAGAGGTAGGCGCCGAGGAACGCGGCGGCCAGCGGGCCGGGCGTCGACTGGGCGGGCTGGTAGGGAAGGGGCCGCAGCAGCGGATAGGCGACCAGGGCCCGGGAGACCACGTCGGCGGCCTCCCCCCAGGAGTGGCCGCCTTCGGCGGGGGCCAGGAAGAACAGGACCAGCCGGCTGAGGTTGTGCTGCGGCCCCCGGACCTGCTCGACCAGCGGCGGCAGCCACATCGCGGCGAGCAGCAGCAGGGGGACCAACACGCCTGGGCGTGGCGGCCGGCGGGGCCACCACCGGAGGGGTCGCCGCCGGGCGGCTCGCAGCACGGTGGGCAGGGTGGCCAGCAGCGCCAGCCCGGCGACCAGGGGGGCCGTGCCCAGGTGGGTCTGGACCAGGGCGCTGCCGGTGACGAAGGCCCAGGCGAGTGCCGGCCCGGACCCGGCGGCGGCCTGGCCGGCCAACACCACGAACAGCGCCGTTGGCAGCAGCAGCGCGAACGGGTTCCACACTGAGGTGAAGGTCATCGGGGGGGCCGCCGCGACGAACGCGAGGACGCCCACCACGGACAGGACGAGGACCAGCCGGGAGCGGCCCCCGGTCAGCGGGCGGGAGGCGGCCACCACCAGGGCCAGGGCGGCCAGCAGGTGGACCAGCATGACTGCGGCGGTCAGCGCCGCCGCGGTGCGCCCGGCTAGCTGGTACGGGCCGGCGAGGAGGTACAGCCAGGCCGGGCCGGGGTGGGCCCAGCCGAACCGGGAGTACAGCCCGACCACCTGCCGGCCGGCCAGGGCGTCCCGGGTGTCCAGCTCGGTGAGCGCCTGGTCGCCGAGGAAAGCCGTGGGCTGCCCGGCGAGCAGGGCGTGCCCGGCGCCGACAAGGAAGGGGCTCGCCACGGCGAGCAGGAGGGCCGCCGGGAGGAGCAGCCCGGATCGGGTCGTCGGAAACCTCCGGGTCCGGGCGGAGATGGCACCCGGCCCAGAGTTCACGAGCATGTACGCCGAGGCTAGCAGGCACCTTGCCGCGGCCCCGGGCCCCACCGCTGGCCTATCCTGGCCCCTCGTGGCCACCGACCGTCCCTACCCGGCGCTGGGGCAGCCAGCGCCGGACGTGTCCCCGGGCCCGGCCGAGATCCGGGTGGTCGTCGTCACCTACTCGCCGGGCGCCCACCTGGAACGGTTCCTCGACACCCTGCCGGCGGCCACCCGCCGACCGGTCGAGGTCGTCCTGGCCGACAACGGGTCCATCGACGGGGTACCTGAGCGGGTCAGCGCCGCGGGCCGTGGCCGGCTGCTGCGCACCGGGGGGAACCTCGGCTACGGCCGGGCCGCCAACCACGGCGCCGCGGGGGCGCAGGCCCGGTGGATCCTGGTGGCCAACCCGGACATCACCTGGGCGCCCGGGGCGCTGGACGCGCTGTGCGACGCTGCCGCGCGGTGGCCGCGGGGCGGGGCGTTCGGGCCGGCCATCCGCACCCCCGAGGGCCGGCTGTACCCCTCGGCCCGGGCCATCCCCTCGCTGGGCCGGGGCATCGGGCACGCGCTGTGCGGCTGGTGGTGGCCGGCCAACCCGTGGACCGCGGCGTACCGGCAGGAGCGGGGGGCCCCCCGGGAGGCTCCGGCGGGGTGGCTGTCCGGTTCCTGCCTGCTGCTGCGCCGGGACGCCTTCGAGGCCGTCGGGGGCTTCGACCCCGCCTACTTCATGTTCTTCGAGGACCTCGACCTGTGCGAGCGGCTGGGTCGGGCCGGCTGGCAGTGCGTCTACGTCCCCGCCGCGGTGGTCACCCACGACCAGGGCCACTCGTGGCGGGACCGGCCGGCCGCGATGGTCCGCGCCCACCACCGGGCCGCCTACACCTACCTGGCCCGCCGGTACGCCGGCCGGCGTTGGCTCCCGCTGCGCCTCGCGCTGCGGCTCGGCCTGGCCACCCGGGCGGGGGTCGCCATGCTGTTCCACCGGGTAGGGGAAGAGACCCGGCCCACCCGGTCGGCGGACCTGCTGGAGGACTGAGCCATCGACGCCGTCGTGCTGGTGGGCGGGCAGGGCACCCGGCTGCGCCCGCTGACCGTGCACACCCCCAAGCCCATGCTCCCCGTCGCCGGGGTGCCGTTCCTCACCCACCAGCTGGCCCGCGCCCGCGCGGCCGGGGTCGACCACGTGGTGCTCGCCACGGCGTACAAGCCGGAGGTCTTCCAGGCGCACTTCGGGGACGGCGCGGCACTCGGGCTGGACCTGGAGTACGTGACCGAGACCGAGCCGCTGGGCACCGGAGGGGGCATCCGCAACGTTGCGGACCGGCTGCGGGCGGGCCCCGACGACCCGGTGGTGGTGCTCAACGGCGACGTGCTCTCCGGGCACGACCTGCGCCGGCAGCTGGCGGTGCACGCGGCCGGCGGCGCGGACGTCACCCTCTACCTCACCGAGGTCGCCGACGCCCGGGCCTTCGGCTGCGTGCCGACCGACGCGGCCGGGCGGGTGACGGCGTTCCTGGAGAAGATGCCCGAGCCGGTGACCAACCGCGTGAACGCCGGCTGCTACGTGTTCCGCCGTCGGGTCATCGACGCGATCCCCGCCGGCCGGCCGGTGTCGGTGGAGCGGGAGACCTTCCCCGGCCTGCTCGCCGAGGGAGCCGTCGTGCTCGGCTACGTCGACCTGGCCTACTGGCTGGACCTGGGCACCCCGGCGGCGCTCGTCCAGGGCAGCCGTGACCTGGTCCTCGGCCGGGTCGGCTCGCCGGTTGTGCCGGCCGCTGCCGAGGCGCTGCTGGGTCCCGGCGTGTCCGTGCCGGACGGCGCCACGGTCACCGGGGGGAGCGCGCTGGGCTCCGGGGTCGTCGTGGCGCCAGGGGCGTGCGTCACCGGTTCGGTGGTCCTCGACGGCGCGCGGATCGGGCCGGAGGCGCAGGTGCGGGACTCGGTCGTGGGGCGCGGGGCCCGCATCGGCGCCGGCACGGTGCTCGACGGGGCCGTGGTGGGCGACGGCGCGGTGGTAGGCGCCGGCAACGAGCTGCGCTGCGGGGTCCGGATCTGGTGCGACGTGGTGCTGCCCGACCGGGCGGTGCGCTTCTCCAGCGACTGCTGACCGGTAAGGTCAGCGCCGGGTCAGCGCCGTGTGGACGATCCGTCGACCCGCTCGAGCTCGAGGTCGGCGTCGACCATCATCCGGATCAGCTCGGGGAAGGAGACGGTCGGCGCCCAGCCCAGCGCGTCGCGGGCCTTGCTGGCGTCGCCGATGAGCAGGTCGACCTCCGCCGGCCGGAAGAACCGCGGGTCCTGCTCGACGTGTCCGCTCCAGTCGTCGATGCCGACGTGCCGGAAGGCGACGTCGAGCAGCTCGCGGATCGAGTGGGTCTCCCCGGTAGCGATGACGTAGTCGTCGGGCACGTCCTGCTGCAGCATCCGCCACATGGCGTCCACGTAGTCCCCGGCGAACCCCCAGTCCCGCCGCGCGTCGAGGTTGCCCAGGCTCACCGTCTGCTGCAGGCCCAGCGCGATCCGGGCCACCGCGCGGGTGACCTTGCGGGTGACGAACTCGTGCCCCCGGCGCGGGCTCTCGTGGTTGAACAGGATCCCGGAGCAGGCGAACGCGCCGTAGGACTCCCGGTAGTTGACGGTCATGTAGTGGCCGAAGGTCTTCGCCACGCCGTACGGCGATCGGGGGTGGAACGCGGTGGTCTCCCGCTGCGGCACCTCGCGGACCTTGCCGAACATCTCCGAGCTGGAGGCCTGGTAGAAGCGCACCTTGCTCATGTCGTTCTGGGTGTGGATGCGGATCGCCTCCAGCATCCGCAGCACACCCATCCCGGTGATCTCCCCGGTGAGCTCGGCCTGCTTCCAGGACAGCCCGACGAAGCTGATCGCGCCCAGGTTGTACACCTCGTCCGGCTGGGCCACCTCCATCGCCCCGATCAGGCTCGGCAGGTCGGTCAGATCACCCTCGATCAGCTCGACGGCGGGCACGATCCGCTCGACCACCTGCACCTTCGGGTTGCTCTGCCCGCGGACCAGGCCGAAGACCTCGTAGCCCTTGGCCGCGAGGAGCTCGGCCAGGTAGAGGCCGTCCTGGCCGGTGATCCCGGTGATGAGGGCGCGGGGCACGGGGCATCTCCTTCTCGACGGGGGAGCCCGGTGGCCGGGCCGCCCGGGGGCGGGTCAGGCCCCGTTGGGCTCGGGGGAGTCGCTGGTCGGGAACTGGGTGACGAAGGCGCCCACCGCCTCGCCGGACAGCTGGCCGCACAGCAGCCGGTGCCCGGCCGTCTTGCCCCAGTGGGACACGGCGACGTGCGTGCCGGCCGGGAAGGCCCCGTCGGCATTGTTCCAGGCGGTGGCGATGAACTTGCCGCCGGTCTGGGCGGCCAGCTTGCTGGCCAGGCTCTGGACCTGGGTCAGGGTCGCCCCGGTGATCGTGTCGTCGTACCAGAGCACGGTGTAGCCGTGCTCCAGGTTGTGCACCAGCTGGGCCGCCGGGGGCCGGTCCGCCGCGGTGTAGAACGTCTTGCCCAGCGCCGGGCTCGGGTAGTGCGGCCCGGAGGAGGGCGGGATCTGGGCGAACGCGATCTTCGTGCCGGCCGGCTGGTGGTCGTTGCCGCCGGTCGCGGGGTCGGTGGTCGCCGGGCCGCAGGAGGCCTGGGCGGCGGGCACGCCGAACGCCGACAGCGGCTGGTTGGCCGGCTTGTTGCGCGCCCGCAGGACCAGCGGTACGGCGGCGGCCGCGACCAGGCCGAGCCCGAGGACCACGGCCAGGCCGATGACCAAGAAGGTCTTGCGCCGCTCCGCGGCGCGCTGCTGCTGGCGCATCTCGGCCACCCGGGCCTTGCGGTCCCGGGCCGTCTCCCGCTGGCTGCGCTTGTTCGCCACGTTCGCCTTCCGTTCGCGCGGGTGTGCTGCGGTGGGTCGAGTCTAGGGGCCCGCTGGCCCCCGAGCCGCCGGCCGGCACACTGCAGCGGTGACCGGGGAGCTGCGCGTGTGGCGGCCGGGTCGTCCCGTGGACCTGGCGGCGACGCTGCTCCCGCTGCAGCGGGGCCGCAGCGACCCGACGACCCGCTGCGACCCGGCCGGGCGGTGGTGGCGCACCGCACTGACCCCGGACGGGCCGGGGACGCTGCGCCTGGCCGGGTCCCCGCCCGCCGGCGAGGTCACCGCGACGGCCTGGGGGCCCGGTGCCGGCTGGCTGCTCGACACGGTGCCCCGCCTGCTGGGTTCCGACGACGACCCGGCCGGTTTCGTTCCCCGCCACCCGCTGCTGGCCCGGGTGGCCGCGGCCCACCCCGGGTGGCGGGTGCCCCGGACCGGGCTGGTCCTCGAGGCCATGGTGCCCGCGGTGCTCGAGCAGCAGGTGCTCACCGCCGAAGCCCGGCGGGCCTGGCGGTGGCTGCTGGCCCGGTACGGCGGCCCCGCCCCCGGCCCGGCCCCCGAGGGGATGCGGGTGGTGCCGGCACCGGCGGACTGGGCGGCCATCCCGTCCTGGGACTGGCGGCGGGCCGGGGTGGCCGAGGTGCGGGCCCGGACGGTCACCGACGCGGCCCGCCGGGCCGGCCGGCTGGAGGCCACCCTGGCGTTGCCGCACGCCGAGGCCGGCACCCGGCTGCAGGCGCTGCCCGGGGTGGGGCCGTGGACGGCGGCGGAGGTGCGCCAGCGGGCGCACGGCGACCCGGACGCGGTCTCGGTGGGGGACGCCCACGTCCCGTCCCTGGTGGCCTGGGCGCTGGCCGGCCGGCCCCGGGCCGACGACGCGACCCTGCTCGAGCTGCTGGAGCCGTGGCGCGGGCACCGCTATCGGGTGGTCCGGCTGGTCGAGCTCTCCGGGCTGCGGCCCCCGGCGTACGGGCCGGGTCGGCCGCGACGCCGGCACCTGCCCCGGTGACGCCGCGGGCCCCCCGGGCGCCCGTGGCGGGGGTTCAGCGGCGGGTAGCGGCGGGGCTCAGCGGCGGGGCTCAGCGGCGCAGCAGCAGGGGCTCGGGGTCCGGCTCGGGCCGGGGTGGGGGCGGCGCCACCGGCCGGCCCACCGCCACCGCGCCCAGCGGGTCCCAGTTGGTAGGCAGGTCCAGCTCCCGGCGGACCACCTCGGGACAGAACAGGGTCGAGGAGACCCAGGCCGAGCCGAGCCCCTCGGCGGTCAGCGCGAGCAGCAGGTTCTGTACGCCGGCCCCGCCGGCCACCAGGAACATCTCCCGCTCGGCCCGGGCGCGCCGGCCGTCCGGGTAGGGGTGCGCGCCGGCGGTGACCAGGAAGGGCAGCACCAGGGCGGGGGCGGCGCGCAGCACCGCGCCCCGCCGTACCCGCCGGGCCACCCGCTCCGGCGAGTACCCGTCGCGGCGCAGGTCGGCCTCCCAGGCGGCCTGCATCGCGTCGAGCAGCCGGGCCCGGGTCGCCGCGGACTCAACGGTGACGAACCGCCAGGGCCGGGTGTGGTGCGGCGCCGGTGCGGCCGCCGCGGCGGCCACCGCCCGATGCAGCGCCTGCGGGTCGACCGGCCCCGGGGCGAACTCCCGGACCGTCCGGCGGGCCAGCAGCAGCTCGTGCGGGCCGTAGCGGAACAGGTCCTGGGCGGCGGGGCGGACCAGCGCGGCGGCGCCCGGGCCGTCCTGGCCGGCGGGCAGCACCAGGCCGGGCAGGCCGCGCAGCACCGCCGCCGGGACCCGGGCCAGCTTGCCCTTCACCAGGTCCGCGGCCGCGGCCAGCTCGTCGGCGACCGCGGTCACCGTGGCCGTCAGCTCGGCGCCGGCCGGGTCCCGACGTCCCCGCAGGTCGACCAGGGGCGCCAGCCCGGCCGCGCCGACGGCCTGGTCGGTGAGCCCCTCCCGCCAGGGCCGGCCGAAGGTGTCGGACACCAGTACCGCCACGTTCACCCCGCGCCGGGCCTGCAGGCCGGCCCGCAGCTGCCGCGCGGACGCGTCCGGGTCGACGGGGAGCAGCGCCAGCTGTCCCGGGGGCACGTTGCTGGCGTCCACGCCCGCGGCGGCCAGCACGAACCCGTGCCGGGTCGCCACGATGCTGGTGTGCCCCCGTCGGGCCACCACCCGTACCGCCTCCTCAGCGACCGTGGCCGCCCGGTCGGTACCGGGGACCAGGCGGCCCTCGGCCTTGCTCACCACCTTGCTGGTGACCACCAGCACGTCGCCGTCGGCCAGGTCGGGGCAGGCCGCGGCGAGCAGGGCGGCCAGGTCGCTGCCCGAGGTGACCTCCGGCAGGCCGGGCACCGGGTGCACGGTGACCTCGGAGGGCGCGGGCGGGTCGGTGGGGGAGCTCACCGCGGGCTGCGTGCGGCGCGGAGGTCCGCCGCCAGGTCGAGGGCCGCGCGGGCCATGCCGGCCGCGGCCGCCCGGTCGGTCATGAGCAGGGGTACCGCCCGGCAGCCGATCCCCAGGTCGCTGACCTCGGGCACGCAGGCCGCGTCCGTGGTGTCCACCAGCCACCCGTCGAGCAGCTCGGAGCCGTAGTGCCGGGCGACGGCGGCGGCCGTGGTGGCCACCCCCACCGCGGCGAGCACCTTGTCCGCCATCCCCCGCACCGGTGCCCCGCCCACGATGGGGGACAGGCCCACCACGGGGGCCGCGGCGGCCACCAGGGCATCCCGCAGGCCGGGCACCGCGAGGATCGTGCCGATGCTCACCACCGGGTTCGACGGGGGCAGCAGCACCACCTCGGCGGCCGCGACGGCCTCGAGGACCCCGGGGGCGGGCCGGGCCTGCTCGGCGCCCACCGGCACCACCGCCCGGGCCTCCGGCTCGGCGTGCCAGCGGACCCAGTACTCCTGGAAGTGCACCGCCCGCTGGCCCCCCGGGGACTCCGGGTCCGCGATGACGACGTGGGTCTCGACCCGCTGGTCGCTCATCGGCAGCAGCCGTACGCCGGGCCGCCAGCGGGCGCACAGCGCCTCGGTGACCGCGGACAGCGGGTAGCCGGCGTCGAGCATCTGGGTGCGCAGCAGATGGGTGGCCAGGTCCCGGTCGCCGAGGGAGAACCACTGCGGGGTGGCGCCGTACGCCGCCAGCTCCTCCTGGACGGCGTGGGTCTCCCCGGCCCGCCCCCAGCCCTGGGTCTCGTCGATCCCCCCGCCGAGGGTGTACATGACGGTGTCCAGGTCCGGGCAGACCCGCAGCCCGAACAGGGTGATGTCGTCGGCGGTGTTCCCTACGACGGTGATCTCCGCCTCGGGTGCGGCCCACTGCAGGCCGCGCAGGAAGCGGGCGGCGCCCACGCCGCCGGCCAGGGCCACGATGCGCATGGCCGCATCCTGGTGCCCGCGCCCTCCACCGCTGGTGCCGGGTCGGCCGCCGGTGTGGGGCGGCGGGCAATACCAGCGTTCCGCTTGACGCGGCGGGATTGACGCGCGTGTAATTTCACCCATGTCGTTCTCCGTACTGGGGAGCCCGCGAGGGCCCGGCTGGACGGCACAGGGGCCGAGGGGTCGAGGAGGCGTGCTGTGAGCGAGCTGTACCCGCTGCTCGACGGCGCCACGGAGGAGCTGTCCTGGCAGGAGCGTGCCCTGTGCGCGCAGACCGACCCGGAGGCCTTCTTCCCGGAGAAGGGCGGGTCGACCCGGGAGGCGAAGCGGGTCTGCCTGTCCTGCGAGGTCCGGGCGGAGTGCTTGGAGTACGCGCTGACCCACGACGAGCGCTTCGGCATCTGGGGCGGGCTGTCCGAGCGGGAGCGCCGGCGGCTGCGCCGGCGCGCCGTCTAGCCGCTGACCGCGCCGCCCGCCCGCGCGGCCGCCCCACCGGTCCGCGCACCTCGCGTAGGGTGGGGCCGGTCCGGTCGCCCCACCGCGAGGTTCGCCGCCGCTGATGTCCCTGCCCGACGCGCCGGTCGCCGCCCGGCCGGCCCGCCGGCGACGCCATGCCGCCGATCCGGCCGCCGATCCGGCCGCGGCCCAGGCCGCCGACCCCAACGGCGCGCCGCTGGCCCGGCACCGGGTGGTCGCGGTCCTGGTCACCCACGACGGTGCCCGCTGGCTGCCGGAGGTCCTCGCCGGGCTGGCTAGCCAGCAGCGTCCCCCGGATGAGCTGGTGGTGGTGGACACCGGCAGCACCGATCGGACGGGGCAGCTGCTCGCCGGCCGGCCGCAGCCCTCCCGTCTGGTCGAGCTGTCCCGCCACGTCGGGTTCGGGGCCGCGGTCGCCGCCGCCGCGGCCACCGTGCCCGCCGCGGCCACCGTGCCCGCCGCGGTTCCGCCGCCGGCCCACGTGGCGGAGTGGCTGTGGCTGCTGCACGACGACTCCGCCCCCGCCCCCGACGCGCTGCTGCGCCTGCTCGAGGCAGCCGAGGCCATGCCCTCGGCGGCCGTGCTCGGCCCCAAGCTGCGCGGCTGGTACGACCGGGGTCAGCTGCTGGAGGTCGGCGTCACCGTCGCCGCCTCGGGGCGGCGGGAGACCGGGCTGGAGCGGCGGGAACGTGACCAGGGACAGCGGGACGGCGTACACGACGTGCTCGCGGTGAGCACGGCCGGCATGCTGGTCCGCCGCGACGTGTGGGACGAGCTGGGCGGGCTGGACCCGTGGCTGCCGCTGTTCCGCGACGACGTCGACTTCGGCTGGCGGGCGAACCTGGCCGGGCATCGGGTGGTCTGCGTCACCGACGCCGTGCTGTACCACGCGGAGGCGGCCGCCCAGGAGCGCCGCCGGCTGGCCGCCGTACCCGACCGGCCGCACCTGGTGGACCGGCGGCACGCCCTCTACCTGCTGCTCGCGCACGCCCCCGGTCGCCGGCTGCCGTGGGTCGCCGGGCGACTGCTGTTGGCCACCGTGGTCCGGGCCCTGGGCTACCTGGTCGGCAAGCTGCCCGGACTGGCCTGGGACGAGGTGCGCGCCGGGGCCTGGATCTGCGCCCACCCCCTGCGGCTGGCCGCGGCGCGCCGGGCGCGGCGTCGGACCCGGGTGCTGCCCCCGGCGGCGGTCCGGCGGCTGCTCGCCCCGCCGGGCGTGGGGCTGCGGTTGGCCCTGGAGGCGCTGGCCGGCGCGGTGACCGCCGGGCCGGCGACCACCGAGACCGGGGGCCGGCACGCGCTGGACACCGGGCCGACCGCGGAGGAGGTTGAGGACCTCGACGCCGGCCCTGGGCTGGCGGCCCGGGTGCTGCGCCACCCCGGCGTGCTGCTGGCGGCCGGCCTGCTGGCCGTCACCGGGGTGGCCGGCCGGCACCTGCTTGGGGGCGGGCGGCTGGTCGGCGG
>JBMOMH010000023.1:0-1535 GCA_049323135.1 Actinomycetota bacterium
GGACGGCCGGGCCCCGGGGGGCCCAGCGCCGCCCCGACGTCGCCGGCGGCGACCCCCACCGTGCTCCCCGTCCGCTCGGTGCAGGACTTCGACCCGCCGCCCGGGGACGGCCAGGAGAACCCACGGGACGTGGGGAAGGCCGTGGACGGGGACCCGGCGACGGCCTGGCTCACCCAGCAGTACTACGGGCGCCCCGACCTGGGCGGCCTGAAGAAGGGGGTCGGGCTGCTGCTCGACCTGGGCTCCCCGCAGCGGGTCCGGCAGGTCGACGTCACGCTGGTCGGGCAGGGCACGGACCTGCAGCTGCGCACCGCGGACAGCGGCGGGGCCAGCGCCGACGACTTCGCCGTGGCGGCCACGGTCACCGGGGCGGGCACCCAGGCCCAGCTCCGCCCCGCGCAGCCGGTGACGGCCCGCTACCTGCTGCTGTGGCTGACCCGGCTGCCGGCCGACGGCACCTTCTTCCGCGGCGGGATCGCCGAGGTGCGCGTGCTCGGCTGACCGCCGCCGGCGCCCGCCGTACGCTGCGCCTCGTGGCCGCGCCGTACGCCGACCTCCCCGACGCCGAGCTGCTCGCCCGGCACGTCGCGGGCGAGGCCGAGGCGTTCGGGGCGCTGGTCCATCGCCACCGGCAGCGGCTGTGGGCGGTGGCGCTGCGCACCCTGGGCGACCCGGAGGAAGCCGCCGACGCGGTGCAGGACGGGCTGCTCGCCGCGCTGCGGGGCGCGGCGGCGTTCCGGGGCGAGTCGGCGGTGACCACCTGGCTGCACCGGATCGTCGTCAACGCCTGCCTGGACCGGGTGCGGCGGCGGCGCCCGACCGACCCCCTGCCCGACGCCGAGTCACCGCACCGGGCCGCGCTGGCCGACCCGGCCGACCCGGTGGCGGCCCGGGAGACCGCCCTCGACGTGGCCGCGGCACTGGCGGCGCTGCCGGTGGAGCAGCGGGCGGCCCTGGTGCTGGTCGACATGGCCGGCCTGCCGGTCGAGGAGGCGGCCCAGGTCCTGGGCTGCCCGGTCGGCACCGTGAAGAGCCGCTGCGCGCGGGGCCGTGCCCGGCTGGCCCCGCTGCTGGGGCACCTGCGGAACCACCCGCCGGCGCCTGACGTCCCATCCCCGCCGGCCCCTGACGTCCCATCCTCGCCGACCACGCCGACTCCGGAGGGAGGCGCGAACCCGCCGTGAGCCCCGTCCCGCCCGAGCCTCCCGGCGCGGACCGGTCCCCGAGCCGGCACGGCACCCTGGTGGAGCTCGCCGACCTCGCCGAGGGGCTGCTGCCCCCCGCGCGGGCCGCGGAGCTGGCCGCCCACCTGGCCGGCTGCGCCCGCTGCGCGGACCGACGCGCCGCCCTGGTGGCGGTGTCGGCGACCCTCGCCGCCGACCGGCCCGCGCTGCCGCCGGCGGTGGCCGCGCGGTGGGACGCGGCCGTCGCGGCCGCGAGCCGGGACCGCGCCGGTGCCCCGGCGCCGGCGACGGTGCAACCCGTCGGGACCCCAGCCCGGACTGCGGCCCGGTTCGGGGCCCGTGCCGGGGCCC
>JBMOMH010000024.1:0-17243 GCA_049323135.1 Actinomycetota bacterium
CGGCGAGCATGAGGAACACCAGGTCGAGGGTGGCGACCTCGATGATGCCGAGCACCACCGCCCCCACCACCCACCACACCCAGAGGCTCACCGTTCGATGGTAGGTCCGGCGCGCGCCACCTGGGGGGACCTCGGCAGGGCGTCCGCGCGGGCCGACCACCGGGCGCCGTCGTGGTGCAGCCGCAGCGGCAGCGCGAAGGTCTCCGACAGGGTGGCCGCGGACAGCGCCGCGGCCACCGGGCCGGCGCTGACCACCCGGCCGCGCCGCAGCAGCAGCGCGTGGGTGAACCCGGGGGGGATCTCCTCGACGTGGTGGGTGACCAGCACCAGAACCGGGGCCGCCGGGTCAGCAGCCAGCCCCCCGAGCCGGCGGACCAGGTCCTCCCGTCCGCCCAGGTCCAGGCCCGCGGCCGGCTCGTCCAGCAGCAGCAGCTCCGGATCGGGCATCAGCGCTCGACACAGCTGCACCCGCTTGCGCTCCCCCTCCGACAGGGTGCCGAACCGGCGGTCGGCCAGCCGCCCGACGCCGAACCGGGCGAGCAGCCGCCGGGCCCGCGCCTCGTCGAAGGCCTCATAGCGCTCCCGGAACCGGCCCATCACCGCGTACGACGCGGTGACCACCACGTCGAGGACCCGCTCGCCGGACGGGATCCGGTCGGCCAGCGCCGCGCTGGACAGCCCGATCCGTGGGCGCAGCTCGAAGACGTCCACCGCGCCGAGCCGCTCCCCGAGCACGCGCACGGTGCCCCGGGTGGGGAACAGGGTGGTCGCGGCCAGCTGCAGCAGGGTGGTCTTGCCGGCGCCGTTGGGGCCGAGCACCACCCACCGCTCGCCCTCCCGGACCGTCCAGTCGACCTGGTCCAGCACCGGGGTGCCGTCCCGTACGACGCTCACCCCGGCCAGGTCGAGCACCTCGCTCATGGTGGTCGAACCTACGGCACGCCCCCGCGCCTACGCTGTCGGCATGCTTGATCTGCGACCCTCGGTGCGCCTCGCCGCCTGGGGCGGTGCGTGCCTGGGCGGGCGGGCCAGCCCCGACGAGGCCGCCGTACGCGTCTGGGTCGGTGACGAGCCGCACCAGGTCACCGGGCTGCCCACGGAACCCGGGCCCACCTCGCTGCCGGTGGCGCTGGGCCGGCTGCGCGCCGGCGGGGCCAGCGCCCTGCTGCTGGTGCTGCCCGCCCCCGGGGACCCGCTCGGCCTGCCCGGGCCGCTGGAGTTCAACCAGGCCGCGCTGGACGCCGCCGAGGCCGTGCTCACCGTCGGGGGCCCGCCGCTGGCCCTGGTGCCGCTGGTCGGCCGGCACGGACCCCCCGGGGACCAGACGGTCACCGTCACCTGGCAGGTCTGGCCGGTCCGCCCCTACCGGCCCGGGGACCTGCCCTCCCTGCCGGAGGCGGAGCAGGAGCTGGCCCAGGCGGTACGGACGGTCGCCGACGAGCTGCACCGGCTCGACGTGGCCCGCTGGGAGCCCGAGGCAGCGGCCGCGGTGGCGGTGCTGCGCCGGCCCAGCGGCCTGGACGACCCGCTGCCCGCCGGCTACCCCCCCGCGGCCCGCCGGGTGCTCGCCCTGTCCCGCCGGGTCGCCGCGATCGCCGCGCTCGCCGCCCGCACGGAGGGCGCCGCGGTCACCGGCACCGAGATGGCGGCACGGGCCAGCGCGCTGCAGCCGCTGGAGCGGGCGAGCCGGCGGGCGCAGGTCGCCGCCGTCAACGCGCTGGTGTGACCGCTACCGGCGCGGACCCGGCCGGTAGCGTGACGCTCGCCATGCCACCGCGGACCCTGCTCGTCACCCTGGTCGGCCGGGACCGTCCTGGGGTCACCGCCGCCCTGTTCGCCGCCCTGCAGGGGTTCGACGTCGAGGTCGTCGACGTCGAACAGGTCGTCATCCGAGGTCGCCTGGTGCTGGGGGTGCTGCTGGGCGTCGCCCCGGGGGGCGCGGCCGGGGGACCCGCCGGGGAGGCCGCGCTGCGCCGCACCGTCGAGGAGACCGCGGGCGCGCTCGGCCTGGAGGCGGAGGTCAGCGCCGGGCACGGGGACGAGGGGCGGCGCCGGGGCACCCTGCTGGTGACCGTGCTCGGTTCCCCGCTGCGGCCCGACGCGGTGGCGGGGGTCGCTGGCTGCCTCGCCGGCTGCGGCGCGAACATCGACCGGATCGTGCGCCTGGCCCGCTACCCGGTCACCTGCATCGAGCTGGAGGTGTCCGGGGCCGACCCGCAGCAGCTGCGCGAGGCCCTGGCCGCCGAGGCGGCCGCCGCCCGGGTCGACGTCGCCGTGCAGCCCGGCGGGCTGCAGCGGCGGGCCAAGCGGCTGGTCGTCCTCGACGTCGACTCGACGCTGATCCAGGACGAGGTCATCGAGCTGCTGGCCGAACGCGCCGGGTGCGCGGCCGAGGTGCGCCGGGTCACCGAGGCGGCGATGCGCGGTGAGCTGGACTTCGCCGCATCGCTGCGGGCCCGGGTGGGCCTGCTGGCCGGGCTGGATGCGGCCGTCCTCGAGGAGGTCCGCGGCGCGGTGCGCCTGGCGCCCGGCGCCCGGACCTTCGTGCGCACCCTCAAACGGCTCGGCTACCAGCTGGCCATCGTCAGCGGGGGGTTCATCCAGGTCACCGACGGGCTGGCCGCCGAGCTCGGGGTCGACTACGCGGCGGCCAACACCCTGGAGGTGGTCGACGGGCGGCTCACCGGCCGGGTCGTCGGGGAGGTCCTCGACCGGGCCGGGAAGGCGCGCGCCTTGGAACGCTTCGCCGCGCTGGCCGGCGTACCGCTGGCGCAGACCGTGGCCGTCGGCGACGGGGCCAACGACCTGGACATGGTCACCCGGGCCGGCCTGGGGGTCGCCTTCAACGCCAAGCCGGTGCTGCGCGCGGCGGCCGACGCCGCCGTCAACGTGCCGTACCTGGACGCGGTGCTGTACCTGCTCGGCATCAGCCGTGAGGAGGTGGAGGCCGCCGACGCCGCGGAGGGTCTCCCCCCGGGCCCCTCCGACCCCCGCATGACCAGGTAAACCTGGTCGCCGAGGCCGTGGCACGGGTCCTGGGCCGTGCCAGGTCCCGGTTCGCCGTGGCAGGTCCGCAGGCTCAGCCGCGGGGGACGGCGAGGTCGGCGAGCCGCGCCGCGCCGCCGGCCAGAGCCGACCAGGGCACGTCGGCGTCCAGCACCGCCAGCGCGGCGGTCGGGAACTCCGCCACCGGGGTGGGCGCAGCCAGCTCCTGGACCAGCTCGTGCACCCCCGGGTTATGACCGACCAGCAGCACGCGCACCGCCGTGTCCGGCACGGTCCACAGCACCTGCAGCAGCCGTTCCAGGGGGGCGGCGTACAGCCCGGGTTCGTAGCGCACCTCGGGGACCGCGCCCAGGCCGGCCTGTACGCCGTCCCAGGTCTCGCGGGCGCGGCGGGCGGTGGAGCAGACGACCAGCTCGGGGACCAGGCCGTGGCCGGCGAGCCACTCCCCCGCCGCCCGGGCGTCCCGGCGGCCCCGGCCGGTCAGCGCGCGTTCGTGGTCGTCCAGGGTCCCCGGCTGTTCGGCCTTCGCATGGCGAAGCACCACCAGCCGTCGGGTGGGCGGGTCAGCCACGGGTGCCTCCCTCGGCGTGGCTCGGCCTCATGGGCCTCACTCGAGCTCGCGGGCGCCCTCACGCGCCCATGGCGTGCACGCCGCCGTCGACGTGCACGATCTCTCCCGTGGTGCGGGGGAACCAGTCCGACAGCAGGGCCACGCAGGCCCGTGCCGCCGGTTCCGGGTCGGCCACGTCCCAGCCCAACGGGGCGCGGGTAGCCCACACCGCCTCGAACTCCTCGAAACCGGGAATGGACTTCGCAGCCATGGTCTGGATCGGGCCGGCGGCGACCAGGTTGACCCGGATGCCGCGCCCCCCCAGGTCCCGCGCCAGGTAGCGGGCGGTCGCCTCGAACGCCGCCTTGGCCACCCCCATCCAGTCGTACTTCGGCCAGGCCACGCTGGCGTCGAAGTCCAGGCCCACCACCGCCCCGCCCCCGGGCCCGACCAGCGGGAGGCAGGCGGTGGTCAGGGCCTTCAGCGAGTACGCCGAGACGTGCAGCGCGGTGGCCACGTCCGGCCACTCGGTATGCAGGAAGTTCCCGCCGAGCGCGGCGTCCGGGGCGAACCCGATCGAGTGGACGATCCCGTCCAGCCCGTCGACGTGCTCGCGCAGCCGGTCCGGCAACGCCTGGAGGTCCTCCGGGGAGGTGACGTCGAGGTTGACTATCGGCGGGGTGGTGGGCAGCCGGGCAGCGATGCGCTCGGTGAGCCGCCGCACCCGGCCGAAGGAGGACAGCACCACCCGGGCGCCCTCCTCCTGCGCCAGCCGGGCCACGTGGAAGGCGATGGACGCCTCAGTGAGCACCCCGGTGACGAGCACCCGCTTGCCGGCCAGCAGTCCCACGCCGGTCCCGCCCATTGGCCCTCCCGTTGGCTCTCCCGTTGGCCCTTCCACTGGTCAGTGCCCCATCCCCAGGCCGCCGTCCACCGGGAGGACCGCCCCGGTGATGTACGCCGCCTCAGGGCCGGCGAGGAAGCGGACCACCCCGGCCACCTCCTCCGCCGTCGCGTACCGCCCCAGCGGGACCGAGGCCAGGATCTCCTCGCGCCGCTGCGCGGGCAGCGCCGCGGTCATGTCGGTCTCCACGAACCCGGGGGCCACCACGTTGACGGTGATCCCCCGGGAGCCCAGCTCCCGGGCCAGGGACCGGGCGAAGCCGACCAGGCCGGCCTTGCTGGCCGCGTAGTTCGCCTGCCCGGCCGACCCGGTCAGCCCCACCACCGAGGAGACGAGCACGATCCGCCCCTGGCGGGCCCGCAGCATCCCCCGCGCGGCCCGTCGGGCCACCCGGAAGGCTCCGGTCAGGTTGGTGTCCAGCACCGTGGACCAGTCCTCGTCGGACATCCGCAGCAGCAGGGTGTCCCGGGTCACCCCGGCGTTGGCCACCAGCACCTCGACCGGGCCGAGCGCCTCCTCCACGGCGGCGAAGGCCGCGTCCACCTCGGCCTGGTCCCGGACGTCGCAGCGGACGCCGTACCCGCCCGCGGGGGGCTCACCGGTGCGGTAGGTCACCGCCACCCGGTCCCCGGCGGCGAGGAAGACGTCGGCCACGGCCCGTCCGATGCCCCGGCTGCCCCCCGTGACCAGCACGCACCGGCTCACCTGACCTCCCTGCCTTCGCGCCCGTTCCCGGCCTGTCGCCGGTGGCACGCTACCGGCTACCTGTGGGTACGCCGAGCGGTCCCGTCGCCGCCGCCCCGTAGTCTGCCCGGGTGCGTGCCATCCAGATCACCGAGTTCGGCGGCCCCGAGGTGCTGCGGCTGCGGGACGTGCCCGACCCGCGGCCGGGCGAGGGCGAGGAGCTGGTCGACGTGCTGGCCGCCGGGGTCAACTACGCCGACACCCACCAGGCGGAGAACTCCTACCTGGCCCCGCAACGGCTGCCCCTCGTCCCCGGGATGGAGGTGGTGGGCCGCACCGGCGACGGCCGCCGGGTGGTGGCGCTGCTCGCCTCCGGCGGGTACGCCGAGAAGGCCGTGGTCGTGCCGGCGCACAGCCGGGAGGTGCCCGAGTCGGTCGACGACGGCACGGCGCTGGCCCTGGTCCTGCAGGGCCTCACCGCCTGGCACCTGCTGCGCACCTGCGCCCACCTGGCCCCCGGGGAGACCGTCGTCGTGCACGCCGGGGCCGGCGGGGTGGGCAGCCTCGCGGTGCAGCTGGCCCGGGCGTGGGGCGCCGGCCGGGTGCTCGCCACCGCGTCCACGCCAGGTAAGCGTGAGCTGGCCGAGGCGCTCGGCGCGGACGCGTCGGTCCCCGCGGACGCGCCGGACCTGGCCGCGGCGCTGCTCGCCGCCAACCACGGCCGGCCCGTCGACGTGGTGCTGGAGATGGTCGGTGGGTCGACCTTCGACGCCAGCCTCGCCGCGCTCGCCCCGTTCGGCCGGCTGGTCACCTTCGGCCTGGCCTCCCGGACGCCTCCCCGGCCGGTCGAGCCGGCCCGGCTGATGGCCCGCGGGCACGCCGTGGTGGGGTTCTGGCTGGCCTACTGCCTGGGCCGCCCCGAGCTGTTCGCCGACCCGCTGGGCGAGCTGTTCGACCTGGCCGTCCGGGGCACGCTGCGCCCGCTGGTGGGGGCCCGCTACCCCCTGGCCGACGCCCGGCACGCCCACGAGGACCTGCGGGCCCGCCGGACCACCGGCAAGCTCGTCCTCGACCCGGCTGGCTGACCAGACAACCCCGACCCAGACCCCAAGCCAGTCCCCCAGTCCCCCAGTCCCCGAGGAGGCGCCGTGGCGGCCACCGTGGACCCGCAGTTCCTCGACCTGCCGCACCACCGGCTCGCCGACGCCGCGCTCACCCGGGCCGCCGCCCTCGGCGCCACGCACGCGGACCTGCGGGTGGAGCGCACCACCGACCGGGCGGTGCGGCTGCGCGACGGGCGGGTCGAGGGCGTCAACGACGGCGAGGAGACCGGCCTGGCGGTGCGGGTCGTCGTCGACGGCACCTGGGGCTTCGCCGCGGGGGTCGACCTGACCCCCGAGGCGGCGGTCGCCTTGGCCGAGCAGGCGGTCGAGGTGGCCCGGGTGTGCCGGCCCATGAACGTCGAACCGGTCGAGCTGGCCCCCGAGCCCTCGTACGCCGGCGTCACCTACGTCTCGGCGTACGACGTGGACCCGGTCCAGGTGCCCGCCGCGGAGATGGTGGCCCTGTTCGCTGACCGCAGCCGCCGGCTGCTCGACGAGCCGGGGGTCGCGCACGTGGAGGCGGCGCTGCTCGCCGTACGGGAGAACAAGTTCTACGCCGACCTGGCCGGCACGTCGACCACGCAGCAGCGGGTTCGGGTGCATCCGGTGTTCGAGGCGTACGCCGTGGATGCCGACAGCGGCCGGTTCGACTCGCTGCGCACCCTCGCCCCGCCGGCCGGGCGGGGCTGGGAGTACTGCACGGGAACCGGCTGGGACTGGGACGCGGAGCTGGCGGAGCTGCCCGGGCTGCTGGCGGAGAAGATGCGCGCCCCCTCGGTGGCCCCGGGGCGCTACGACCTCGTCGTCGACGCCTCCAACCTGTGGCTCACCATCCACGAGTCGGTGGGGCACGCCACCGAGCTGGACCGGGCGCTGGGCTACGAGGCGGCGTACGCGGGCACCACCTTCGCCACCGTGGACCAGCTGGGCCGCCTGCACTACGGCTCGCCCCTGATGCACGTCACCGGGGACCGCACCGTGCCGCACGGGCTGGCCACCGTCGGGTGGGACGACGAGGGGGTGGTCGCGCAGCAGTGGGACATCGTCCGGGACGGCACGCTCGTCGGGTATCAGCTGGACCGCCGGATGGCCGCGCTACAGGGGCTCGGTCGGTCCAACGGCTGCGCGTACGCCGACTCGCCGATGCACATGCCCCTGCAGCGGATGCCCAACGTGTCGCTGCAGCCGGCGGCGGGTGGGCCGTCCACCGAGCAGCTGCTCGCCGGCGTTGAGGATGGCGTCTACGTCGTCGGCGACAAGAGCTGGTCCATCGACATGCAGCGCTACAACTTCCAGTTCACCGGGCAGCGCTTCTACCGGGTGCTTAGCGGACGCCTGGCCGGCCAGCTGCGCGACGTCGCCTACCAGGCGACCACCACTGACTTCTGGCGGTCCCTCGTCGCCCTGGGCGGGCCGGCGACGTACCGCCTCGGTGGTGCCTTCAACTGCGGGAAGGGTCAGCCCGGGCAGGTGGCGGCGGTCAGCCACGGCTGCCCCACCGCCGTTTTCAGCCAGGTCAACATCCTCAACACCAGCCAGGAGGGGGCCCCGTGAGGCCGCAGGACACGGTCGAGCAGGCCCTTGCGCACGCGCGGCGTGGGGGGGCGGACGGCTGCGTCGTCCTCGTCGAGGAGTCCAGCAGCGTGAACCTGCGCTGGGCGGGCAACACGCTGACGACCAACGGTGTGGTCCGGCACCGCAGCGTCACCGTCGTGGCCGTCCTCGGCGGGGATCCCGACACCGGGGAAGGGGCCGCGGCCGGCGTGGTCACCCGCAACGTCGCGGACCGCAGCGGCCTGCTGGCGCTGGTCGACCAGGCGGTGGCGGCGGCCCGGGAGGCTGGCCCGGCCGAGGACGCCGCACCGCTGGTCACTGGGCCCGCCGACCCGCAGTGGGCCCAGGGTCCGGAGGAGACGTCCATGGCGGCCCTGGCCGGGCTGGCCGCCGGGCTGGGCGACGCCTTCGACCGGGCCCGGGCCGAGCAGCGCGAGCTGTTCGGCTTCGCCGCCCACGACGTCAGCACCACCTACCTGGGTAGCTCCACAGGGCTGCGCCTGCGCCACGTCCAGCCCACCGGCAAGGTGGAGCTCACCGGTAAGGCCGACGGGCGGGCCTCCTCGGCGTGGGCCGGCGTGGCCGTCCGGGACGTGTCCGAGGTGTCCGTCGACGCCCTCGACGCGCAGGTACGGCAGCGGCTCGCTTGGTCGCGGCGCCGTCTCGACCTACCCGCCGGGAGGTACGAGACGGTGCTGCCGCCGTCGGCGGTGGCCGACCTCATGGTGTACCTGTACTGGTCGGCGGCGGCCCGCGACGCCCACGAGGGGCGCACCGTGTTCAGCCGCCCGGGCGGGGGCACCCGGGTCGGCGAGCGGCTCGCCCACCTGCCGCTCACCCTGCGCAGCGACCCGGCGGCCCCCGGCCTGCAGTGCCCGGCGTACGTGCTGACCGCGGCCTCCTCCTCGGCGGCGAGCGTGTTCGACAACGGGCTGCCGCTCTCCCCCACCTCCTGGCTGGACCGGGGCCGGCTGGCTGCGCTGCTGCAGACCCGGTTCTCCGCGGCGCTCACCGGCCTACCCCTCACCCCCCCGGTGGACAACCTGCTGCTCGAGCTGCCCGGCGCGGACGGGTCGCTCACCGACCTGGTGGGCCGGACTGAGCGGGGGCTGCTGGTCACCTGCCTGTGGTACATCCGGGAGGTCGACCCGCAAACCCTGCTGCTCACCGGGCTTACCCGGGACGGGGTGTTCCTCATCGAGCAGGGGGAGGTCGTCGGGGCGGTGAACAATTTCCGCTTCAACGAGAGCCCGGTCGGGCTGCTGGGGCGGATCAGCGAGGTTGGCGCGACGGAGCCGACGTTGCCGCGGGAGTGGAGTGACTTCTTCACCCGGGCCGCGATGCCGCCGGTGCGGGTGCCGGACTTCAACATGAGCACGGTCAGCGCCGCGCAGTAGCGCTGGCGCCCCCTGGCACCCGGCGTGGGACGCGGACACGCTCAGGCGTCCTCGAGCCGGAACCCGACCTTCATCCCCACCTGGAAGTGGTCGATCTCCCCCTCGACGACGTGGCCCCGGATCTCGGTCACCTCGAACCAGTCCAGGTGTCGCAGGGTCTGGGCGGCCCGGGCGACGCCGTTGCGGATGGCCTGCTGCACGCTCTCCGGGCTGGTCCCCACGATCTCGCTGACCCGGTAGGTCCGGTTTGTCATCGCTGCCTCCCTGCCCTGGGTTCCCTGCTCGGGTGCCCTTGCTCAGGGCTCGCCCGTACGGCGGCCCGGCGGCCATCATCGCCCAGCCGCCGCCGGCGGCGTACCCCGGCATCCCCGCTGGCCGCCCGGTCCGGCGGGGGCCGGAGGCTGGCCGGTCCGGGGGCGGTGGCATACCGTGGGCGGCAGCGGGGCCGACCGGCGAGCGGACCCGACGGGGGACGTCGAGAGGCGGTGGTTCGCGTGGGGCGAGCCTCCGGGACCCCTGGTCCGGTGTACCGGATCACCGGCGCACGGCGTGGCCTGAGCGAGGACGTCCGCGGGCGCCAGACCCGGTACCTGGTGTCCATGGGTATCCGCACCGCCTGCTTCGTCCTCGCCGTGGTGGTCCCCGTCCCGGCCCTGCGGGTCGTGTTCCTGGTGGGCGCGCTGGTGCTGCCGTACCTGGCCGTCGTCGCCGCCAACGCCGGGCGGGAACGCGTGGTCACCCTGCCGCCGACCCCGCCGCCCGGGGCCGCACCGCCGCGGGGACTGGGCCCGGGACGCGGGGGGGCCGGGCCGGCCGAGGGGCCCGGCGACGACGGGTCCGCCGCCGGCTGAGAGCGTCCTGCGCATGGCTTGGCCGAGGCCTTGCCTGATCCGGCCCGGCCAGTGGCATACTGCGCCATCGGCGCGTTCCGGTTCCCCCGTCGGAACGGGTCGACAGACGCCGGGCGGCTCCCCCCGTAGCCGCCCGGCGTCTCCCCTGTGAGGCCAGGGGCCCGTCCTGCGCGTTGGCTGGGCGCGCTCGGCCACTTCCTGGGTCGTCGTAGCACTTCCTGGGTGGCGGTATCGCTTCCTGGGTGTTCAACGGCCCAGGAAGCGGTACGACGATCAGGTTTCCTGATCGTCGTCCGCCGCGGGGTCAGCCGCCGATGGCGGACATGGGGCGGGCCGGCTGCAGGAACGTCGGGTCGTCGATGCCATGTCCGGCGCGCTTGCCGCGCACCGCGCGACGCAGCAGGGCCGCCAGCGTCCGGTCGTCCGCACCAGCCCGCAGGGGGCCACGCAGGTCGGACTCCTCCCGGGCGAACAGGCAGTTGCGGACCTGTCCGTCGGCGGTCAGCCGCACCCGGTCGCAGGCGGCGCAGAACGGCCGGGTTACCGAACCGATGACGCCGACCCGGCCCGGCCCGCCGTCCACCACCCAGCGCTCCGCCGGGGCGCTGCCGCGCTCCGCGGCGTCCTCCGGCTCCAGGTGGAACACCGCCGCCAGCCGCTCGAGGATCTCCCCGGCGGTCACCATGCGGGCCCGGTCCCACCCGTGCTGGGCGTCCAGCGGCATCTGCTCGATGAACCGCATCTCGTAGCCTTCGGCCAGGCACCAGCGCAGCAGGTCGGGGGCCTCGGCGTCGTTGACGTCCCGGACCAGCACCGCGTTGACCTTGACCGGGGCCAGCCCGGCGGCGCGGGCCGCGGCCAGGCCGGACAGCACGTCGGCCAGTCGGTCCCGGTGCGCCAGCCGGACGAAGGTCTCCCGGTCGAGGGTGTCCAGGGACACGTTGACCCGGTCCAGGCCGGCCGCCCGCAGCGGCCCGGCCAGCCGGTCCAACCCGATCCCGTTCGTGGTCAGCGAGATCCGCGGCCGCGGCCGCAGCCCGGCCACCGCGCCCACGATGCCGACCAGCCCGCGGCGCAGCAGCGGCTCCCCGCCGGTGAACCGCACCTCGGTGACCCCCTCGCCCACCGCGACGGTGACCAGCCGCACCACCTCGTCGTCGGTGAGCATCTCGGGGCCGGGCAGCCAGGGCAGCCCCTCGGGGGGCATGCAGTACGTACAGCGCAGGTTGCACCGGTCGGTGAGGGACACCCGCAGGTCGGTGGCGACGCGCCCGAACCCGTCGATGAGCACGGCACCTCCCATCCGACCGGACCGACCGAACCGCCCGGCCGCCCTCGCGGTCCTCGACGCCCAGCCTACGGGCTACCGTCACCAGGGTGACCCGCCTGTTCACCCGTCGCTGGCTGGGGCTGACCCTCGCCGTGGCCCTGGTGGCCACCGCCTGCGTGGAGCTGGGCCTGTGGCAGCTGCGCCGGCTCGACCAGCGCCGGGCGTTCAACGCCGCGGTCACCGCCGGGGTGCACGCCGCCCCGGTGCCGGTGGGCGAGGTCCTCGCCCCAGGCCGGGCCCCGGCGCCGGCCGCGGAGTGGCGCACCGTGACCGCGCGGGGCCGGTACGACGCGGCCGGCGAGGTGCTGGTGCGCAACCGCACGGAGGGGGGGCGGGTCGGCTTCGAGGTGCTCACCCCGCTGGTCACCGACGCGGGGGCCGCGCTGCTGGTCGACCGGGGGTTCGTCCCGGCGACCGGGTCGGCGCGGGCCCGCCCCCGGATCCCCGCGCCGGCGAGCGGGGTGGTGACGGTGACTGGGCGGGTCCGCCGCGGCGAGGCCGGGGGCCGGCCCACCGAGGTGGCCGGGGAGTGGTCCCGCATCGACGTGCCCCGCATCGTCGCCGGGTGGCCCTACCCGGCGTACGGCGGCTACGTCGAGCTCACCGGCCAGCAGCCGCCCGCGGGACCGCAGCCGGCGATACTGGCCCCGCCCCAGCTCTCCGAGGGCCCGCACCTGGCCTACGCCGTGCAGTGGTTCGCCTTCGGGCTGATCGCCCTCGGCGGCTGGGTAGCGTTGACCCGCCGCGAGCTGCACGGCGACGGCACCGCGGCGGCCCGCGCCGACCTCGACCGGGCCCTGGCCGACCCCGGCCGGGCCGGCTGACGAACGTGACACGCGAGGAGGGACGCCGTGGCCAGCCGGCTGGAGGACTACGCCCTGGTGGGCGACATGCAGACCGCCGCCCTGGTCGGCCGGGACGGGTCGGTCGACTGGCTGTGCCTGCCCCGGTTCGACTCCCCCGCCTGCTTCGCGGCGCTGTTGGGCACCGCCGACAACGGGTTCTGGCGGCTGGCCCCCCGCGGCGGCGGCGCCGCGACCCGCCGGCACTACGAGGCCGACTCGCTGGTCCTGGTCAGCGAGTGGGACACCCCCGACGGCGCCATCCGGGTCCTCGACTTCATGCCCCCCCGAGATCAGGCCGCCGACCTGGTCCGCATCGTGGAGGGCGTGTCTGGCGCGGTGCCGGTGCGCAGTGAGCTGCGGCTGCGTTTCGACTACGGCCGCTCCGTGCCTTGGGTGCAGCGGTCTGACGGCCACCTGGTGGGCATCGCCGGGCCGGACGCGGTGGCGCTGGCCACGCCGGCGTCGACGTACGGGCGGGAGCTGACGACGTACGCCGACCTCACCGTCCGGCCCGGCGAGCGGGTGCCCTTCGTGCTCACCTGGTCACTCTCCTACCAGCCGCCGCCCACCCCGGCCGACCCGTATCGGGCGCTGGCCGACACCCGGGCCTTCTGGCGGGAGTGGGTCGGGCACTGCACCTACCAGGGGCGGTGGCGTGACGCGGTGATGCGGTCCCTGCTCACCCTCAAGGCCCTCACCTACGCCCCGACGGGGGGCATCGTCGCCGCCGCGACAACCTCCCTGCCCGAGGACCTCGGCGGGGTACGCAACTGGGACTACCGGTTCTGCTGGCTGCGAGACTCCACCTTCACCCTCGAGGCGCTGCTGCGCAGCGGGTACCTGGCCGAGGCTCGGGCCTGGCGGGAGTGGCTGCTGCGCGCCATCGCCGGGTCCCCTGAGCAGGTGCAGACGCTGTACGGCGTGGCCGGCGAGCGCAGCGCGGTGGAGTTCGAGCTGCCGTGGCTGGCCGGCTACGAGGGCTCCCGGCCGGTGCGCGTGGGCAACGACGCGGTGGGCCAGCTCCAGCTCGACGTGTACGGCGAGGTGCTGGACTGCCTGCACCTGGCCCGGCGGGCCGGGGTGGGCAGCGACCCGCACTCCTGGCGGCTGCAGCGGGCGCTGCTGGACTGGCTGGAGTCCAACTGGGACACCCCCGACGAGGGCATCTGGGAGGTGCGCGGCCCCCGGCGCCACTTCACCCACTCCAAGGTGATGGCCTGGGTGGGCTTGGACCGGGCGGTGAAGGCCGTCGAGCACTTCGGCCGGGAGGGCCCGGTGCGACGGTGGCGGGAGGTGCGGGACCGCATCCACCGGGACGTGTGCACCCGTGGCTACGACCCGGACCGCAACACCTTCGTGCAGTACTACGGGTCCACCGACGTGGACGCGGCCCTGCTGCTCATCCCTCAGGTCGGCTTCCTCCCGCCCGAGGACCCGCGGGTGCGCGGGACGATCGAGGCGGTGGAGCGGGACCTGGTCAAGGACGGCCTGGTGCGCCGGTACCCGGGGGTGGGCGAGGTCGACGGCCTGCCCGGCGGTGAGGGCGCCTTCCTGGCCTGCAGCTTCTGGTACGCCGACTCGCTGTGCCAGGTGGGCCGGCACGACGAGGCCGAGGAGCTGTTCGAGCGACTGCTGGACCTGCGCAACGACGTAGGGCTGCTCGCCGAGGAGTACGACGTCCGCTACGGGCGGCTGGTCGGCAACATCCCGCAGGCGTACAGCCACGTGGCGCTGGTCAACGCCGCGTACACCCTGCAGCGCCGCCGCGACCCGCAGCAGGCCCGCGCCGGCGACGGCGGCGCCCCCATGTCCGAGGGCGGGTCCCCTGGGGGCCAGCCGCCAGGGGGCCAGCCGCCAGGGGGCCAGCCACCAGGGGGTCAGCCGGTGGGCACCCCGGCCGGGGAGCGCTGACGCAGGAACTGGGTGCGGTACAGCTCGGCGTACAGCCCGCCAGCGGCCAGCAGATCCTCGTGTCGCCCCCGTTCGACGACGCGACCACCGTCGAGCACGAGGATCAGGTCGGCGTCGCGCACCGTGGACAGCCGGTGGGCGATGACCAGGGAGGTGCGCCCGGCCAGCGCGGTCTCCAGGGCCCGCTGCACCGCCAGCTCGGACTCGGAGTCCAGGTGCGCGGTGGCCTCGTCGAGCACCACCACCGCAGGGGCCTTCAGCAGCAGCCGGGCCAGCGCCAGCCGCTGCTTCTCCCCGCCGGAGAGCCGGTAGCCCCGGTCCCCGACGACGGTGTCCAGGCCGTCGGGCAGGCTGCTCACCAGGTCCCAGATCTGGGCGGCCCGGCAGGCGTCGACCAGTTCCTCTTCGGTGGCCTCCGGCCGGGCGTAGGCGAGGTTGGCCCGGATGGTGTCGTGGAACATGTGCGCGTCCTGGGTCACCACGCCGACCACCCGGTGCAGCGACTCCTGGGTGACCTCCCGGACGTCGTGCCCCCCGATCCGTACGGTTCCCGCGGTGGTGTCGTACAGCCGGGCGACCAGGGCGGTCACCGTCGTCTTGCCGGCCCCGGAGGGGCCGACCAGGGCGACCAGCTCGCCCGGGCCGGCCCGGAAGCTGACGTCGTGCAGGACCTCCTGGCCTCCGGGCGTCTCCGGTCGGGCCACCGCCTCCAGCGAGGCGAGGGACACCTCCTCGGCCCGCGGGTAGCGGAAGGACACGCCGTCGAACTCGACGGTGTTCGCGTCCGCCGGCAGCTTCGTCGCCCCGGGCCGATCGTCCACCATCGGGGGCAGGTCGAGCACCTCGAAGACCCGCTCGAAGCTGACCAGGGCGGTCATCACGTCCACCTGCACGTTGGACAGGGCGGTGAGCGGTCCGTACAGGCGCCCCAGCAGCGCGGCCAGCGCGACCAGGGTGCCCACCTGCAGGGTTCCCTGTACGGCGAGCAGGCCCCCAACCCCGTAGGTGAGCGCCGTGGCGAGGGCGGCGACGAGGCCCAGCGCGGTGAAGAACACCCGCCCGTACATCGCGGAGAGCACGCCGACGTCTCGGACCCGGCCCGCGCGCTCGGCGAACGCCGCGCGCTCCGCCGGCAGCCGGCCGAACAGCTTGACCAGCAGGGCACCGGCGACGTTGAAGCGCTCGGTCATCGTCGAGCTCAGCTCGGCGTTGAGCTGCATCGACTCGCGGGTCAGCTGCTGCAGCCGGCGGCCCACCCACCGGGCGGGCAGCAGGAACACTGGCAGCAGGGCCAGCGCCCCCAGGGTGACCTGCCAGGAGAGCACCAGCATGGTCACCACGACCAGCACCAGGCTCACCGCGTTGGACACCACCGAGGACAGGGTCGAGGTGAACGCCTGCTGGGCGCCGATCACGTCGGTGTTGAGCCGGCTGACCAGGGCCCCGGTCTGCGCGCGGGTGAAGAAGGCCACCGGCATCTGCTGCACGTGCCCGAACACCCGGGTGCGCAGGTCGTAGATGAGCCCCTCCCCGATCCGGGCACTGAACCAGCGCTGGGCGAGGGTGAGCGCGGCGTCGAGGACGGCCAGCCCGGCGACGGCAAGGGCGACCCACACGATGACCGCGGGCCGCCGGGGCACCACCCCGTCGTCGATGATGACCTTGAAGAGCAGGGGGGTCACCACGACGGTCGCGGCGTCGAGGACCACCAGGGCCAGGAAGACGGCGATCTCCCGGCGGTACGGGGCGGCGAAGCCGGCGATCCGGCGCACCGTGCCCGGGGCCAGCCGGCGACGGGCCACCTCGGCGTCGCGGCTGTAGGACCGCAGGGCCATCCAGCCGGGCCCCATCATCGACATCGGCGCGTCACCTCACCTCGTCCCGGTCGCCCCGGGCCGGCCCCCGGGGACGGACGGCGGGTGGGCCCATGGCGGGGCAACGCCGTACCGGCCCGTGGGCTTCCCACGCCGGCGCCCCGCCCTGCTCCGGGGGCCTCACCGGTCGTGCGCCAGCGCCCGCAGCAGCAGGGCCTGGGCGTTCCGCTCCGCGGCCAACTGCTGAGCCGGCGTCCGCTGCCGGGCCCCGCGGAGCAGCTCGGCGGTGGCCGCGGCGGCGGCCGCCGGGGGGGCCAGCAGCGCGGCGACCAGGTCCGCGGTGGCGGCGGCCAGCTCGGCCCGGGGCACGGCGGCGAGGGCCAGCCCGGTCCGGACGGCTTCCGCGGCCTCCACCCACCGCCCGGTGAGGCAGATCTCCAGGGCGCGGGCGTAGCCGACCGCCGCGACCAGGGCCCCGGTCCCGCCCAGGTCCGGCACCAGCCCCAGCGCGGGCTCCCGGATCGCCAGGCGGGCGTCGTCGGCGCACAGCCGCAGGTCGCAGGCGAGGGCCAGCTGACAGCCCGCGCCCACCGCGGGCCCGGCCACCGCGGCGACGGAGAGCAGGCCGGGCCGGGACCACCAGGTGAAGGCCTCCTGGTAGCCGGCCAGGCGCGCGTCCAGCGCCGTGTCGGGCAGCCCGACCAGGTCGGCGAGGAAGCCCCCCTCCCCGCCCGGGCCGTGCAGCAGGGTGCGGTCCAGGCCGGCAGAGAACGCAGGCCCCTCGGCTTGGAGGGCGACCACTCGCACCGTCGCGGGCAGCTCCGCGCCGATCGCGGCCAGCCGCCGCCAGGTCTCGGGGGTCTGCGCGTTGCGGCGGCCCGGGTCGCACAGGGTCACCGTGGCCCGGGGTCCGTCGACGTCGAGCCGGACCCCGGCGACGGTGCCCACGCTCCCCGCACCGGGAGGGGTCAGCTGCGGCTCCGCCCGCGGGTGGCCCCGCCGCGACCCCGCAGGACGGCGCCGGACTCGGTGAGGATGCGGTGCACGAACCCGTACGAGCGCCCGGTGGACTCGGCCAGTCGCCGGATGCTCTCCCCCTCGTCGTACCGGCGGCGCAGATCCCCGGCCAGCTGGTCCCGTTCGGCCCCGGTCACCCGGCTGCCCTTCTTGAGGGTCTCGCCCACGCGAACCTCCTCGGATCGAGGGAACCCCGACCAGCCGGTCGAGGACACATCACCGCCATGATCACCCATCCCGCCCGGATCGGCCACCCCCACCCCCCCACCCCCCCGCA
>JBMOMH010000025.1:0-17228 GCA_049323135.1 Actinomycetota bacterium
GCCCGCCGCCCTGCCGGCGCTGGCCGACCCACCCGCCGCCCTGCCGGCGCTGGCCGACCCCGTGCGCTGGGCCATCCTCACCCGGCTCGCCCAGGAGCAGCTGTGCACCTGCCACCTGCAGGCCGAGCTAGGCATGGGGCAGAGCTTGGTCTCCCACCACCTGCGGGTCCTGCGTGAGGCCGGCCTGGTGGAGGCGGCGCCGTGCGGGCGGTTCACCTACTACCGGCTGCGCCCCGGCGGGCTCGACGCCGCCGCGGACCGGCTGGCGCAGCTGGCCGCCGCCAGCCACGCCGACCGGCCCCGGCGGGCCTGCTGACATGGCGGGGAACCGGGCTCCGCTGGGCCGCCGGGCCGCCGCCGAGGCGGTGGGCACCGGACTGCTCGTCACCGTCGTCGTCGGGTCGGGGATCGCCGCGCAGACGCTCTCCCCCAGCGACGTCGGGCTGCAGCTACTGGAGAACGCGCTGGCCACCACCGCCGGCCTCGCGGTGCTCATCCTCGTCTTCGGACCGGTCTCCGGCGCCCACCTCAACCCGGTGGTCTCCCTGGCCGACTGGTGGCTGGGCCGGCGCGCCGGGGCTGGCCTGCGGCCCCGGGAGCTGGCCGCGTACCTGCCTGCCCAGGTGCTGGGCGGGGCGGCCGGGACCGTGCTGGCCGACGCGCTGTTCGGCCGGGCACTGCTGGCCTGGTCCGGTACGACGCGCGGCGCGCCGCGCCTGCTGCTCTCCGAGGTCGTGGCCACCGCCGGGCTGCTGCTGCTGGTGTTCGCCCTCGCCCGGTCGGGCCGGGCCACCGCGGCCCCCGCGGCCGTCGGCGGCTACATCGGGGCGGCGTACTTCTTCACCAGCTCGACGTCGTTCGCCAACCCGGCGGTCACCGTCGCCCGCTCGCTGACCGACACCTTCGCCGGGATCGCCCCGGCCTCCGTGCCGGGCTTCGTGCTGGCCCAGCTGGTCGGGCTCGTCGTCGGGCTGGCCGCCATCCAGGCGTTCTACCCGGACGCCGCGCGGTCCGCCAGCGAGGTCGTCGTACCCCCGCTACGTGCGCCCGAGAGCGGGAGCCTGTCCCCCCGTCCCCGCGCCGTGAGGTAAGCATGAGCGACCGTCCCAGCGTGCTCTTCGTCTGCGTACACAACGCCGGGCGCTCCCAGATGGCGGCCGGGTTCCTCACCGCCCTCGGAGGGGACCGGGTCGAGGTCCGCTCCGCGGGCACCCAGCCGGCGGACCAGGTGAACCCGATGGTCGTGGCCGCCATGCGGGAGGTCGGCATCGACCTGGCCGAGCAGGCCCCCAAGGTGCTCACCGCGTCGGCCGTGCAGGACAGCGACGTCGTGGTGACCATGGGCTGCGGCGACGCCTGCCCGTACTTCCCCGGCCGCCGCTACCTGGACTGGCCCCTGGACGACCCGGCCGGCCAGGACCTGCCGACCGTACGCCGGATCCGAGACGAGATCCGGGCCCGCGTCGAAGGGCTGCTGGCCGAGCTGGCCGTCAGCTGAGGCGGGGCACCGGCTGCGGGGCATCCGTCGGGCCGCGCAGCACCGGCCGGCCGGCGACGAGGTCCAGCCGGTCCAGCCACATGTGCTCGACGAAGGTGCCGAAGAGCCGCCGGTCGACCGGACCGATGGTGAAGGCCGGGTCGAGGGTCAGGCGGGCGTCGCGCATCGGCAATGCGGTCCTCTCCGGGGGCGGTCACGGGCTCGGTGGCCGAGTTATACAGCGCTGTAATCAACGTTGTAAAGACCCCCTCCCAGGTTCCTGCCGGGGCGCCGGCCGGACGGCTGGGCGCGGTACGGTGACGCTGGCGACGGCCGGACCGGAGGAGAGATGCGCGCGCGGCTGAAGGACGTGGCGGCCCGAGCCGGCGTGTCGCTGAAGACCGTGTCCAACGTCGTACACGGCTACCCGTACGTGACCGAGGAGACCAGGGCGCGGGTCCAGGCCGCGATCGAGGAGCTGAACTACCGGCCCAACCTGTCCGCGCGCAGCCTGCGCAACGGCCGCTCGGGCATCCTCGCGCTGGCCCTGCCCCGGCTGGACGAGCCCTACTTCGCCGAGCTGGCCAGCTGGGTGATCAAGGCCGCGGAGGAACGGTCGTGCACCGTCTTGATCGACCAGACCGAGGGGCTGCGGGAGCGGGAGCTGCTAGCCATCGGCGGCATCCGGCCGCACCTCATTGACGGGCTGATCCTCAGCCCGCTCGCGCTCGGCCGGGACGACCTGGCCCAGCGGTCGGACACCACGCCGCTAGTGCTGCTCGGGGAACGCGTCTTCGCCGGTCCCGCCGACCACGTGGCCATCGACAACGTCGCGGCGGCACGGCTGGCCACGGGGCACCTGCTCGGCCTGGGTCGGCGCCGAGTGGCCGCCGTCGGCGCGCAGTCGGGCGAGACCGGGCAAACCGGCCGGCTGCGGCTACAGGGGTACCGCGAGGCGCTGGTCTCGGCGGGGATCGAGCCGGACCCAGCGCTCGTCGCCCCGGTCCCGGCGTTCCGCCGTACCGAGGGTGCGGCGGCCGTGGCGGAGCTGCTCGACCGCGGGGCCCGCCCGGACGCCCTGTTCTGCTTCAACGACCTGCTCGCCCTGGGTGCGCTGCGGGTGCTCTTCGAACGCGGCCTGCGGGTGCCCGACGACGTGGCTGTGGTCGGGTTCGACGACATCGAGGAGGGCCGGTTCAGCACGCCCACTTTGACCACGGTCGCCCCCGACAAGCCACAGATCGCCCGCGAGGCCGTCGACGCCCTGCTGGCGCGCATCGGCAGCCGGGACGCCGGCCCCCCACGCGAGGTGCGCGCGGAGGTGACCCTCCAGGTGCGGGAAAGCACCGCCGGCCGGTAGGCGTCGTACGCCTCGCCGCCCGCCTCGCGCCTTCCGGGCCGGCCCCTGTCGGCCAACCGCGGCCCTGACCTACCGGGTGGTCGTATCACTTCCCGGGCGGTGGTATCGCCTTCTGGGTGCTCGAGCGCCCAGGAAGCAGTACGACGATCAGGAAACCTGATCGTCGTACCGAGGCGCGGGGGCGTCCAGGGGGGCGACCCGTAGCTCGCCCACGGGCTGGCCCCCGCCGAGGACCGGGACCGGCACCAGCCCGGCAAGGTCCGCCCGGGGTACGCCGCAGTGCACCAGGGCCTCGACCATCACCGGCAGGCGGGCCCGGTCCGCCCCGTCCTCGACCTTCAGCGCCACGGCCCGACCGTCGGGCAGCGCGGCGGCGTACACCCCCTCGGCCCCCTCCTTGGCCAGCAGGCCCGGTACGGCGCGGACCAGCCGGGCCAGGTCCCGGCCGGTGCCCGACGCCCACTCCGGGTAGGCACGAACCGCCGCAGCCACCAGGCCCTCCGGAGAGCCCGGCGCCGCCCGAGCCAGGGTGGCGAAGCCGCGGGCCAGCCCGCGCAGGGTGAGCGCAAACACCGGGGCCCCGCAGCCGTCCACCCCGACCGCGGCCGGGGGCTCCCCGCAGCACCGCGTGACCGTGTCTCGCACCGCCTGCTGCACCGGGTGGGCCGGGTCCCGGAAGCCCTCGGTCGGCCAGCCGTTGGCCACGCAGGCGGCCAGCATCGCCGCGTGCTTGCCCGAGCAGTTCATCGCCACCGGCTCCGGGCCGCGCCCGGCCGCCAGCCAGGCCCGGGCCGCCGCCTCGCCCAGCGGGAGCTGCGCCGGGGTGCGCAGCGCGTCCTCGCTCAGCCCCGCCCCGGCCAGGATGCGGCGCACCCCGTCAAGGTGGAACGGCTCCCCGGAGTGGGAGGCGGCGGCCAGCGCCAGCAGCGGAGCGTCCAGCCGCAGCCCGTGGCGGACCAGCGCGGCCGCCTGCAGGGGCTTGAGGGCCGACCGGGGGAAGACCGGCTCGTCGACCGGCCCGCAGGCGAGCACCGGCTCGCCCCGCGCGTCGGCCACCACCAGCCGTACCCGATGCTGGCTCTCCACCAGGCCGGACCGGACGCAGGCGACGGACAGCGGCGCACTCACCGCCGCGGGAGCAGGTCCGCGACGTCCGCCTCGCCGTCCCGGTAGCGGCGGGCCAGCTCGGCGGCGCAGGCGTCCAGCACCGCCTGCACCCGGCGGCGGAGCCGGGAGAGGGCCTGCTCGTGGGCCAGCAGCCGCTCCGCCGCCGCCACCAGCTCGTCGGCGGAGCGGGCCTCCACGTCGGAGATCCCCACGTCGGCAAACAGCTGCTCGGCGGCCCGGCGGTGCTCGTCCACCCGGGACGGCGTCACCATCAGGTGCCGGCCGAGCGCGGCCGCCTCGGGACGGTCCTCGGCCAGCACGTCGGCGAGGTGGTCGAGCACCCGCTGGTCGGCTGCCGAGGGGTTGCGCCGGGCCAGCTCGGCCCGGACGATGTCCAGCCGGCCCTGCAGCAGCCGCCGCTGGAAGGACAGGTCCGTCTCCTCCTGCAGCGCCTCGGCGCGGCGTTCCCGCAGCTCGGCCAGGGGCAAGGCGGCCAGGTCGGCACGGAAGTCCTCGGCGAGGACTCGGTCGATCCGGCGGTGGCCGCCGGGCATCGGTTCGCTCATCACGCTCCTCGGACGTCTCCGCCGACGGGTTCCTGACGGTGGGCCGGGCCCGGCCGCCGGTCCCGCACCCGCAGCAGCGCGCGCGCCTCGGCCACCGGCATCGGCGGGCGCTGGGCCAGCTCGGCGAGCGCGGCGGCCCGGGCCACCAGCTGCGCGTTGTCGCGGACCCGCTGCCCCGGGGCGAAGGTGACGGTGTCCTCCATGCCAACCCGCAGGTGCCCGCCGCAGGCCAGGGCGGTCAGGGCCACCGGCAGGGTGCTGCGCCCGATGCCCGTCGCCGACCACGAGGTGACCGCCGCGGGCAGCGCGGCGACCGCGGCGACCAGCGTGGCCGGCGTACCGGGCATCCCCCCGGGCACGCCCAGCACCAGGTCGCAGTGCACGGCCCCGCCGTACGGGAGGCCCTCCTGGTCGAGCAGCCGGTGCAGCGCGGCGACGTGCCCCAGGTCGAACAGCTCGAACTCGGGCACCACCTCCCGCTCCCGGGCCCGCCGGTAGAGCTCGACGACGAACGGCCACGGGTTGAGGAACACCTCGTCGCCGAAGTTGACCGTGCCCATCGTCAGCGAGCAGGAGTCCGGTTCGGCGTCCAGCACCCGCAGCCGGTCGGCGTAGCCGTCGCTCACCGCCCCCCCGGTGGACAGCTGCACCACCAGGTCGGTCTCCTCCCGCAGGGCGGCGACCGTCTCGGCCAGCCGACCGAGGTCGAGGGTCGGCCGGGCCGCGGCGTCCCGCACGTGCACGTGGATGACGGCCGCCCCCGCCGCGGCGCAGGTCCGGGCCGTGTCGACCAGCTCGGTCAGGGTGACCGGCAGCGCGGGCACGGCGGCCTTGTCGACCTCCGCACCCGTCGGCGCCACGGTCAGCAACGTCCTCGCCGCCATGCCCGCATGGTGTCACGCCGCCAGCCCCCGCCGCCGGCAGTGCTCAACACCACCCGTCGGCTGCCGATACACCCCCCGTGGCAGAGGGACGCGCGCCGACCGTAGGGCCCGTCGAGCAGGCGCTGGTGGACCTCGCGGCGCAGGGGGCCACCGGGTGCCTGGTCGTGCGGCAGGCCTCCGGGACCGAGGCGGAGGTGTTCCTCCGCGACGGGCGGGTGTACGCCGTGACGGTGCCCGGCCGGCGGCCGCTGCTCGGCGTGCGCCTGCTGTCCTCCGGGGCGCTGGGGCCGGCCGCCCTCACCGACGCGCTCGGCGTGCAGCGCGCCGAGCTGCCCGCCTGGCGGTTGGGCGAGCTGCTGGTCCACCTGGGCCACGTCGACCGCGGGGTCGTGGAGGCGTTCGTCACCGAGGCGCTGACCGACGGCCTGCACGAGCTGCTGGCCTGGCCGGTGCAGACCGCCCGGTTCCACCCGGGCCGGCGGACCCGCTGCGACGTGGCGCCCCCGGTGGCGGTGGCCGACCTGCTGGCGACGCTGGGGGCGCGCCGGGAGCGGTGGCGGGACCTGGTGGCCCGAGTGGGCGACCCGAGCACGGTGCCGCACCGCACCCGAGAGGACGACACCGCGCCGGGGACGCTGCCGCCGGACGCGCTGGCCCTGCTGTCCCGGGTCGACGGGCAGACCCCGCTGGCCGAGCTGGCCGTGGACTGCGGGCTGACCGTGTTCGAGGCTACCGAGGTGCTGGTCGCCCTGGCCGACGCCGGGCTGGTCGCCACCCCGGTGCCCGAGGCCGCGCCGCTGCCGCGCCGCCGCCGGCTCTTCGGCCGCGGCCCGGCCTGACGCCAGCCCGGCCGAACCGCACCCGGCCGGGCGGAACCGGGCGGTCCGCGCCGGCCGGACGGGCCGGCCGGCAGGATGGGCGCATGCGCGCGGTGGTGCAGCGGGCCAGCCGGGCCCGGGTGACCGTGGACGGGGCCGAGGTGGGCCGCCTGGACGCCCCGGGCCTGGTCGTCCTCGTCGGGGTGACCCACACCGACGGCCCAGCGCAGGCCCGTCAGCTGGCCCGCAAGGTGCACGAGCTGCGCATCCTCCCCGGGGAGCGGTCGGCCGCGCAGACCGGGGCGCCGCTGCTGGTGGTCAGCCAGTTCACCCTGTACGCCGACACCGGCAAGGGCCGCCGGCCCGGCTGGTCCGCGGCGGCCCCCGCGCCGGTGGCCGAACCCCTCGTGAACGCCGTGGTCGCCGAGCTGCAGGCCCGCGGCGCCCCGGTCGCCACCGGCCGGTTCGGCGCGCACATGGCCGTCGAGCTGGTCAACGACGGCCCGGTGACCCTCCTCCTGGAGGTGTGAGCCGCGGCAGCACCGGGGGCCGCCGCGGGGCCGCCGGGGGGGCCGGTTCGGGCAGCGCCTCCTGGGCGGCGGCGACCCCCCCGGCCAGCAGGTCCGGCTCGGTCGGCGTGCTCCGGCGCAGCAGCGCCAGCGCGATCGGGCCGAGCTCGTAGTGGCGCGCCGACGAGGTCACCACGCCCACCGCGCGGCCGTCCAGCTCGACCGGCGCGCCGTGCGGCGGCAACGTCTCCACGGACCCGTCGAGGTGCAGGAAGGCCAGCCGCCGGGGGGGCCGGCCCAGGTTGTGCACCCGGGCCACGGTCTCCTGGCCCCGGTAGCACCCCTTGTCCAGGTGCACCGCGGTGCCCAGCCAGCCGACCTCGTGCGGGATCGTCCGGTGGTCGGTCTCGAAGCCGAGCCGGGGCCGGTGCGCGGCCACCCGCAGGGCCTCCCAGGCCCACAGCCCGGCCGGCTCCCCGGCCCGGGCGGCGTACCCGGCCAGCTCCCCCCGCGGCACGAACACGTCCCGGCCGGTGGGGTCGACCCGCGCCGGCCACTGCGGGTGGGGAGCGGGGCGCGGCTCGCGGAGGACCGCCCAGTCGGCGGTGACGTCGACGACCTCAACCCGGAGCAGGAAGCGCATCGAGTCCAGGAAGGCGACCAGCGCCGGGGCGGTGCCGGGCTCCACGTGGCACCAGGTGGCGGTGCCGTCGTCGACCAGCTGCAGGTGGTGCTCGACGTGCCCGTGTGGGGACAGCACGAGGGTCTCGGTGGCGACCCCGGGGGCCAGGTCGGTCAGGTGCTGGGTGGTCAGCGCGTGCAACCACCCCAGCCGGTCCGGCCCGGTCAGCCGCAGCACCCCCCGGTGGGACAGGTCCACGAAGCCGGTGCCCCCCGGGTCACCCTGGGCCTGGTCGAACCGGCGCTGCTCACGCAGCGGGTCACCGTAGTGGGCGGCGACCCCGGCGTCCGGCGGGTCCGCCGCGACCGCACCGGGCCGGTCCAGCAGCGGGCTGCGCAGGCTCGGCGCGCCGGTCACGGGGCCGCTCCCGGGGCCGCTCCCTGGGCCGCTCCTCGGGCTGCCGGGGCCGGCGTACACCCCCGGCAGCTGCCGTAGACGGCGAAGTGCTGCACGTCGGTGTGGAAGCCGTGGTCCCGGGCCAGCCGGGCCACCAGCTCGTCGGCCACCGCGACGTCGGTCTCGGTGACCGACCCGCAGGACCGGCAGACCAGGTGCAGGTGGTCCGGTTCGGTCGTCGGGGAGTACGTCGGGGCGCCGTGCCCGAGGTGCTGGTGGCGGACCAGGCCCAGCTCCTCCAGCAGCTCCAGGGTCCGGTAGACGGTGGAGATGTTGACCCCGTCGGCGGTCTGCCGCACCTGCGCGCAGATCTCCTCGGGCCGGCCGTGGCCCAGGGCGACGACCGCCTCCAGCACCAGCTGCCGGGCTGGCGTGAGCCGGTAGCCCTGCGCCCGCAGCGCGGTGCGCCAGTCCTCGCCTACCTGCCCGGCGTCCACCCGCCCGAGTCTAGGTCGGCGCCGCCCCGGCCCTTCCCAGCCGGGCGGACAGGTGCGGCTGCAGGGGCTGGCCCTGGGCGGCCATGTCGTAGGCCCACAGCAGGTCGCCCTCGACCAGCCCGTAGCGCCGGGTGCCCGCGGTGACCTCCTTGGCGGTGGCGGTGCGGGCCACCAGGTCGGTGTGCAGCTCCAGCCGGGGGCCGTCCACCCGCCCCAGCCACACCTCCACAAACCCGGTCGGGTGGGCCAGCAGCAGCTCCACCGACCCGTCCGGCTGGGGCCGCCAGTAGCCGGTCTCCTGGGCGAGGGGCCGGACCCGCTGCCCGGCCTCGTCCAGCAGCCAGGACCGGCTGGCGTGCGCGAGGAACGGCTTGCCAGGCGTCGCGGTGAACGACAGCTCCTGGCCGAAGCGGAACGACTCGATGGTCGGGTAGCCGCCCACGCCCACGCCCACCCAGGTGCCCAGCAGGAAGGCCAGCGGCACGCACTGCGGGTGCAGGTCGGCGGGAAGCTCGATCATCGCCGGTCCCGCACGTCAGGACCCGCCCCGGAACAGCCGGTAGGCCACGTACCCGGCGACCCCGGTGACGACGAGGGCGACCAGCACGAGGGCGGCGGCAGCGATCTGGTCCGGCACGCTGCAGGAGCCTAGCCGGCCCGGTCCAGCCGGGCGGCCTGCTCGGGGGTGGGCGCGCTGCCCCCGAGGTGCGCGGGCAGCCACCACCGGTCGTCCTCCCCCCGCGGGGTGTCCGGGTAGGCGGCCTGTACGGCGGCCAGCCGGGCCGCCATGACCTCGTGCAGCCGTGCGGTCAGCTCCGCCGGGTCGGCCGCCGGGCCACCGGCTGGGCCGGCCGCCGGGTCGGCCGCCGGGCCGGGCGCCAGCGGCTCGGCCACGCTGATCGCGATGGTGATCCCGCGCCGCCACGACCGCCGCGTGCCCTTGCTGAACAGCCGCTGCCCGCCCCACACCACGACCGGCACCAGGGGCACCCCCGCCTCGATCGCCATCCGGGCGGCGCCGGTCTTGAAGTCCTTGAGCACGAAAGCGCGGCTGATGGTCGCCTCGGGGAAGACTCCCACCACCTCCCCGGCCCGCAGCGCCTGCACCGCCGCCCGGTAGGACCCCGCGCCCGCCCGCCGGTCCACCGGGATGTGGTGCATGCCCCGCATCAGCGGGCCGGCCACCGGGTGGCGGAAGACCGACTCCTTGGCCATGAACCGCACCAGCCGCCCGGCGGGCAGGGCGGCCAGCCCGGCGAAGACGAAGTCAAGGTAGGACACATGGTTGACCGCCAGGACCGCGCCGCCAGCGGCCGGGACGTGCTCGGTCCCGTCGATGCGGAACCGCAGGCCCAGCGCGCGGAACGCCAGCCGCGCCGCACCGATGACGGGTGGGTACACCAGCTCGGCCATGGCCGCACAGTAGTCGCCATGACCTGGCGTGGCGCCACGACGGTGGCCGTGGGCCTGGGCGCGGCGGTGGCTAACGCCGCCTTCCTGTGGGCGGGGGTGGCCGGGTCCCGGCTCGACCCGGTGCACTCGGTGATCAGCGACCTGGCGGCCCGGGACCAGCCGACCAGCCTGCTGATCCGGGGCGGGGACGTCGTCGGCGGCCTGCTGGTGGCCGTGCTCGCCGGCCTGCTGTGGCGCCAGCTGCCGCCGGGCCGGGCCGGGCGAGGGGGGTGTGCCGCGCTGGCCGTGTTCGGCCTCGGCGGGACGATGGCGGGGCTGGTGCCCATGGACTGCGCGATCTCGGCCAGCGGGGCCTGCCGGGCGCAGGACCTGCTCGGGGGCGGTGGCGGGCCCGACCTGCTGCACGCCGCGGCCAGCGCCGGCAGCGACCTGGCCGGAGTGGCCAGCCTCGGCCTGCTGGGCTGGCAGGCGCGGGGCCGCCGCGGCTGGTCCGTGGTGGCCGGGCTGGGCCTGGGCGGGGTCGTCGTGCTCGGCGCGCTCAGCGCGCTCGTCGGCGCCCTGGCCTGGCACCCGACCGGTCCGGTGGGGCTGCTGCAGCGGATCCAGCAGCTGGGCTTCTCGGCCTGGCTGCTGGCCCTGGCCCTGGCCCTGGCCGCGGCCGGCCCGGCCTGCCGCGGGTGAGCGGTCAGGCCGCGGGCCAGCGCACCACCGCCCGCAGGCCGGGGGCGGCGTCCTCGAGGGCCACCTGGCCGCCGTACGCCGCCACCAGCTCGCGCACGATGGCCAGCCCCAGCCCGCTGCCCCCCGCGTCGCGGCTGCGCGCGTCGTCCCGGCGGGCGAACCGCTCGAAGACCCGCGCCCGCTCCGCCGCCGGGATCCCGGGACCGTCGTCGGTGACGGTGAGCACCACCTGCCCGCCGGCCACGGCGACCGCCACCCGCACCTCGCCGGCGGCATGCCGGACGGCGTTGTCGAGCAGGTTGCCGAGGACCCGGGACAGCGCCCCCGGGTCACCGGCGAGGAGGGCCGGCCCCGCCGCGTCGACCCGGACCGGGACCCGCCCCTCCGGCCGGCGGGCCACCGCCGCCCGGACCAGCTCGGCCAGGTCCACCGGCTCGGTCGGGCGCCCGGTGCCCGGGGACCCGGCGTCGATCCGGGCCAGCAGCAGCAGGTCGTCGACCAGCCGGGCCAGCCGGGCCGCCTCGTCGAGGGCGGCCGCCCCGGTCGCCGGCCAGTCGGCCGCCCCCGGGTGCACCAGCGCCACCTCCAGCTGGGTGCGCAGGTTCGCCAGCGGGCTGCGCAGCTCGTGCGCGGCGTCCGCGACGAAGGAGCGCTGCCGGGCGCTCGCCGCCGCCAGCCGGTCGAGCATCCGGTTGAGGGTCTCGGCGAGCCGGCGGACCTCGTCGCGGGCGCCAGGCACCGGGAGCCGCTGCCGCCCCCCGGCGTCGGTGATCTGCTCGGCGCGCTGGCGCAGGGCGGCGACCGGGCGCAGGGTGGCCCCGACGACGACCCAGGCGAGCAGGGCCAGGGTGAGCAGCAGCACCGGCGCACCCGCCGCGAGGGCCGCCTGCACGACCCGCAGGCTGCCTTGGACCTCGGTGACCGGTACGGCGACCAGGACGGTCTGCGGGTCGCCCGGCGGCCCGGCGGGGACCCCGACCACCCGCAGCGGCTCGGCCGACCCGAGCCGGGCGCCGTCCAGGGTCACCGTGGCCCCGGCCCGGGCCCGGGCCAGGTCGGCCGGGTCGAGCACCGGGGCCAGCCGGTCCCCGCCGGCCGAGGCGGCGCGGACCCGCGCCCCGGCGTCGACCACCTGGACCAGGGCGGTGCCCGCGGCCACCGGCACCGGGTCGGACAGCCGCCCCGCGTCGACCAGGGCGGCGACGTCCCGGGCCCGCTGGCGGGCCGAGTCGTCCAGGGTGCGCAGCAGGGTCCGGTGCAGCACGGCCACCAGCAGCACGGCCCCGGCGGCCAGGCCGACGGCGACGACGGCGGTGGCGGCCAGGGTGAGCCGGGCCCGCAGCCCGAGCAGCCGCCCCGTCACGGGGGCCCGGCCAGCAGCCGGTACCCGGCGCCCCGCAGGGTCTGGATGGAGCGCCGGCCGAACGGCCCGTCCAGCTTGCGCCGCAGGTACCCGACGTACACCTCCACCACGTTGGGGTCCTGCGTCTCGTGCGCGTCCCAGACGTGGGCCAGGATGTCCGCCTTGGAGACCACCTCGCCCTGGCGGCGCAGCAGGTACTCCAGCAGCGCGAACTCCCGGGGGGTCAACGCGACCGGCTCCCCGGCGCGGGTCACCTCCCGCCGGGCCGGGTCGAGCACCAGGTCCCCCGCGGTGAGCCGCACCGGCCGGGCCGGGGCGCCGCGGCGGAGCAGGGCGCGCAGCCGGGCCACCAGCACCACCCAGGAGAACGGCTTGGTCAGGTAGTCGTCGGCGCCCACGTCCAGCCCGTCGGCCTGGTCGTACTCCCCGTCCTTGGCCGACAGCATGAGGACCGGCACCCACTCCCCGGCGGCCCGCAGCTGGGCGCAGACCCGGTAGCCGGACAGGCCGGGCAGCATCACGTCGAGGACGACCGCGTCGTAGCCCCCGCCCAGGGCCTGGTCCAGCCCGCCGGGCCCGTCGTGGGCCACGTCCACGGCGAAGCCCTCGGCGCGCAGGCCCCGGGCCAGGGCGTCGGCCAGCCGTACCTCGTCCTCCACCACCAGCACCCGCACGCCCACCAGCCTGCCTGGTCGCGGGTCCGGGCGGCACGGTGGCCGGGTTCTCAGGTTCTCAGCGTCCCTCAGCCAGGCCACAGGTGGCTGCGGCAGGCTGGTCGCACAGCCCGGGCCCCCGCACGGGCAGCCTGCCGAGCATCCCCGAGGGGAAGAGGAGGCGCGCCATGCGCACACCGGAGATCCTGCGGCGCTCCCGCCGGGCTCGCTGGACGGTGCCCCTCGGGCTGGCGGTCACCGCGCTGGCCGCGGTCACCGTGGCCCCCGTGGTGGCCGGAGCCAGCCCCACACTGCCGCCCCGCACGGCCGCCGAGCTGCTCGCCGGCCTGGCCTCGGCCACCCCGCAGCCGTTCTCCGGCACCGTGGTGCAGACCGCGGACCTCGGGCTGCCGGCGCTGCCCTCGGCCCAGGGCAACCCCAGCCTGGGCTCGCTGGTGACCGGCTCGCACACGCTGCGGGTGTGGTACGCCGCCCCGGACCGGATGCGGCTCGCGCTGCTGGACACCCTCGCGGAGACCGACGTGGTCCGCAACGGCACGGACCTGTGGGTGTGGACCAGCCGGACCAACAGCGCCGAGCACCGGGTCCTCGCCCCGCACACCGACGCCAAGGGGGCGCCCACGCCGGCGCCCACGCCGACAGGGCTGCCCAGCACCCCGGCCCAGGCCACCGCGCAGGCCCTGGCCGCCATCGACCCCACCACCGCGGTTGCGGTGGACGGCACCGCGACGGTGGCCGGGCGGCCGGCGTACGAGCTGGTGCTGCGGCCGAAGGACGCCCGGTCGCGGATCGGGCAGGTGCGGCTGGCCGTCGACGCCGCCACCTCGATGCCGCTGCGAGTGCAGGTGTTCGCCCGCGGCGGGACCCGCCCGGCGTTCGACACGGGGTTCACCGCGGTGCGGTTCGCCGCGCCCGCCGACTCGGTGTTCCGGTTCGCCCCCCCACCGGGAGCCACCGTCCGCGAGGTGCCCGGCGCCCCGGGTGGGACGGCCACGCGGCCCGGGACGGCACCGACCCCCCACCCGCCGGGCGCACCGTCGGCGGACGGCCCGCGGCCGGCCGGCACCGGCGCCGGGTCCCCGACGGTGGTCGGCTCCGGGTGGACCGCGGTGCTCGTGCTGCGCGGCGTCCGCGCCGGCGCCCCGACCGGGGCCGGCGGGGCGACCGGCGCCCAGCTGGCGGCGCTGCTGCAGGCCGCCACCCCGGTCAGCGGCGCCTACGGCAGCGGCCGACTGCTCACCACCCCGCTGGGCTCGGCGCTGCTGCTCGACGACGGGCGGCTGCTGGTCGGGGCGGTCGACCCGGACCTGCTCATGGCCGCCGCCACCGACCCGGCCGCCCGGTGAGCACCGGCCTCGCCGCGGTCACCAGGGCGGGGGTCGGGCCGGTCACCGACCCCCCCGGCGGGGACCCGGCGTACGCCGTACGCACCGAGGGGCTGACCAAGCGGTTCCCCGGGGGCCAGGTGGCCGTCGACCGGCTGGACCTGGCCGTGCCGCGGGGGTCGGTGTTCGGGTTCCTCGGGCCGAACGGGTCGGGCAAGACCACCACGATCCGGCTGCTGCTCGGCCTGGTCGCCCCCACCGCGGGCCACGTCGAGCTACTGGGCCGGCCAATGCCGGCGGCCGCGGCGGCCACGCTGCCCCAGGTCGGCTCGCTCGTCGAGGGTCCGGCGTTCCACCCGTACCTGTCCGGCTGGGCCAACCTGGCCCGGCTGGACGCCGCCGACCGCACCGCCGAGCCGGCCGGGGCCCGGGCGCGGATCGGTGCCGCGCTGGACCGGGTGGGGCTGGCCGCCGCGGCCGGCAAGCGCTACCGGGCCTACTCGCTGGGCATGCGCCAGCGGCTGGGCCTGGCCGCCGCGCTGCTGCGCCCCCGGGCGCTGCTGATCCTCGACGAGCCGACCAACGGGCTGGACCCGCAGGGCACCCGGGAGGTGCGGGCCCTGGTGCGGGAGGTCGCCGGCGAGGGGACGACGGTGTTCCTGTCCTCGCACCTGCTCAGCGAGGTCGACCAGGTGTGCAGCCACGTGGGGGTGATGCGGGCGGGCCGGCTGGTCAGCGCCGGCACCCTGGCCGGCCTGCGCGCCGCCGCCCCGGCCCGGCTGCGGGTGGACACCCCGCACCCGGCCCGGGCGGCCGAGGTGCTGGCCCGGCTGGGGCCCCCGCCGACCGTCGCCGACCACCAGGTCACCGCGCCGCTAGGCGAGCTGGGCTCGGACGAGGTGTGCGCCCGGCTGGTGGCCGCCGGGGTAGGCGTGCGGCAGCTGGTCGTGGAGCGGCCGGACCTGGAGGAGCTGTTCGTGGCGCTGACCGGGGAGGGGTTCGATGTCGAGCAGTGAGGCGCTGCCCCGGGCCCCCGGCGGGCCGGCAGCGGCGTACCCGGCGGCCCGGCCCCGGCGGGCGGTGTCCTCCCGGCTGTTGCGCTCGGAACTGGCCCTGGTGTTCCGCCGGCGGCGCAACCAGGCGCTGCTGGTCGCCCTTGCCGGCATTCCGGTGCTCGTCGGCGTGGCGGTGCGGCTGTCCGCGCCGCACGCTGGGGAGGGGCCGGCGTTCCTCGGGCAGATCACCCAGAACGGGCTGTTCCTGGCGTTCACCGCGCTGGTCGTCGCGGTTCCGTTCTTCCTGCCCCTGGCCCTGGCCGTGGTGGCCGGGGAGTCGGTGGCCGGGGAGGCCGGCACCGGGACGCTGCGCTACCTGCTGACGGTGCCGGCGTCGCGTCCCCGGCTGCTGGCGGTGAAGTACGCCGGGATCGTCGCGTACGCCGTCGCCGCCGCCGGCGTGGTCGCCCTGACCGGGATCCTCGTCGGGCTGGCCCTGTTCCCCGTCGGACCGGTCACCCTGCTGTCCGGAGCCACCATCGGCGTGGCCGAGTCGCTGCTGCGGGCCGGGCTCGTGGCGGCGTACGTCGCGGCGATGCTGGCCGGGCTCGGCGCGATCGGGCTGTTCGTGTCCACCCTCACCGAGGTGCCGGTCGGGGCGATGGCGGCCACCGCGGCCCTCGCCGTCGCCGCGCAGATCCTCGACGTACTGCCCCAGCTGCGGTCGATCCAGCCGTACCTGTTCAGCCACCGCTGGCTGGCCTTCGGCGACCTGCTGCGCACCCCGATCGCCTGGCACGAGGTGACCCTGGGCCTGGTCACCCAGGCCGTCTACATCGGGGTGTTCCTCGCCCTGGCCTGGGCCCGGCTCGGGACCAAGGACGTCACCAGCTAGCGGCCTGCGGGCAGCACCTGGGCGAAGACGACCTGGCCGGTAGAGTCGTCGACGACCACGATGACGTCGCTCAATTGGGTAGGCCGGGCAGTCACCGCGGCCGACGGAGGTCCGCCCAGGCGTGCCGTTGGGACCCCGGCGTAGGTCACGAACCACGCTGGCATGCCGTCGAACCGGCGCACCGGTGTGCCGCCTCGGTCGTCGGTGACGACAGTGTCGGTAAACAAGCCAAACCGTACGTCGGGACTCCGGCCCAGGTCTGTGGCGTCGCGGGCGAGGCCACTGGCGACCACCGCCGCGCGCACCGCCTCTGTGCTCTGGCGGGGGGACACGGCGCCGGCCGGTCGCAGCAGCATGCGACCGCCGTCACGCACCAGCGGGGTGGCCAGGGCCACCGAGCCGGCTCGGGATGAGGTCAGGGGCCCGGTCGGGGCGCTCGTCGTCTGCACAGTGGTGCCGACGGGAGCACAGGCCAAGAGGATCACAATGCCGACCAGCCCGAGTGCCAGCCTGGCCCAGCGGTGAGGACACATCAGCAGGTCCTTCCCGGGTCCGCGGTCCAAGTGTCGAAGGCCCTGGTCGCCTGTACGCGATTCGGGTCCAACCACGGATCCATACAATAGGCGTTCTGGCCAGATGCATAATTGTAGTCGCGCCTCGCGAGAAGGGGCGGAAGACTAGTAAGGTACGCTCCATTCCAGTCCTCTACCAGCATCTGAGAGAATGACACTCGCGCGGCTGGTACCCCAGGCACATCCGATTCACGATAACTGGTCTCACCGAACCATTCCGGACTGAATGGCTCGGTCCAATTTCCATATGGGTCGAAAGGGGTCTCGCTGATGATCGTGCCCCCGACCTTCATCTGGATGCAAGGAAAGCCGGCGTTACCGTCGCAACTGGGCGCCCAGTTCTGAAGGTACCAGTACGACTCGTTAACGTACGCTGGCCCCGGAAGAAAGGTGTCCTGCCAGGACGATCCGTTAAGGCTGAACTCGGACCAGTGGAACAACTGAGGGGCACCATAGTAACGAAAGTATCCCGACTGCGCCCATCCGGCGCCATAGTGGTCGGCAATCATAGTCCAAGCAGTAGAGAAGTTGTTCCTGCCCTGGACGGTGACGCATAGGTTAGGAGAGACAACGGAGACCAACGCCTGAACTCCACGAAACTTGTCTTGCGCCGATGGATCCTGATAGTATCCATCAAAGAAGTTTCCGAACGTGGAACACGCACCAGCGTCAGCCCTAGCCCGGGGGGACGCCACAACCATAGAGAGCAGCACTAGCGATAACAGCGCCATGAAGAAACTACCTCGAGGAATACTCCTACTTGGTAGCACAGAGCGAGAGTACGTCAGCCCAATGTCCACGTCAAGCCCTCGCGTTGACTCATCAAAAATGCGCGCGTAGGCCCAGACCTCCTGAAGTAGCACGGTGAGACCGCTGTGACCTGGTCTTTCGCCAGCGTGTCTCTCGGCGGAAGTCGTTGGCACTTGGTAGTGTCGCCGGGTGGCGGTCAGGGCCTCGGCAAAGTCGCTGATCACGTGGTGAGGAGCGCCAGCGGGCGCCGGTTGTCGGCGGCGTGATGTCGCAGGGCGTGGGCGATGTTGGTCCAGCCGTTGAGTCGGAGCAGGCTGATCGCGA
>JBMOMH010000026.1:0-1512 GCA_049323135.1 Actinomycetota bacterium
TGTCAAAGAAGTGGCATCCGAAGCGGCCGCGAAGATCGTCATGACGTCCTCCGAGTCGGGGTGGTGATCGTGGCGATCGCGGTGCGCACGGGCGAGCAGACGCGACAGGTGCAGATGGTCTGCCTGGACGAGCTGGTGCCGGCCGATGACCTGCTGCGCCGGGTCGAGGGGCTGGTGAGCTGGCACGCCGTGCGCGAGTCGGCGCGCCCCTTCTATGTCGACTTCGGCCGGCCGGGGGTCGATCCGGTGGTGCTGGTGAAGCTCTTCCTGGTCGCCGCCCTGCGCGGCATCGGCTCGATGCGCGAGACGCTTCGGGTCGCCCAGGACTCCTTCTCGGTCCGGCGCTTTCTCGGCTACGGCCTGGCCGAGCCGCTGCCCCATCACGCCACCCTCTCCTACGCCCAGTGCGTGCGCTTTGCCGACTCGTCGGTGTTCGAGCAGCTGTTCACCCAGGTGCTCGGCCGCTGCGCCGAGGCCGGCCTGCTCGATGGCCGCCGGCTGGTGGTGGATGCCACCCACGTCGAGGCCGACGCCGCCCTTTCGAGCCTGCGCGCCGAGCTGCGGGCGGCCGGGGCGCCCGCCGAGCAGGAGGCCGCACCCTGCCCGGCCGACCCCCCATCCTCGGGGGCGCCCGATCTGGCCGTGGCCCTGCCGCGCACGGGGCCGACTCCGCGCCGGCGGGCCACCAACGCCACCGCCCGCTCGCTCACCGATCCCGACGCGGCCCTGCGGGGAAAGCCCGGCCAGCGCCCGCACCTGGTGCACCGCGCCCAGGTCGCCACCGACCCCAAGGCGCGGGTGATCGTCGCCGTCCGGGCCGAGCGGGCCACCGGTCATGAGGGCCAGGCCCTGCCCGAGCTTGTCCGGCGCGCCCGCTGGGCGGGCCATGCGGTCGCCGAGCTGGTCGCCGACTCGGGGTATGCCGCCCAGGCCGTCTACCAGGACCTCCAGGCACGCGGGGTCCTGGCACTGATCCCGCCCCAGCCGAACATGCTCGGCCACCCCGAGGGGCGCGCCGCCCGGGCCCGCTGCCGCAGCGCCGCGGGGCGAGGGGCCTACATCGACCGCCAGGCCCACGCCGAGGGCGCGATCTCCGAGCTCAAGCTGCGCCACGCCCTCGCCCGGGCCCGCAGCCGTGGTACCCCACGCCTGCAGATCCAGCTGCTGCTCGCGGCCACCGCCATCAACCTGAAGCGCTTGGTCAGCCACGCCGACGCCGTCCACGATGCGGCGGCCGGCCCTTCCACGGGCATGGCCGACGCCCTGATCTGGGTCCACCAGCTGTGCCTGAACTGATCCGCCAGCGCACTTCTACGACAGGCTCCTAGTCCTCCTCCTCGCCCCTCGCCTTGGCGCCCAGGGAGGCGAGCGTGAAGAGCGCGAACAGGATCCCGAGGACGAACGGCAGGTACCCGGCCTCGTGGCGGTCGTGCCACCCGATCCACACCAGCAGGACCGTGAGCCCCACCAGCACGGCCAGCATCCAGACGGGCAGACCCCGCATCGCACGCT
>JBMOMH010000027.1:0-1504 GCA_049323135.1 Actinomycetota bacterium
GAGCTCGGCTTCGACCGGGAGCTGACCGAGCAGGTGCTCGCGCCCGCGCTCCGGCCCGTCTACCAGCACTGGTTCCGGGTCAGCGTGCGGGGGCTGGGGAACCTGCCCGACCAGGGGGGCGCCCTGGTGGTGGCCAACCACGCCGGCACGATCGCCTGGGACGCGGCGATGACCCAGCTCGCCGTCCTCGACCACCATCCCGCGCACCGGCACCTGCGCATGCTCGGCGCGGACCTCGTGTTCGGCACCCCGGTGGTCGGCGCGCTGGCCCGCAAGAGCGGGACCACGCTGGCCTGCCACGCCGACGCGGAGCGGCTGCTGGCTCAGGGGGAGCTGGTGGGGGTCTGGCCGGAGGGCTTCAAGGGCATCGGCAAGCCCTTCGCCGAGCGGTACCGGCTGCAGCGGTTCGGCCGGGGCGGGTTCGTGGCCGCGGCCCTGCGCACCGGCGTACCGATCGTGCCCTGCTCCATCGTCGGGTCGGAGGAGATCTACCCGATGCTGGCCAACCTGGGCCTGCTGGCCCGGCTCCTGGGGCTGCCCTACGTGCCGGTGACACCGACTTTCCCCTGGCTGGGGCCGCTGGGCCTGGTGCCGCTCCCGTCGAAGTGGCACATCGAGTTCGGGGAGCCGATCCCCACCGCCGACCTCGGGCCGGCCGCGGCGGAGGACCCCATGGTGGTCTTCGACCTCACCGACCGGGTGCGCGAGCGGATCCAGCACACGCTGTACGGCCTGTTGCTCCAGCGACGTTCGGTGTTCTTCTGACCCGCCCGGCGCCGACCGGCCGCTATGTTGCCGGGGTGAGGGAGCCGGGCCGAGGTGTCCGGCCGCGAGGGCAGCCGGTCCGGACCCCGGCGTGGGCCTACTGGCTGATCAGCCGGCGTCTGCTGCGCTGCCTGCTGGGTGGGGACCTGCCCGCCCGCGACGTGCGATGGGTGCCCAGGGCGCCGGAGGGGGGCCCGGGCGGGGTGGTGGTGGAGGTTGGCGCCGGTGGCGGCTTCTACACCGGGGCGCTGCGCCGGCGCTGCGGTACGGGCGCCCGGCTGGTCGTCCTGGACCCGTTCGCGGGCGGGGTGAGCCGCCTTCGGGTGCGTCATGGCGTGTCGGGGGTCTGCGCCGACGGGCAGCGGCTGCCCCTGCGGGACGGCAGTGTCGACGTGCTGTTCTACGGCTACGCCCTGGAGGAGTTCGCCGACCTGGACGCCGCCGTGGCCGAGGCGGCGCGGGTGCTGCGCCCGGGCGGCCACCTGGTGCTGTTCCTCTGGCGGCCACTGCTGCCCCGGCAGCGCAGGTCCGGCCTCTTCGCCCGCCTGAACCGGGACTTCCTGCTGCTGCGGGCGGCCGACGGCCCGCAGAACCTGCGGCGGTCCTACCGGCGTCGCGGCCTCGCCGAGGGGTCCCGGTGACCGTGGGGGCGGTCGCCGGGACGATCGGTGCGGTAGGGGCGGCGGTGTGCTTCGGCGTCGCCGCGGTGCTGCAGGCGGTCGGCGCGCGGGGTGCCGCG
>JBMOMH010000028.1:0-17093 GCA_049323135.1 Actinomycetota bacterium
GCCAGCGCCTTGAGGTCCAACTGGTCGGCCACCGGCAGCACGGCGGCGACCAGCCCCCGCCCGTCGACCTCGACCAGCAGCGTCTTGTAGATCCGGGTCTCCGGTACGCCGAGGGCGGCCGCCGCCACCGGCCCGTAGGCGGTGGTGGCCGGGTCGTGCAGGTAGGGATGCAGCCGGAACGGGACCCCGGCACGGGCGAGCGCGACCGTGGCCGGGGTGAGCAGGCCGTGCCCGCCCTGCGGCTCGCCCTGAGCAGCCCTCCGGGAACCCATCCCGACATCCTCGCCAAGATCCACTGTGACGTTCTCGACGCGACACGCCGGCGTGCCCCTCACCAACGTCACAGTTGATCACTCGAGGGGTCCGCGCCGTACACGTGCTTGCTACGCGCTAGCATGATGCAACATGAGGACCCTGTACCTGCGCAACGTGCCCGACGAGGTGATGGGACGGCTGGAGCGGCTGGCGGCCGCAGCGGGCCTGTCCGTGGGCGCCCTGGCCGTGCGGGAGCTCGCCCAGTCGTCCCTTCGCGCCGACAACCCGCTGCTCCTGGGCGCCCTCCCGGACCATGACGTGGCCCCGTCGGACATCGTCGCGGCGTTGGACGCGGAGCGATCGGCCCGGTGATCGTGGTCGACGCGTCGGCCGCCCTGGCTGGGCTGCTCAACGCGGGTCCCGCGCGGGCGATCCTGGCGGCCGAACAGGTCCATGCCCCGCACCAAGTCGACTCGGAGGTCGCCAGCGGCCTGCGCCGGCAGGTGGCCGGCGCGGTGCTGGACGCGGCGGCAGCCTGGCAGGTCCTGGCGACCTGGCAGCGGTTGGGCGTCCGCCGCCACCCGATGGTCGGCCTGCTGGCCCGCATGTGGGCGCTGCGGGAGGTCCTGTCGGCGTACGACGCCGGGTACGTCGCCCTCGCCGAAGCGCTCGGCTGTTCCCTGCTCACCGCGGACACCCGCCTCGCCCGGGCGTCGGGACCGCGCTGCCCGATCACCCTCGTGCCCCGGTAGCGCCGGCGGTTCGTGGCCCGCCAAGATCCACTGTGACGTTCTCGACGCGACACGCCGGCGTGTCCGTCACCAACGTCACAGTCGATCACGCGGGGGGACGGGATGGTCGTCGGACCGGACGGCGGAGGAGACTCCGTAGACTTGGCCGGTGATCTCCCGCATCGACCTGCGCGGCGCCACCGGTGACCCGCGCGGCCTGCTGCCGCGCGCCGCGCTGGACGTCGCGGCCGCCGAAGAGACGGTGCGACCCCTCTGCGAGGACGTCCGCCGTCGCGGCGGCGCCGCCGTACGGGAGATCACCGAGCGGCTCGACGGGGTCCGCCGGGAGGGCACCCGGGTGCCCCGGGCCGACCTGGAGCGGGCGCTGGCCGGGCTCGACCCCGCCGTGCGCGCCGCGCTGGAGGAGGCCGCCGCCCGGGCCCGCCGGGTGCACGAGGCGCAGCGGCCGGCCGACGTCACCGTCGAGCTTGGCCCCGGGGCGGTGGTCACCGAGCGCTGGGTGCCGGTGGGCCGGGTCGGCCTGTACGTGCCCGGCGGCCTGGTCGCCTACCCGTCCAGCGTGGTCATGAACGTCGTCCCGGCCCAGGTCGCCGGGGTGGAGTCCCTCGCCGTCGCCTCCCCGCCGCGGCTGGACCACGGCGGCCTGCCGCACCCGGCGGTGCTCGCCACCTGCGCGCTGCTCGGCGTCGCCGAGGTGCACGCCGTCGGCGGGGCGCAGGCGGTGGCCATGTTCGCCTACGGCACCGAGGAGTGCCCGCCGGTCGACCTGGTCACTGGGCCGGGCAACGTGTACGTCGCCGCCGCCAAGCGCCTGGTCCGCGGCGTGGTCGGCATCGACGCCGAGGCCGGGCCCACCGAGATCGCCATCCTCGCCGACGCCGGCGCCGACCCGGCGTACGTCGCCGCCGACCTGGTCGCCCAGGCCGAGCACGACGAGAACGCCGCCTGCCTGCTGGTCACCACCAGCCCCCGGCTGTGCGACGCCGTCGACGGGGAGCTGGGCCGGCAGGTGCCGGCCACCCGGCACCGCAGCCGGGTGGAGACCGCGCTGCACGCCCAGTCGGCGTACGTGCTCGTTGACGACGTCGAGCAGGGCCTGGCCGTCGTCGACGCCTGGGCCCCCGAGCACCTGGAGGTGCTCACCGCCGACGCCCGGGAGGTGGCCGGCCGGGTCCGCAATGCCGGCGCGGTGTTCGTCGGCCCCTACGCCCCGGTCAGCCTGGGCGACTACCTGGCCGGGTCCAACCACGTCCTGCCCACCGGGGGCACCGCCCGGCACACCGGCGGCCTGTCGGTGGCATCGTTCCTGCGCGCCAGCCACGTCGTCGACTACAGCCGGGACGCGCTGGCCGCGGTCGCCGGGCACGTCGCCGCCCTCGGCGGGGCCGAAGATCTGGCCGGGCACGTGGCGGCGGTGCAGGTTCGGCTGCCCGGGGAGGCCGGCCGGTGAGCGGGCCGGTGGACCTGCCGCTGCGCCCGGAGCTGCGCGGGCGCACGCCGTACGGCGCCCCTCAGCTGGACGTGCCCGTGCGGCTGAACGTCAACGAGAACCCCTACCCGCCCTCGCCGGCCCTGGTCGCCGACCTGGCCGCCGCGGTCGCCGACGTCGCCCGGGGCCTCAACCGCTACCCGGACCGCGACGCCACCGCGCTGCGTGGCGACCTCGCCGGCTACCTCACCGCTCGGGAGGGCGTGCGGCTGACCCCCGCCCAGGTGTGGGCGGCCAACGGGTCCAACGAGGTGATGCTGCAGCTGCTGCAGGCCTTCGGCGGCCCGGGGCGCACCGCGCTCGGCTTCACCCCGACGTACTCGATGTACCCCGACTACTGCCAGGACACGTTCACCACCTGGCGCACCGCGCCGCGCACCGAGGACTTCGCCGTCGACCCGGACGCCGCCGTCGCCGCGATCCGGGAGCACGCCCCGGCGGTGGTGCTGCTCGCCTCCCCGAACAACCCGACCGGCACCGCACTGCCGCTGGCCACGGTGGCCCGGATCGCCGCCGCCGCGCCGGGCCTGGTCGTCGTCGACGAGGCGTACGCCGAGTTCCGCCGGCCCGGCACGCCCAGTGCCCTGGCCCTGCTCGCCGAGCACCCCCGGCTCGTGGTGACCCGCACCCTGAGCAAGGCGTTCGCCCTCGCCGGCGCCCGGGTCGGCTACCTGGCCGCCCACCCGGCGGTGGTGGACGCGGTGCAGCTGGTGCGGCTGCCCTACCACCTGTCCGCCACCACCCAGGCGGTGGCCCGGGTGGCCCTCGCCCACGCCGCGGAGCTGCTCGGCGCCGTCGACGAGCTGCGCCGGGAGCGGGACGCCCTGGTCGGCTGGCTGCGCGGCGCGGGGTTCGCCGTCGCCGAGTCCGACGCCAACTTCGTGCTGTTCGGCCGGTTCGCCGACCGGCACGCCGTCTGGCAGGGCCTGCTCGACCGCGGCGTGCTGATCCGGGAAACCGGGCCCGACGGCTGGCTGCGGGTCAGCATCGGCACCCCCGCCGAGCTGGCCGCCTTCCGCACCGCCCTGACCGCGGCGCTGCGGACCCACCCAAGGGAGGTCACGGCATGACGGACCGGACCGGACGGGTGCGACGGACCACGAAGGAGTCCGACGTCACCGTCGAGGTGAACCTGGACGGCACCGGTCGCACCGACGTGGCCACCGGGGTGGGCTTCTTCGACCACATGCTCGGCCAGCTGGGCCGGCACGGCCTGGTCGACCTCACCGTGCACACCGCCGGGGACCTGCACGTCGACCCGCACCACACGGTGGAGGACACCGCCCTCGCCCTCGGGGAGGCCGTGGCCGCCGCCCTCGGGGACAGGTCGGGGATCCGGCGGTTCGGCGACGCCCTGGTTCCCCTCGACGAGACCCTGGTGCGGGTGGCCGTCGACCTGTCCGGCCGGCCCTACCTGGTGCACAGCGAGCCGGAGGGCCTCGCCCCCATGGTGGGGGAGTACGAGACCGCACTGACCCGGCACGTATGGGAGTCCTTCGCCACCGCCGCGGCGGTGTGCCTGCACGTCGACGTGCTGCGCGGGCGCAACGCGCACCACGTCGCCGAGGCCCAGTTCAAGGCCGTCGCCCGGGCCCTGCGCGATGCCGTCGCCCGCGACCCGCGGGTGGTCGGCGTACCGTCCACCAAGGGCGTTCTGTAGTGGCCGCACCCCGCGTCGTCGTCCTGGACTACGGTTCGGGCAACCTGCGCTCGGCGCAGCGGGCCCTGGCCCGGGTGGGCGCCGAGGTCAGCGTCAGCGCCGACCCGGCCGAGGCGCTGGCCGCCGACGGCCTGGTCGTGCCCGGGGTCGGCGCGTTCGCCGCCTGCATGCGGGGGCTGCGCGGGGTGTCCGGGGACCGGGTGATCGGGCGGCGGCTGGCGGGCGGGCGCCCCGTGCTCGGGATCTGCGTGGGGATGCAGGTGCTGTTCGAGTACGGCGTGGAGCACGGGGTGCGCACCGAGGGCTGCGGGCAGTGGCCCGGCGGGGTGGAGGCGCTGCGCGCGCCCGTGCTGCCGCACATGGGCTGGAACACGGTGGACGCCCCCGCCGGGTCGGTCTTGTTCGCGGGTGTCCGCGACGCCCGCTTCTACTTCGTGCACTCCTACGCCGCCCACGACCTCGACCTGCCCGCGTCCGACCGGCTCGCCGCCCCCCTGCTGACCTATGCCGAGCACGGCGAACGCTTCCTCGCCGCGGTGGAGAACGGGCCCCTGTCGGCGACCCAGTTCCACCCGGAGAAGAGCGGGGACGCCGGGGCGGTGCTGCTGGAGAACTGGCTGCGCACGGTGAGCGGGTGAGGTGGGCGTGAGTGGCGGCCTGGTCCTGCTGCCGGCCGTCGACGTGGCCGGCGGGCAGGCGGTGCGGCTGGTCCAAGGGGCGGTCGGCACCGAGACGGCGTACGGCGACCCGCTGGCCGCCGCGCTGGCCTGGCAGGAGGCGGGGGCCAGCTGGGTGCACCTGGTGGACCTCGACGCCGCCTTCGGGCGCGGCTCCAACCACGCCCAGCTGGCCGAGGTCGTCGGCCGGCTCGACGTGGCCGTCGAGCTGTCCGGGGGGATCCGGGACGACGCCTCGCTGGCCGCGGCCCTGGCCACGGGCTGCGCCCGGGTCAACCTGGGCACCGCCGCCCTGGAGTCCCCCGACTGGGTGCGCCGGGTCATCGCCGCCCACGGCGAACGCATCGCCGTGGGCCTGGACGTGCGGGGCACCACGCTGGCCGCCCGCGGCTGGACCCAAGAGGGCGGGGAGCTGTTCGAGGTGCTCGCGCGGCTGGACCGGGACGGCTGCGCCCGCTACGTGGTCACCGACGTCCGTCGGGACGGCACCCTGACCGGCCCCAACCTGGACCTGCTGCGCCGCGTCTGCGCCGCCACCGACCGGCCGGTGATCGCCAGCGGCGGGGTGTCCTCGCTGGCCGACCTGCAGGCGCTGGCCGCCCTGGTCCCGCTGGGGGTGGAGGGGGCGATCGTCGGGAAGGCGCTGTACGCCGGGGCCTTCACCCTCGCCGAGGCGCTCGCCGCCGCGGGTGCGCCGGGCCGGCCGGGGTAGGGGGGCTGGGATGGCCGTCGCGGTGCGCGTGATCCCGTGCCTGGACGTGGACGCCGGGCGGGTGGTCAAGGGCGTCAACTTCCGCGACCTGCGCGACGCCGGGGACCCGGTGGAGATGGCGCAGGTGTACGACGCGGAAGGCGCCGACGAGCTGGTGTTCCTCGACATCACCGCGAGCAGCGCCGACCGGGAGACCACCTACGAGGTGGTCCGGCGTACCGCGGCGCAGGTGTTCATCCCGCTGACCGTCGGCGGGGGGGTCCGGGAGGTCGCCGACTTCGACCGGCTGCTGCGCGCCGGGGCGGACAAGGTGGGTGTCAACACCGCCGCCGTGGTCCGCCCCGAGCTGCTCGCCGAGGCCGCCGACCGGTTCGGCCGGCAGTGCGTGGTGCTCTCCGTCGACGTCCGCCGCTGCCCGCCGGGCCCTGGGTCGGGTCCGGTGACCGCTTCCGGGTTCGAGGTGACCACGCACGGGGGGCGGCGGGGCACCGGGATCGACGCGGTCGACTGGGCGGCCCGGGGCGCCGCGCTGGGGGCGGGGGAGATCCTGCTCAACTCGATGGACGCCGACGGCACCGGGGACGGCTATGACCTGCCGCTGATCCGCGCGGTGCGGGCGGTGGTCGACGTACCGGTCATCGCCAGCGGCGGGGCCGGGGCGCTCGGGCACTTCCCCGCCGCGGTGGACGCGGGGGCCGATGCGGTGCTCGCGGCCACCGTCTTCCACTTCGGGCAGCTGCGCATCGGCGCGGTCAAGGAGGCGCTCCGGCAGGCGGGGCACCCCGTCCGGTAAAGGGCGCGCGCCGCGTGCCGATGGTGAGAACAAGGTCCCCACCCGGGGGAGCGCCGCCCACTCACCGAGGTTGCCTGCGATGTCCGACCGTGTGCCGTCCCTGTCCGCCCGCCTCGACCAGGTGCTCGCCGACCTGCTCGGCCGGACCCCCGAGCTGGAGGCCGCCGCGGTGGTCTCCGTCGACGGGCTGGCGATGGCCGCCGCGCTGCCCGACGGCATGGACGAGGACCGGGTGGCGGCCATGAGCGCCGCGCTCCTGATGCTGGGGGAGCGGGCCGCCGAGGGGCTCGGCCGGGGCCCGCTGGCGCAGGTCTACGTCGAGGGCGAGGCGGGCAGCGTGTGCCTGGTGGCCGCCGGCGACGAGGCGGTGCTGGTGGGGGTGGCGGTGCCCGGGGCGAAGGCGGGGCTGGTCCGGTACGAGACCCGGCAGGCCGCGGCCGCGCTGGCCGCGGTGCTGCGCGCCCCCGAGCCGGCGCCGGCGTACGCCGAGCCCGTTCCGGTGCCCGCGCAGGCCGAGCCCGAGCCGGCGCCGGCGTACGCTGTCCCGGCGCCGGCGTACGCCGAGAGCGCGCCGAGCAACGGCACCGGGCAGCCGGCCGGGGACCTGGCCGGGGACCTGGACAGCGTTCGGTGGACCGAGTACTACGCGGCCGGCGTCGAGCAACCGGACAGCTGGTGAGCCGGCCATGAAGCTCGAGGGCTCCCTCGACACGTTCGCCCTGCCCGAGGTCTTCGCGCTGCTCGCCCTGACCCGCAAGACCGGCGCCCTGCACGTCCGGTGCGGCTCCGCCGCCGGGGTGGTGTGGTTCCGAGACGGCGGCATCGCGGCGGCCACCGCCGACGCCTCCCGCCGGTCCCTGCTGCGCCGGCTGGCCGCCGGCGTGCCGGAGGGCGCGCTGCGGGCCGCCCTGGATGGCCCCGAGCCGCCGGTGCCCGCCCTGCAGGCTGCCGGCGTGCTCGACCCCGAGGCCGTGCGGGCCGCCGCGGCCGAGCACGCCACCGACGCCGTCTTCGAGCTGCTGTCCTGGCCGGACGGCACGTTCGCCTTCGCCCCCGACGAGGCCCCGCCCGACCCGACCGACCTGAACCTGGCCGCCGACGCCGTGGTGGGCCAGGCCGTGGAGCGCCGGGCGGTGTGGAACGACGTGGTCAGCGTCGTCCCCTCGCCGCTGAGCGTGCCGGCCCTGCCCCTCAACGTGGCCGGCGCGGCGACGGTGAGCCGGGAGGAGTGGTCGGTGCTCGCCCTCGTCGACGGCCGGCGCAGCGTGGCCGAGCTGGTCGACCTCACCGGGGCCGGGCGGTACGCGGTGGCCACCACGCTCGCCGCCCTCGTCCGCCGGGGGCTGCTGGTGGTCCGGGAGGACGCCGCGGAGGACCCGGTCCGCTCCGCGCAGCGCCGCCAGGAGCTCGTGGCGCAGCTGGAGGCTGCCCGCGGGCCCGGCGTCGCCGGCGAGCGGGCGCCGGACCGGGGGCCCGAGCCGCCGTCAGCCGCCGCGGAGCCGGCCGAGGCCCCATCCGAGCCGGCACACGACCCCGCCGAGCCGGCGCACGACCCCGCCGAGCCGCCGTACGGCCCGGTGCCCGACGCGGTGGAGGAGCTGCCCCGCCGGACGGTCCCCGCCGAACCGGCCGCCCTGGTCCGGATGTCCCGGGCGGACGCCATGGCCGTGGTCGGCACCGCGGCGGTCGCCCCCGACCCGCCGGAGCTGCCCGGCCTCGAGTCCGACCCCAGCATCAACCGCAGCCTGCTGCTGCGGCTCATCGCGGGCGTGCAGGGCCTGTGATGGGGCTCCGTGTCCGCCGCCGATCCGGGGGTACCGCCGTGAAGATCGTCGTCACCGGCCCGTTCGCCGCCGGCAAGACAACGCTGATCCGCACCATCAGCGAGATCACCGTGCTGTCCACCGAGCGCGGTGTCTCCGACGAGACCGCGGCCCGCAAGCCGGAGACCACCGTGGCCATGGACTTCGGCCGGATCACCGTGGACCCCGACCTCGTCCTCTACCTCTTCGGCACGCCAGGCCAGGAGCGGTTCGACTTCATGTGGGAGGTGCTCGGCGAGGGGATGCTGGGCTACGTCCTGCTGGTCGACGTCAGCCGCCCGGACTCGGTCGGTGAGGCGGCGGCCATCGGCCGGGCCTTCCGCGGCATCGCCCGGGTCCCGTACGTCGTCGCGCTGAACCGCTGTGCCGGGCTGGACGAGGCCGGCGAGGCCGACCTGCGGGGCCGCCTCGACGTCGGCCCCGAGGTGCCCCTGCTGCCCTGCGACGCCACCGACCGCGAGTCGGTGAAGGCGGTGCTGCTGGCCCTGCTCTACCAGGTGCTCGCCGTCGTCGAGACCGCGACGCCGGCATGACCTGGGCGCTGCTGCGGCGCCACCGGACGCCGCGGGTGCCGGCCCGGCACGCGAAGGGCCGCCCCCGGCCGGCGCCCGACCTCCCGGCCCCACCCGACGACCCGGGTGGCGGGGGCGGCGTACGGCTGGTGTTCGCCGACGGCAGCCAGGTGGACCTCGCCGCCGGCGGTCGCTTCCACGACGTCGCCCGCGCCTTGCGGGGACGGGACTGACGCTTCAGCGGGCGACCGCGCCGGTCGATGCTGCCTGGTGAGGACGCCGGTCGGCGTACAGGGTCTCTCGAGGAGGGTGCGGTGAAGCAGCTCGGTGACATCCTGCTCGACGAGGGCATGGTCACCGCCGACCAGCTGGCGGCCGCGTACGACGAGCACGAGAAGGCCGGGCGCAGCCTGGGCCGGGTCCTCGTCGAGCGCGGGCTGCTCACCGAGTCGCAGCTCGTGGCGGCCCTGGCCACCCAGATCGGGCTGCGGTTCGTGGACCTCACCGAGTACCCGGTCGACGGGTCCGCGGTGGGCCGGGTGTCCGGCCCGGTCTGCCGGCGGCACACCGCCCTGCCCATCGGCTTCGAGGACGGCCGGCTGCTGCTGGCCATGGCCGACCCGGCGAACGTGTTCGCCCTCGACGACTTCCGCTCGCTCACCGGCCTGGAGGTCAAGCCGGTGGTGGCCACCCGCACCGACGTCCTTGCCGCCATCGACCGCTACTACCGGGCCGACAGCGACCTGGACGACCTCACCCTGGCGATGGACGCCGGCGAGTCCGAGGAGGAGGAGCTCTCCCACGTCCGGGAGATCGTCGAGGACGCGCCGATCGTCAAGTACGTCAACCTGCTCATCACCCAGGCGATCCAGGACCGGGCCAGCGACATCCACCTCGAGCCAACCGACCGGGACCTGAGGGTCCGCTTCCGCATCGACGGGGTGCTGCACGAGGTGATGCGCTCGCCCAAGGCCATCCAGTCCGGCGTTATCAGCCGACTGAAGATCATGTCCGACATCAACATCGCCGAGCGGCGGGTGCCGCAGGACGGCCGGCTCTCGGTGGCCGCGCAGGGCCGCAAGGTCGACCTTCGGGTGGCGACGCTGCCCACGGTGTGGGGCGAGAAGGTCGTCATGCGGATCCTGGACAACTCCACGGCGATGCTCGACCTGGCCGAGCTCGGCTTCAGCGAGGCCAACTACGAGCGGTACGCTCGCAGCTTCACCAAGCCGTACGGGATGATCCTGGTCACCGGGCCGACCGGGTCGGGGAAGTCGACGACGCTGTACGCCACCCTGAACCTGGTCAGCCGGCCGGAGGTCAACGTCATCACCGTCGAGGACCCGGTGGAGTACCGGCTGGCCGGCATCAACCAGGTGCAGACGAACGTGAAGGCGGGCCTGACCTTCGCCTCGGCGCTGCGGTCGATCCTGCGGTCGGACCCGGACGTCGTGCTCATCGGGGAGATCCGCGACCACGAGACGGCCCAGATCGCCGTCGAGGCCTCCCTCACCGGACACCTCGTGCTGTCCACCTTGCACACCAACGACGCCCCATCGGCGGTGACCCGGCTCACCGAGATGGGCATCGAACCGTTCCTCGTCGGAAGCGCGCTGGACTGCGTGCTGGCCCAGCGCCTGGCCCGCCGGCTCTGTACGCGGTGCAAGGAGGAGTACGTGCCGACCCCGGAGTCGCTGGTTGCGGCCCGCTTCCCGTGGACCGAGGGGGAGCCGCTGCCGGTGCTCTACCGTGCGGCGGGGTGCACCGTGTGCGCCAAGACCGGCTACAAGGGCCGGCTGGCCCTGCACGAGGTGATGGCCGTCACCGAGGAGGTCGAGCGGCTGGCCGTGGAGCGCGCCTCGGCCACCGCGATCGGGGCGGTCGCCCGGGAGCAGGGAATGCGCACGCTGCGCCAGGACGGCATGGCCAAGGTTGCCGCCGGGGTCACCTCCATCGACGAGATCCTGCGCGTGGTCGCTTAGCGGTCCTCAAGCCCGGCAGCCCACCGGCCGATGCCAGCAGAGACCCAGTAGGGACCGCCGTACGTCGAAGGGGGCCGCGCAGCGTGGACAGGTCGGAACCTGGGGGCTTCGTGCCCGTGCCGGTGACGGAGGACGAGCCGCGGCTGCCCTCGCGCCGGCCGCGACCGGCGGATCGGCCGCGGCCCGCGGGCTGGGACCAGTCCCCGTCCGCGTGGGACCAGACGCTGGCGTCCCGAGAGGCCCCGTCGGCGTCCGGTCCGGCCCCCACCGCGGGGTCCACCCCGGGATGGGAGCCCGGGCCCGCGCCGGCGCCCGTGGTGCCGCTGCGGGCCGAGCCCGCCCCCGTGGTGCCGCTGCGCCCCGAGCCGGAGCCCGCACGACCCACCCTGGCGCAGGCGGCCGCGGCCGAGTCGGCGTACACGCGGGGCAGCACCGAGGCGGGCAGCCAGCCCGACGACCTGCCCCTCGCCGACCTGCTGGTCGAGGTGCTCGACCGCGGCGCCTCCGACCTGCACGTCACCACCGGGGCCCGCCCGACCGTCCGCATCCGGGGCGAGCTGGTCGGCCTGGAGGACTACCCGGTGCTCACCCCGCCGGTGATCCAGCGGATGCTCTACGCCATCCTCACCCAGCGCCAGCGGGAGAAGTTCGAGGAGGAGCTGGAGCTGGACTTCTCCTACTCCCTGCCCGGCCGGGCCCGGTTCCGGGTGAACATCTACCGGCAGCGGGACGCGCTCGGCGCCGCGTTCCGGGTCATCCCGTACGAGATCAAGAAGCTCGAGGCCCTCGGCATCCCGCCGTCGGTGGCCAACTTCTCGATGCTGCCGCGCGGCTTCGTCCTGGTCACCGGGCCCACCGGCTCGGGCAAGTCGACGACGCTGGCCTCGCTGATCGACCTGGCCAACCGGAACCGGCGCGACCACATCATGACCGTCGAGGACCCCATCGAGTTCCTCCACCGGCACCAGTCCTCCCTCGTCAACCAGCGGGAGGTGGGGGAGGACACCCGCTCGTTCCAGAACGCGCTCAAGCACGTGCTCCGGCAGGACCCCGACATCATCCTGGTGGGGGAGATGCGGGACCTGGAGACCATCTCCGTGGCGCTGACCGCCGCGGAGACCGGCCACCTGGTCTTCGCCACGCTGCACACCCAGGACGCCGCGCAGACCGTGGACCGGGTCATCGACGTGTTCCCGCCCTTCCAGCAGCAGCAGGTGCGGGTGCAGCTGGCGGGGGCGCTGCAGGGCATCGTCTGCCAGACCCTGTGCAAGACCGCCGACGGGCGCGGTCGGGTGGTGGCCACCGAGGTGCTCGTGGCGACCCCGGCGATCCGCAACCTCATCCGGGAGGGCAAGACCCACCAGATCTACTCGGCCATGCAGGCGGGCGCCAAGTTCGGCATGCACACGATGGACCAGCACCTGGCCGAGCTGGTGCGGACCCACCGCATCACCTACGAGCACGGCCTGGAGAAGTGCCACCACGTCGAGGACTTCAACCGCCTCACCGGACGCAGCTGAAAGGCACCCGTATGGCAGCGACGCTGACCTTCCAGTACTCGGTGCGGGACCGCGCCGGGAAGATTGTCACCGGGCGGATCGACGCGGACTCCCCGGCGGTGGTGGCGCAGAAGCTGCGCAGCATGGGCTACGCGCCGGTGAGCATCACCCAGGCCAACGCGGGGCTGGGCCGGGAGCTGACCATCCCGGGGCTGGGCCGGCGGGTCAAGCTCAAGGACCTCGCGGTCATGTCCCGGCAGTTCGCCACGATGATCAACTCTGGGCTGTCGCTGCTGCGGGCGCTGTCGATCCTGGCCGAGCAGACCGAGAACAAGGAGCTGGCTCGGATCCTGGCCGTCGTACGCAACGACGTGGAGACCGGCGTCTCTCTGTCCGTCGCGCTGGGCAAGCACCCGCGGGTGTTCCCGCCGCTGATGGTGAACATGACCCGCGCCGGGGAGGTGGGCGGCTTCCTCGACTCGGTGCTGCTGCAGGTGGCGGCCAACTACGAGTCCGAAGTCAAGCTGCGGTCGAAGATCAAGTCGGCGATGACGTACCCGACCGTGGTGTTCGTCATCGCCATCCTGGCGGTCACCGGCATGCTGCTGTTCATCGTCCCCACCTTCGCCGGGATGTTCTCCTCCCTCGGCGGGACGCTGCCCGCCCCGACCCGGCTGCTGGTCTTCCTCTCCGGCGTGCTCAAGATCGCCATCCTGCCGTTGCTGGCGCTGGCGGTGGCCGGCGTCGTCGGCTGGCAGCGGGTCAAGCACCAGGAGCGGGTGCGCAACGTGGTGGACCCGGTGAAGCTCAAGCTGCCCGTCTTCGGCAAGCTGTTCCAGAAGGTGGCGCTGAGCCGGTTCTCCCGCAACCTCGGCACGATGCTGCACGCCGGCGTACCCATCCTGCAGAGCCTGGACATCGTCGCCGACACCAGCGGGAACAGCGTGGTGGGGCGGGCCGTCCGGGAGGTGCAGGAGAGCGTCCGCCGGGGCGAGAGCCTGGCCGGGCCGCTGGCCAACCACGCGGTGTTCCCACCGATGGTCGTGCAGATGATGGCGGTCGGTGAGGACACCGGTGCGCTGGACTCGATGCTGCACAAGATCTCGGAGTTCTACGACCAGGAGGTGGAGGCAACCACCGAGGCGCTCACCTCGCTCATCGAGCCGCTGATGATCGCTGTCCTGGGCGGCATCATCGGCTCGATGATCATCGCCCTCTACATGCCCATCTTCAAGGTCTTCGACCTCATCAAGTAGGGCACCCGGGGCCGGCGACGCCCCCGAGCGGGGCGGTCAGCGGCCGGTGAGGGACACCGCAGGAGCCCGTCGGGTCTCGTACATCCGTACGGCGACCACCACGCCGGAGGCCGCGGTCAGGGCGGCCACCACCCACACCGCCGCCCGCAGCCCGAAGGCGTCGGCCACGGCACCGGACAGCAGCGCGCCCACGGCGAAGCCGGCGTCCCGCCACAGCCGGTAGACCCCCACCGCCCGGGCCCGCCACACCGGATGGGCCACGTCGCCGACCACGGCGAGCAGCGTGGGGTACACCATGGCCGTGCCCAGCCCCAGCAGGACCGCGGCGGCGGCCCACACCGGGAAGCCAGCCCCGGCGGCGACCATCGCGAGGGCCACCGCCTGCACCCCCATGCCCCCGGCGACCAGCCCCTTGCGGCCGAGCCGGTCGGACAGCGCCCCGGTCACCAGCTGCCCGCCGCCCCACACCGCGGGGTACAGCGCGGCGAGCACCCCGACCTGCCCCACGGTGAGCCCCTGGCGGGTGAACAGCAGGGGGAACAGCCCCCAGGCCAGGCCGTCGTTGAGGTTGTTGACCAGGCCCGCCTGGCTGGCCGCGGACAGCGCCGGCTCCCGCACGCTGGTCACCGCGAACACGGTGCGCAGCCGGGGCATCGCCTCCGGCGGGCCGGGGTGCTCGCTGGCCTCCAGGTGGGCGTGGTCGCGGGTCTCCCGGACGACGAGCCCGGACAGGGCCAGCCCCAGGGCGGCGGTGACCAGTCCGAGGTAGAAGGGGACCGGTCGCAGCCCGTAGGTGGCCGCCAGGTAGCCGGTGGCCAGGGCGGCCAGCGCCAGGGCGCCGTACCCGGCCGCCTCGTTCAGGCCCATCGCCAGCCCCCGCCGGGCCGGGCCCACCAGGTCGATCTTCATGATCACCGTGGTGGACCAGGTGAGCCCCTGGTTCACGCCGAGCAGCACGTTGGCCAGCACCACCCAGGCCCAGCTGGGCGCCCAGATCACCAGCAGCGGCACCGGCAGGGCGAACAGCCAGCCGGCCACCAGCACCGGGCGCCGCCCGAACCGGTCGGCCAGCGCCCCGGCGGCGAAGTTGGTCAGCGCCTTGACCAGGCCGAACGCCACGATGAACGTCAGCGCCCCGGTGACCGCGGTGAGCCCGAACACGTGTCCGGCCAGGAGGGGTACGACGGTCCGCTCCTGCCCCAGGGTGGCGCCCACCAGGCCGTTGACGCCGACGAGCAGGACGAACTGGGCGAGGTTGGCCCGCAGGCCCAGCCGCACGCTCAACCGGTCACGACCAGCGGCTGTTGCCGTGCCTGCGCCCAGTCCTGAGGCCCCCCGACGGCGACCGCCAGGTCCGTGTGCCCGGCCCGCTCGAGCAGGCTGGCCGTGGTGGCCGCCCGCTCACCATGCCCGCACATCAGGACCAGCCCGCTCGCCGGGAGGTCCCCGCCCGCGCCGGTCAGGCGGCCCAGCTCGATGTGCCGGGCCCCCGGCAGATGCCCGGCGGCGTACTCCGCCTTCTGCCGTACGTCGACCACCCGGTCGGGGTCCACGCCCGCCGCCGGCAGCAGCCGGGTCCGGCGTACCGGCAGGCCCGCCGCGGACCAGGCGGGCACCCCCCCGGCGAGCTCGCCGGCCAGCCCGCGCAGGCCTACCTTCGCGGCGGCCCACCACACCTCCGCCGGGTCCTGCCCGGGCGCGCGGACCACGACCAGCGGCGCCGCCGGGTCGGGCACCAGCCAGCCCAGCCAGGTGGCCAGGGCGTCGCGCAGCGGGATGGCGAGCGACCCGGGCAGGTGGCCGGCGGCGTACTCCTCGACCGGACGGACGTCGACCAGCAGCGCCCCCTCCGCGAGCAGCGCCCGCACCCGGGGCACGGACAGGGCCGGCAAGCCCACGTCCTCGTCTTCGTCGAGGACGGCCGGGCCAAGGCGGTTCTCCTCGGCGAGCCGGAGGAAGTACGGCGGGAAGCTGCCCAGGCCGCCGAGCAGCGCGGCGACGAAGCCGTCCTCGTCCCCGGCCGCCAGCAGCGGGTTGCCGGCCCGCTCCCGGCCGATGGTCGTGGTGCGCTGCCCGCCCGGCGGGGCGGCGCAGAACGACCCGGTCCCGTGGGTGGGGTACACCGGCGTCGCGTCGGGCAGGGTGAGCAGCCGGCGCAGCGACCGGTACTGGGCCCGGGCCAGCTCCTCGGTCCGGTCCGGAGCGACCAGGTCGGTGCGGGCGGCGGCGCCGACCAGCAGCGACCCTCCGGTGAAGACGCCCACGACCTCGTCGGCGTCGCGGAGCAGGTAGGCCAGGTGCTCGCTGGTGTGCCCAGGGGTGGCCCAGGCCTGCAGGGTCAGGCCCCCCAGGTCGACGGTGTCGCCGTCGGCGAGCGGCCGGTGGGGGAACTCCCGCCGGCCCGCGCCGGAGGCCAGGACCTGGGCGCCGTCGGTGGCCGCCAGCTGGCGTGCCCCGGAGAGGAAGTCGGCGTGCAGATGCGTGTCCGCGGCGTGCGTTATGCGGAGCCGGCGTGTCGCGGCCGCCCGGCGCAGGGCCCGGAGGTCGCGGCACGGGTCCACCGCCAGGGCCCGTCCGTCGCCCAGGTCCACCAGGTATGCGGAGTTGCCGAGCCCCTCGTCGACGACGGGGATGACGGTGGGGGACGCCAGGGGACGCGGTGTCGGGATGGGGCGCATCCCTCAAGTATTCCATGGGGTCCTTGAATAAGCGACAGCGGCGGGTCCGACGGCCTAGGTCAGAGGTCGTTGCCGGCGTAGGACAGGTTGAAGCTCTTGTTGGTCAGGGGGAAGTCGGGGACGATCGTGCCGGCCAGCGCTACGGGCAGCGCGGGCCAGGTGAGGAACGACGGGTCCACCACCTTCCATCGGCGCAGCGTGCCGTCCCCGGCGACCGCCACCCGGTGTGCGATCGTGCCCCGCCAGCCCTCGACCAGCCCGACCCCTGCCGCGCCGGCCGGTGGCATCGGCGGCGGGCCGGACCCACCCTCCGCCGCGGCCGAGGGCAGCAGGTCGGCGAGCAGTGCCACGGAGGTCTGGCGCGCCACAGGCTCATCGGGTCGCCCCGGTGCGGCGCCGGGCCCGGGCAGTGGCCGCCCCCCGCGCGTCGGCGCGCAGGTCGGCGAGCAGCCCGGCCTGCTCGGCCAGCACCTCGGTGAGGATGGTCCGGGCCACCGCGAGCAGCTCGGCGATCTGGGGGCTGGTCAGCGAGTAGTGCACCGTCGCACCGGCCTTGCGGGTGGTCACCAGCCCGGCCCGGCGCAGGACGCCCAGCTGCTGGGACAGGTGGGCCGGCTCGATGCGCACCTGGGCGAGCATCTCGCCTACGGAGTGCTCCCGCTGGCTCAGCAGCTCGAGGACCCGGATCCGCACCGGGTGGCCCAGGGTCTTGAAGAACTCGGCCTTGAGCTGGTGCAGCGGCGTGGTCACCACCGGGTCTCCATTACTGCATCATCTGCAAATCTGGCACTTGCTAAACTTAGCAAGTCATTGCCGGTCGGGGCAACCCGGGACTCCGGCCTGCCTCAAGCGGCGCCCCCCGTCCGCCGAGAGGACAGCGTGGGCAGGCGGTGGTGGCCGGGCGCGGCACCGGGCATCCCGGGACGCGCGGCGCTGGCCGCGGCACTCGCCGTGGCCCTGGGTGCGGCGCTGCTTGGCGTCGTGGGCGGGGCGCTGGCCGTCCTC
>JBMOMH010000029.1:0-1497 GCA_049323135.1 Actinomycetota bacterium
GGCGGCTGCGGATCGCAACCGCCCGGGCACCTGGTCGAGCACGGCGGCGGCCTCGGCGGCGTCGCGGACCGCGACCCGGATCCGCGGCAGCGGCATCGCGGCGGACAACCGGTCGGCCACGGCGCTGGAGTCCGTCCCCAGAGGGCCCACGGTGACCAATACGTCGGCGTCGGCGGGGGTCGCCGCCAGGGGCCACCCCCGGAGCCGGGCGGCCCGCTCCACCGCGACGCGGGCCGCCGTGGCGGCCGGGACGGTCAGCAGCAGCAGGTGCGGCCGGGCCGCCGCTGCAGCGCGCAGCCGGTCGGTCAGGCCCATCGCAGTGCCCCCTCACGCCAGGCGTAGGTGACGCCGACCATGAGGATGGCGAGGAAGAGGAACATCTCCACGACGGCCTTGGTCCCCACGGTCGCAACGACGACCGCCCACGGGTACATGAAGATCATCTCCATGTCGAAGGCCAGGAAAACCAGGGTGACGGCGTACCAGCGCACGTGGTAGCGGGACTGAGCGTGCTCGGTGGGGAGGCCACCGGCGAGGAACGGGGGCGCCTGCAGCGGGTCCCGGGACACGGTGAGCGCCGCCGCCAGGGCGTACAGCCCGCCGACGGCCACGGTGAGCAGGGCCAGCAGCAGCAGCGGTCCGAGGTAGGCCCTCATGGGGCCGGCCGCTCGGCGCCCCGGGCCACCAGGTGGAACAGCCGGTGCACGCAGTCGTCCAGCAGCGCCTCGGGGAAGCCGTCGGCGAGCCGGTAGTAGACCAACCGCCCGGCGCGCCGGGTGTGCACCAGGCCGGACGTCCGCAGCATCCGCAGCGCGTAGCCCACCGCGTCTGCTGACGTGCCCAGAGCCACGGCAAGGTCGCCGACGCACAGCTCGCCGGCGCCGCGGACCGCGCGCAGCACGCGGAGCCGGGTCGGGTCAGCCAGCAGGGCCAGGGCGGCCACCGCCCGGTCCACCTGCGCCCGCGGCGGCACGGCGGCCCGGGCCACCGCGACCCGGTCGGCGTCGACGACGTGCACGGACATCCGCACGACCGTACCGATGTCGGGCTGGTTCCGGGAAGGGGGGCAACCCTGGTCAGCCAGGACGAGTCCGTGCAAACATGGACGGGCCGGTCGTCGAGGGACCGGCCCGACCGGGCGGCCAGCACCGGACGGCCAGCGCCGGCCAGCACCGGGCGGCACCAGCAGGGCAACGGCGCCACGACCGGAAGGGGAACCGGTTGGCGAACAGCGCCCGGCATCGCCGTCCCCCTGACCCGGCCCGCCGGCACCGGCTCACCGTCGCCGTGCTCGTCGGTGCCACAGTGGCGGCCTCTGCGACGACCCCGCTCGGCGACGTGCTCCGCACGGCCCTGCCCGTCGCGGGCACCGTGGGGCAGCCCGGGTGGCAGGTCCTGCCGCTGCGCGGCGCCCCGGCCGACGCGTCGCGGGCCGCGTCCCACCGCGCCCCGGTCCCGGCGGACCCCCGGCCGGCGCCCGGTGGCCCAGCCCGGGGC
>JBMOMH010000030.1:0-1497 GCA_049323135.1 Actinomycetota bacterium
GTCGACAACGCCGGTGAGCACGTGCACCCGCCCGCCGCGGGCGCGGTCGGACAGTGCGCCGCGCAGCGCGGCCGCCTTCATCTTCTTCGGCGTGCGCTGCTCGTAGCCCCGCGGGGTGGGCCCGTGCACCGTCCCACCGCCGGTGAACTGCGGGGCCCGGGTGGAGCCCTGCCGGGCCCGGCCGGTGCCCTTCTGGCGGTACGGCTTGCGCCCGCCGCCGCTGACCTCGCCGCGGGTCCGGGTGTCGTGGGTCCCCTGCCGGGCCGCGGCCAGCTGGGCCACGACGACCTGGTGGATGAGCGGGACGTTGACCTGCACGTCGAAAACCTCGGCGGGCAGCTCCGCCGTACCGGCCTTCTCCCCAGCCGGGGACAGCACGTCGACGGTGCTCATGCCGAGGCTCCCTTCGCTGCGGTGCGGACCAGGACCACCCCGCCGGTGGGGCCGGGCAGCGCGCCGCGGATCAGCAGCCAGCCCTTCTCGACGTCCACCGCCTGGACGGTCAGGCTCTGCGTGGTGGTCCGCACCCCGCCCAGCCGGCCGGCCATGCGCACCCCCTTGAAGACCCGGCCCGGCGTGGCGCAGGCGCCGATCGAGCCCGGTGAGCGGTGCTTGCGCTGGGTGCCGTGGGCGGCACCCAGGCCGCGGAACCCGTGCCGCTTCATGACCCCCGCGGTGCCCCGGCCCTTGCTCGTGCCGATGACGTCGACCTGCTGCCCGGCGGTGAACACGTCGGCGCCCAGCTCCTGGCCCAGGGTGTACTCGGCGGCGTCGCTGGTGCGCAGCTCGACCAGGTGTCGCCGGGGGGTGACCCCCGCCTTGGCGAAGTGGCCGGCAGCGGGCTTGTTGACCTTGCGCGGGTCGATGGCACCGTAAGCGATCTGCACCGCGGGGTAGCCGTCGGTCTGCGGGGTGCGGACCTGGGTCACGACGCAGGGCCCGGCCTGCACGACGGTGACCGGGACGACGCGGTTGTTCTCGTCCCAGACCTGGGTCATGCCCAGCTTGGTGCCGAGCAGGCCGCGGACCGCCCGGGGGGTGGGCCCGGCGGTGGACCGCGCAGAGGGGAAGGCTGACATGGACACGGCTGAATCTCCGGGGTCGTCGCTAGAGCTTGATCTCGATGTCGACGCCGGCCGGCAGGTCGAGCCGCATCAGCGAGTCGACGGTCTTCGGCGTCGGGTCGAGGATGTCGATGAGCCGCTTGTGCGTGCGCATCTCGAAGTGTTCGCGCGAGTCCTTGTACTTGTGGGGGGAGCGGATGACGCAGTAGACGTTCTTCTCGGTGGGCAGCGGCACCGGGCCGGCGACCTGCGCGCCGGTACGGGTCACCGTCTCGACGATCTTGCGCGCCGAGCTGTCGATGACCTCGTGGTCGTAGGCCTTGAGCCGGATGCGGATCTTCTGTCCCGCCATGGTCCTCAGCGTTCCTTCGTCGGTTCGGGCGTCGGTTGACGCCCGGTTCGGGGCCGGTTCGGGGCCGGCTCGGGGGCCGGC
>JBMOMH010000031.1:0-1486 GCA_049323135.1 Actinomycetota bacterium
GGCGAGGGAGTCCGCACCCCCGCTGCAGGCCACCACCACCCGGGAACCGGGGGGCAGGTCGGCGACGGCCCGGCGCACCGCGCGGCGCACCTCGGCGAGGGCGGGGGCCGGTCCCACGGCTGGCTCGAGCGGGGCGTGGTCGGGCCGGGTCAGGCGCCGCTCGGGGGGCCGGGGGCGGCGCCGGGGCCGGGGTCGCTGTGCGGCTCGGGGGTGGCATCGGGCAGGGCCGGTGTGGCGTGCACCCGGCGGACCCAGGCCGCCGGATCGGCCAGCTCCTCCCGGGTGGGCAGGGTCTCCGGACCAGTCCAGACCCGGTTGAACCCGGCCACGCCGACCTGGTCCACGACACCACGGACGAAGCGGGCCCCGTCGGCGTACTGGCGGATCTTCGCGTCGACGCCCAGCAGCCGCCGGACCAGCTGGTCGGCCCGGGACGTCCCGGCGCGGCGGGCCTGGAACCGCTCGCGGATGGTGGCCACCGACGGCACCACCCCGGGGCCCACCTCGTCCATCACCACGTCGGCGTGCCCCTCCAGCAGGGACATCAGCGCGGTCAGCCGGTCGAGCACCTCCCGCTGCTCGGGGTTCTGCACCGCGTCCAGCAGCGAGGCCTGCTCGCCGCGGACCACCCGGGCCACCGTCTCCACCACCTGGCCCAGCCGGCCGGCCAGGGCCGCCGGGTCCAGGTCGGTGGCCGCGAGGAAGGCCCCGATCTCCGCCTCGACGTGCGCCCGCAGCCAGGGCACGGCGGCAAACTGGACGCGATGGGTCTCCTCGTGCAGGCACACCCACATCCGGAAGTCCCGGGGGTCCACCCCCATCTCCCGCTCGGCCGCGACCACGTTGGGCGCCACCAGCAGCAGCCGCCCCGGGCCCTCGCCGAACAGCTCGTACTGGCCGAGCACCTTGGTGGACAGGAACGCCAGCACCGCGCCGGCCTCGACACCGGTGAGCCGGGCTCCCACCGCGGTGACCAGCGCGCCCCCGGGAGTGGCGTCACGGCGGGCCCGCACCTGTTCCGTCAGCGGCTCGAGGACCCGGCGGAAGCCGTGCGCGTTGACCCGCACCCAGCTGGCCCGATCCACGACGACCACGCCGTCGGCGTCCACCGGGTCGGCCACCAGGCCGGTGTACCCGCGGACGTGCCCGGCGGCGGCGCGAGCCAGCTCGTGCAGCGCGGCGACCACCTGGTGGGCCTCCCGGCGGCTGACCTCGGGGCCGGGACGGACCAGCCGGGTGGCGGTCGCCGCGGCGAGGTTCCAGTCGATGACGTCGTCGGCTGCCATGAGCCCACCGTATGCGGCCAGCGCCCGGGCGGCGCGCCTTCGGGTCGGCGTACGCCGCGACGGGGACCGGCCCGGCGGCGCCCGACCCGGTGACCGGTGCCTGCGTCAGCCGACCACCCGGCCCACTTCCTGGGTGGTGGTATCGCCTCCTGGGTGCTCAACGGCCCAGGAAGCGGTACGACGATCAGGAAACCTGATCG
>JBMOMH010000032.1:0-16604 GCA_049323135.1 Actinomycetota bacterium
GGCTGAGCAGCCTATGAGGGAGAAGTCAAGTGACCGTCTGCGGGTGGTCTGCGGGTGAGTAGGGCGTGGGGTATCGGCTCGTCGACGATGCGCCGGCGAGCTGTGTTCGGGTGGGGTGTTGGTGTGCGCGCCGCGGGTGGTGCCTGCACCCGTCTCCCGGCCCTACCTAGCGTTCAACCGGGTTCGTCCCGACAGCCTTCATCCGGGCTTGGTGGGGAGACGGGTGGGGCTGCTCATGCTCAGTTGCGGGGTGGTCCCCGAGGGCTACGCGAGCTCGTCCCGCCCGTGGTCGGTGCGGCACTATGCGGCGCCGGCGGTCACCTCCTCGCGGGGGTCGACGGTGCCGGCGGCGATCGCCGGGTCCCAGGCCAGCCCACGGGTGAGCACGGCGTGCAGTTGGCGGAGCAGGCTGGCGGCCAGGGCGGTGCGGGCTTGGGCGTCGGTGAGCGGGTTGTCGGTCCGCCCGGTCAGGTGGGCGTGGCGGGCGGCGAGCACCGGGTTGTGGCGCAGCGCGCCGAACACGGCGCGCCAGGCGGCGATGCGCAGCAGCGGGCGGCCCCGCCCGGAGATCCTGGTCTGGCCGGCGTAGGCGCCGGACTCGTTGGCGCGCGGGCACAGCCCGGCATGCTTGACCAGGGCGCGCGCCGAGCCGTAGCGGGTGAGGTCCCCGGCTTCGGCGAGGATGGCGGCCACCCCGACCGGGGATACCCCGGGGATGGTCCCGGCGAGCCGGCGCAGGTGCAGCTCGTCGAGCACGCCGAGCATGCGGGCCTCGACGTCGAGCAGCGCCCCGGTGAGCCGGTGCAGGTCCGCCAGGGCGAACCCGATTCGTTCCATCGCCCCGGGACGCTGGCCGCTCACCCCGACCGCTGCCTGGGTGGGGTCGGTCACCGCGGCGTAGACGGCGCGGGCCACCCGCCGGTTGACCCGGGTCCCGCCCCAGCGGGGCAGTTCCCGGCGGACCGCCGCAGCGAAGCGGGTCCACCCGTAGCGGCGCAGCCCGTCGAGCTCACCGGTGACGCCGACCCGGTCGACCACGACCTGCATCGCCGCCCGCCAGGTGATCGCATCCAGCGGTTTCGCGGCGGCCGTGAGCGCCGCTGGCCAGGCGCACTCGCACAGGTCGCGGATCTGCTGGCGGGCGGCGCCGACCTGCACGGTCAGCTCGACCCGGCGGGCGCCGAGGTGACGCAGCCGGGCGTAGGCCGGGGTCGTGCGTTCGGGCAGGTAGCAGCGCAGCTCGGCCACCAGCCGGGCGATGACTGTGGCGTCGCGGTCGTCGCTCTTGTCGCGGGTGAAGTCCTCGGCCTCCCGGGCCCGATGCACCAGCATCGGCTGCACGCACACCAGGCGCAGGCCCAGACCGGCCGCGGTCTCGTCCAGCACCCGCCAGCGGTGTCCGGTCGGCTCGCAGGCCACCACCACCGAAGCGAAGCCCGCCTCGCGGGCCCGGGCCAGTCCCCACTGCAAGACCTCACCCAGCTGCCAGGCCTTCGCCTTCACGGTGCGTCGGGCCAGCGCCGCCGAGTCATGGTCGGTCACCACGCAGACCTGCTTATCCGCAGCCAAGTCGAAGGCGAGGATCGCGTGATCACGACGGACGACGTCCCGCAGCAGGCGCAGCCGCTCGTTGCGGCGACGATCCCCACGAGACAGACGACTACGGTTGGACATGGACATCCTCCTGTTGTGAGTGGGACCTCAAGCCCGCATCTCACCGCAGGGGGATGTCTTCCACTCGTCGCCCTCACGGGCTCTTACTAGGGGTCCCCCCCAGGCCGGGCGGTACCATGCGCCAGCCCGGTCGGCGGGTGTGCCTGGTGGACAGCGAGGAGCGCATGGCCGAACCGCAGTTCGACATCGTCATCGTCGGTGGGGGGTCCGCCGGGTGTGCCCTAGCCAACCGACTGTCCGCCGACCCCTCGACCCGGGTCCTGGTGCTGGAGGCGGGCCGCCCGGACTACCCGTGGGACGTCTTCATCCACATGCCCGCGGCACTGCCCTTCCCCATCGGTAACCGGTTCTACGACTGGCGTTACCGGTCCGAGCCGGAGCCGCACATGGGCGGGCGGCGCATCTACCACGCCCGGGGCAAGGTGCTCGGCGGCTCCAGCAGCATCAACGGAATGATCTTCCAGCGGGGCAACCCGATGGACTACGAACGCTGGGCGGCCGACCCGGGCATGGCCTCGTGGGACTACGCGCACTGCCTGCCGTACTTTCGCCGGATGGAGACCTGCCTGGCCGGCGCGGATGAGTTCCGCGGCGGGGAGGGCCCGCTGGTCCTGGAGCGGGGACCCGCCACCAACCCGCTGTTCGAGGCGTTCTTCGCCGCCGTGCAGCAGGCGGGCTACCCGCTCACCGACGACGTCAACGGCTACCGGCAGGAGGGGTTCTCCCGGTTCGACCGGAACATCCGGCGCGGCCGGCGGCTGTCCGCGGCGCGGGCCTACCTGCACCCGGTGCGGCACCGGCCCAACCTGACCGTGCGCACCCGCACGCTCGTCACCCGGGTCCTCCTGCAGGGCACCCGGGCGGTGGGCGTGGAGTACGCCGGGCGCGGCGGCGCCGGACCGGTGCAGCGGGTGGGCGCCGGCCGGGTGATCCTCTGCGGTGGCGCCATCAACTCCCCGCAGCTGCTCCAGCTGTCCGGCATCGGCCCGGCCGACCACCTGCGCAGCGTCGGCGTACCCGTCGTGCTGGACCTGCCCGGCGTCGGCGCCAACTTGCAGGACCACCTGGAGGTCTACGTCCAGCACGCCTGCACCCAGCCGGTGTCCATGGCGCCGGCCCTGGCCCTGTGGCGGCGACCGCTGATCGGGGCGCAGTGGCTGTTCCTGCGCCGCGGCCCGGGGGCCACCAACCACTTCGAGGCCGGTGGCTTCGTCCGCAGCAACGACAAGGTCGCCTACCCCAACTTGATGTTCCACTTCCTGCCCCTGGCGATCCGGTACGACGGCACGTCGCCGGCCGGGGGCCACGGCTACCAGGTGCACGTGGGCCCCATGTACTCCGACGCCCGGGGCTGGCTGCGCATCCGGTCGGCGGACCCTCGGGAGCACCCGGCGCTGCAGTTCAACTACCTGTCCACCGCGCAGGACCGGCGGGAGTGGGTGGAGGCGATCCGGGTGTCGCGGCACATCCTCGGCCAGCCGGCGTTCGCGGCGTACGACGGGGGCGAGCTGTCCCCGGGCCCGGCGGTGCAGACCGACGAGGAGATCCTCGACTGGGTCGCCCGGGACGCGGAGACCGCGCTGCACCCGTCCTGTACCGCGGCCATGGGCATCGGCCCCATGTCGGTGGTCGACCCGACGACGATGCAGGTGCACGGCACGCAGGGGCTGCACGTCGTGGACGCCTCGGTGCTGCCGTACGTGACCAACGGCAACATCTACGCCCCGGTGATGATGGTGGCCGAGAAGGCGGCCGACCTGATCCTCGGCAACACCCCGCTGCCCCCGGCGTCGGTGGAGTTCTACCGTCACCAGACGGCCTGAGCCGGCGGATGTCCCTGTCCGCCGGGGTGGGCCGGCTGGTGGCGGCGCTGGACGCCGCCTTCCCGACCAACCTGGTGCCGGTGCTACGGGGCTTCCTGCAGGAGCACGGTGGCGCCCGGTCGGTGACGGTGTACGTCGCCGACTACGACCTGCTCCGGCTGCGGGCGCTGCCTGACGGCGACCCGGCCAACGCCGCCGACTCGTTCCCCGTCGATGGGAGCCAGCCGGGCCGAGCCTTCCGGGCCCAGACACCCACCCTGCAGGACCGCGGGGACAGCGTCGTGGTGCACCTGCCGGTCAGCGTCCGCGCCGAGCGGGTCGGGGTGCTCAGCGTCGAGCTGGCGGAGGGTCCCACGCCGGAGCTCCTGGACGGGCTGGCCCAGGCCGCGGCGGCCGTCGCGTACGCCATCCTCAACGCCCAGCACTACACCGACGTCATCGAGCGGGCCCGACGCGAGCGGCCGATGGTGCTGCCGGCCGAGCTGCAGTGGGGGCTGCTGCCCCGGCGCGCCTACACCTGCCCGCAGTTCGCGCTGGCCGGCCAGCTGGTCCCGGCGTACGAGGTCGGCGGGGACCTGTTCGACTACGCGGTGGACGTCGACGAGGTCGTGCTCACGGTGACCGACGCGATGGGGCACGGGCTGCAGGCCAGCCTGCTGGCCAGCCTCGGCGTGGGGGCGCTGCGCAACGCCCGGCGCACCGGCCTGTCCCTGGCCGACCAGGTGCGCTTCGCCGACCGGGTGCTCTACGGGCAGTTCGGCGGCGAACAGTTCGTCACCGCCCTCGCCGTCGCCATCCACCTGCGCTCCGGTCAGGCCCGCATCGTCAACGCCGGACACCCGGGGCTGTGGCTCAAGCGCGGCGCGCAGATCCGCCGGCTGGACGTGGTGGCGCAGCTGCCGATGGGCCTGTTCGAGGCGACCCGGTACGTCGAGCAGCCGGTGACGCTGCACCCGGGGGACCGGCTGGTCCTGGTCAGCGACGGCGTGCTGGAGGCGCAGGGCGGAGGCAACGACCCGTACGGCGAGCAGCGCCTGGAGGGGGCGATCCTGGCCACCGCGACGCTGGCCCCTGACGAGACGGTGCGCCAGCTGGTCCGGCTGCTGCTGGACTACCAGGGCGACGAGCTGCGCGACGACGCCACCGTGCTATGCCTGGACTGGCACGGGTCGTCGGGGTCGGCGGGCGCGTAGAGCGTGGTGCGGCGCACCAGGCGCCGGCCGGCGGCCTCCGCCACGGCGCGCAGGTCCGCGTCGTCGACCCGCTGCCCGTGGCTGGCCCCGGCGGCCCGGCTGATGTTCTCGTCCATCAGGGTGCCGCCGAGGTCGTCCACGCCGGCGGCTAGCAGCTGGCCGGCACCGGCCAGGCCCAGCTTCACCCAGGACGCCTGCACGTGGTCGATCACGCCGGCGTAGGCGATGCGAGCCACCGCGTGGACGAGAACCACCTCCCGCCAGGTGGGGCCGCGGCGGGCCGCCCGCTTGAGGTAGATCGGCGCGGCCATGTGCACGAACGGCAGGCCGACGAACTCGGTGAACCCCCCAGTGCGCCGCTGCAGGTCCCGGGTGCGCAGCAGGTGACGGGCCCAGTGCAGCGGCCGCTCCACCGCGCCGAACATCATCGTCACGTTGGACCGCAACCCCACCTCGTGGGCCACCCGGTGGCACTCCAGCCACTCCTCGGTGGTGATCTTGTCCGGGCACAGGACGGCCCGCACCTCGTCGTCGAGGATCTCCGCGGCGGTGCCGGGGAGCGACCGCAGCCCGGCGGCCTGCAGCCGGCGCAGGTAACCGGCCAGCGGCTCACCCAGCCGGCGGGCCCCCTCGGTGACCTCCAGCGCAGTGAACCCGTGCACGTGGATGCCGGGGGCCGCGGCGGCGACTGCCTCGCAGACGGCGATGTAGTAGTCGCCGTCGAAGCTGGGGTGGATGCCGCCCTGCAGGCACACCTCGGTGGCGCCGCGCTCCCAGGCCTGCCGGGTCCGCTCGGCGATCTCCTCGATGCTGAGCAGGTACGGGGCGCCTCGCAGGTTCAGCGACGTCGGGCCCTTGGCGAAGCCGCAGAACCGGCAGCGGAAGGTGCACACGTTCGTGTAGTTGATGTTCCGGTTGCGCACGTAGGTGACGACGTCGCCGACCGCGGCTGCCCGCAGCTCGTCGGCGAGGGCGGCCACCGCGGCCACCTGGGGCCCGCGGGCGGTGAGCAGGGTGACCAGCTCGGCCGGCCCGGGCTCCTGCCCGGCGCGTACGCCGGCGAGCACCTCACCGACCGCGCCCAGGTCCCGTGCGGGGGCAGGCACCAGGGCCGGCGCGGCCGCCCCGGCCCCGGCGTACCAGGCGGTGGACCGCCGCCCGACCAGCACCACCTCCGCCCCGGTGCCGACGGCGGCCGCCGGGACGGCGTGCTCCGGGAACACCGCGCCCGGGTCGTCGCGGGCCAGCCCTTCGGCGTCGGAGCGGTCGGTGACCGGGAAGCGCAGCGCCGGGTCGAGCCACCGGTCGGCCGCGGCGAGGAACTCCGGGTACACCGGCAGCCGGGGGGCGAGCACGTGCCCGTGGGCCTCGGTGACCGAGCGCAGCCGGTCCAGCGCCGGCCACGCCCGCTCGGGGTTGACGTGGTCGACGGTCACCGGGGAGACCCCGCCCCAGTCGTCGAGGCCGGCCGCGAGCAGCGCACCGAAGTCGTCGGAGAGGTTCGGCGGGGCCTGCACGTGCACCTCGGGGGGGAGCACCAGGCGGGCCAGGGCGACCGCCTGCAGCAGGTCGGCCTCCGGGCAGGGCGGGGCCGCCTGCAGGGCGGTGCCGGGCTTGGGGCGGAAGTTCTGCACGATGACTTCCTGCACGTGCCCGTAGCGGGCGTGCGCCGCCGCGATCGCCTGCAGGGCGGCCAACCGGTCGGCGGGTCGCTCCCCGATGCCGACGAGGATCCCGGTGGTGAAGGGGATGCCCAGCCGCCCGGCCGCCGCCAGGGTGGCCAGCCGTCGCCGCGGCGCCTTGTCCGGGGCGCCCCGATGGGCGGGCAGGTCGGCGCGCAGCGTCTCCAGCATCATCCCCTGGCTGGCGCTGACCGCCCGCAGCTGCGCCAGCTCCGCGGCGTGCAGGGCCCCGGCGTTGACGTGCGGCAGCAGCCCGGACTCGGCCACCACCAGCCGGCACATGGCGGCCAGGTAGTCCACCGTGCTGGCGAACCCGCGTCTGGCCAGCCAGTCCCGGGCCTCCCGGTAGCGCAGCTCGGGCCGCTCCCCGAGGGTGAACAGCGCCTCGTGGCACCCGGCCCGGGCCCCCGCCAGGGCGACCTCCAGGACCTGCTCCGGGGACAGGTAGGGCGCGGGCAGGCGGCTGGGGGAGGTGGCGAAGGCGCAGTAGCCGCAGCGGTCCCGGCACAGCCGGGTGAGCGGGATGAACACCTTGGGGGAGAAGGTCACCCGCGTCCCGTGCGCGGCGTCCCGGCGGGCGACCGCCCGGGCCAGCAGGTCGCCCAAGGGCAGCCGGAGCAGGTCACCGGCGTCGTCGCTCATGCCAGGGCGCGTAGCTGGGGGAGGACGTGGGTGGCGAAGGCGGCGAGGAACCGGGCCTGGTCGGGCCCGGGAGCGTGGATGACCAGGTGGCGGAAGCCGGCGGCGACGTACGGCGCGATGCGGGCCACCGCCTCCGCCGGGTCGGCGGTGACGATCCACCGGCTGGCCACCTGGTCCAGCGGCAGCGCGGCGCCGGCCGCCTCCATCTCGACCGGGTCGGCCAGGCCGGCCTTCTGCTCGGCGGACAGCGCCAGCGGGGCCCAGTGCCGGGTGTCCTGCCGGGCTCGCTCGGGGTCGACGTCGAAGGACAGCTTGATCTCGATCATCCGGTCCAGGTCGTCGCGGCGGCGCCCGGCGGCGGCGGCCCCCTCGGCCACGGCGGGCAGCAGCTGCTCCTCGTACAGCGCCATGCCCTTGCCGCTGGTGCAGATCAGGCCGTCGCCCACCTGGCCGGCGTACCGGGCCATCCGAGGGCCGCCGGCGGCGACGTACAGCGGAACCGGCCGGGGCGGCCGGTCGTACAGCGTGGCGCCGGAGGTGCGGTAGTAGGTGCCCTCGAAGGTGACCCGATCCTCCCGCCACAGCCGGCGGATGAGCTCCACCGCCTCCCGCAGCCGGGCGAACCGCTCCGGGAACGGGGGCCACTCGATGCCGGTCACGGCCACCTCGTTGAGGGCCTCGCCGGTGCCGACGCCGAGCCGGACCCGGTCCGGGTAAAGGCAGCCGAGGGTGGCCACGGCCTGCGCGACGACCGCCGGGTGGTAGCGGAAGGTCGGGGTGAGCACGCTGGTGCCCAGCAGCACCCGGGACGTGCGCTCCCCGATCGCCGCCAGGGTCGCCAGGGAGAACGGCGCGTGCCCGTCGGTATGCCGCCACCCCTGAAAGTGGTCACTGACCCACACGCTGTCCAGCCCATGCGCCTCGGCGGCGACGGCGAGCTCCACCAGCTGGCGCGGCCCGAACTGCTCCGCCGAGGCCTTGTAGCCGATCTGCAGGGTCACCCGCTGCCCTTCCGTCGCCGCCGGTCCCGGCCGAGCATAGGAGGTGGCCCGAGGACCCCGGGTGCACGATGACGCGCTGGTGCGCCTAGCGGTCGGCCCCCCGTCGCTGGTGCCCCAGGTCGTCGTGCGCCCGCCGCGGGCCGGTGAGGGGCTCGGTGCCGCCCCAGCGGGCCGCCCGCCGCCGCGCTGCGCCCCGCCGCCGGCGCCCAGCCTATGAGGGCCAGCCGCAGCCCGGGATCGTGGCTCGGACGGTGAGGAGTCAACCGCCGGCCGGCCGAGCAGTGCGGTGGAAAAGGGCGGTCGCGGCGAGGGCCAGGGCGACGAGCCAGGCCACCCCGACGACCAGGGCGCGGGTCTCGTCGAAGGTTGAGGTCAGCGCCCCGTCGAGGAGCACCCGGGTTCCCCCGTACCCCGGCAGGAAGTGGGCCCATCGGGCGGGCTCGGGGCGCAGCATCGGGCTCTGGCCGATGCCGATGTCGAGGAAGGGCACCAGGAAGGCGATGAAGACGCCGCTGACCCGGCCGAAGATCGGACCGAGGAGGACCCCGAGCAGCCCGTAGGTCACCGCGATGAGAGCGTTCGCGGCCGCATAGACGCCCCATTGGTGGGCGTCGAACACGGTGGCGGTCACCCCGAGGGAGACCGCGACGGCCAGCAGCGCCGCGACGGTGACCATGGCCAGCCTGGCAGCCAGCACCGCACCGGTGCGCATCCCGGCGAGCACGACCCGGCGGTCCCCGGTGCGAGCGTCCAGGACGACGAACAGGCTGGCCAGCGTGGCCAGCGAGGCGACGGCGATCGGCGCCATCGTGGCGGCGTGCAGGTGGGCCGGGTCGAGGATCTCGGTGACCCGGCGACCGCCCTCGTTCAGGACCACCGGGGTGCGCCCGGACGGGGTGATGACGTCCGCGAGCCAGATGAACACGGCCGGGACGAGCGCGAGCAGCACCCACAGCACGGGGTTGCGGCGCAAGTCCCGCCAGCCGGCGCGGAGCGCGGCGGCCAGCTGGTCACCGACCGAGCCGGGGGCCGACCGTCGCCGCGGGGGACCGGCGACGTGGGTCGTGCCCGCGACCACCGCGAAGGCGAGCACCGCCGCGCCCAGGGTCCAGGCCAGGGCCCAGCCAAGGTCACCGACGCGGCCACCGTGCCGGGACGGCAGGCCCACCATCCACAGCGAGACGAAGTGCGTGGGCAGCACCCGGGTGCCCACCCGGTCGGCGGCGCTGAGGGTGGGGCCGAAGAACACGTCGATGATCCATACGAACAGGATCAGGACCGTGCCATTGACCGGGTTGCTCACCGCCGCCCCCACCACGCCACCGATGGCCAGGTAGATCACGGCGAACATCAGCGTGCCGACGACCACCCGGGCCGGCTCGTCGATGCCACTGCGCAGGGCCAGGGCGCCCAGAGCGGCAGCGGTGACCAGCACCGCCAAGGCCAGGCCGGCCAGCAGCCGGGCGGCAACCAGGCGGGCCCCGGGCAGCCCGGCAATGACCAGCCGCCGGTCTGCGTCGCGGGCCGCGGAAACCTGGAAGTACATGGCGATGGCGGCCAGGAACCCGGCGGCCCAGCCGGCCGTCGCGGTCTCGACCGCCGAACCGCCGCCGGCACCGCCGAGCAGGCGGGCGGCGTCGGCCATCGAGCCGGCGGCCACCACCACAAACACGACCGGGACCAGCACCAACACGAGCAAGTTGACGGGGTTGCGGGCGTAGTCGGCCAGAAACCGGCGGACGAACAGCGCGGTGATCACCGCGGCAGCGCCCGCCCGTCGCGGATGTCGACGATGCGGTCGAACCGCTCCTCATCGACGACGAAGTGACTGACGATCAGTACACTGCGCCCGGCTGCGCGCCGATCGGCGACCAGGCCCCAGAACTTCGGGACTCCTCGGGTTCCCGTGGGTGGGGTTGCAGCCGTTGGGGGGTCGATTCGGTTGTGGGGGTTGGGGTGCGGCCTGGCGGTGGGGCTGATGGGTGACGCGCACGCGTCGGCTGCCTAGGTTCGGGGTTACCAAGCCAACCGGACCTGCGACAGGAGCGGCCTCGTGCGCGCCACTACTGCATTCAACAAGATGCTCGCCGTCCCCGGTGCCCACGTCACCGCGGTGGCCTTCACTCCCGAGGGGGTCGTGGTCGACCTGGCCCGGCGTGCCAGGCGGCTACGGTGTCCGTGCGGCTGGTCGACACGGGCTGTCTACGACCGTTCGACACGGTCCTGGCGCGGGCTGGACCTGGGCGCTGTCAAGGTGATCCTGCGCGCCGAGATCCGCCGGCTGTCCTGCCGTGGATGCGGTCGGGTCCGCACCGAGGAGGTGCCGTGGGCCAGGCCTGGCGCGCGGTTCACCCGCGACTTCGAAGAGGTGGTGGCGTGGCTGGCCCAGCGGATGGACAAGACCGCGATCACCCGGTTGCTGCGCTGCTCCTGGGAGGCGGTGGCGGGCATCGTGACCCGGGTGGTGGCCGAGCAGCTCGACGACGCGCGCCTGCAGGAGGTCTACCGGATCGGGGTGGACGAGGTGTCCTACCGTAAGGGACACCGGTTCTTGACCGTGGTCGCCGACCACGACCGCGACGGTGCGGTGATCTGGGCTGGTGAGGGCAAGAACGCGGCCACCCTCGAGCGGTTCTACGACCAGCTCGGCGAGGCAGGGTGCGCCCAGCTGCAGGCGGTCAGCCTGGACATGGGAGCCGCGTTCAAGAAGGCCACCGACACCAAGGCGCCCCAAGCCCGGCAGTGCGTGGACCCGTTCCACCTGGTCGCCCTCGCCAACGAGGCCATCAACAAGGCCCGTCGTTGGGCGTGGAACCTCGAACGCGACAAGGCCCGGCAGGCCGCCGTCCTGGCCGGGCCGAAACGCCGCGGACGACCTCCGGCCGACAGCCCGCCGCAGCGCCGTGACCAGGCCCGCTGGGTCAAGCACACCCGGTGGGCGCTGCTGAAGGACCCCGCTGCTCTCAAGCCCGCCCAGCTCGAGGTGCTGCGCACGAGCTCCGCCGCAGCGGCTCGGCGCTCTACCGGTGTTGGCAGCTGAAGGAAGGCCTGCGCGATCTCTACCGGCTCGCCGACCCCACCGACGCACCCGAGCACCTGAACTGGTGGCTGGCCTGGGCCTGCCGCAGCCGCATCCCCTCGTTCGTCACCTTGTCCCAGACCGTGCGGGCGAACCGGGAGCGGATCCTCGCCGCGGTCGAGCTGGGAATGTCGAACTCCAAGCTCGAGGGCCTGAACTCCAAGATCCGGCTGATCAACCACCGCGGCTACGGACACCACAGCGCCGCCGCGCTGATCGCCATGATCTACCTGTGCGCCGGCGGGATCACCATCAACCTGCCCCTGCACTGACCTCCCCGCCGCAGAAGCGGGGCCGGTCGCCCACCCACCTGGTCGGTCCCGCGTCGCATCCGTCCGGGCAGGCCCCGGCCTGCCCGTGCTGCCCCCACGCACCCGGCCCGGAGGCTCACGGTCAAGGGTGGGTCCCGATGATGCGGAGCGCGAAGCGCCTGCGCAGCATCATCGGGTGCCCTTGACCGTGAGTGGGCCGGGTGCAGGCAGCGACGCGGGACCGACCATCTCAGCCAGACTCCCTCACCCACGGAAACCCGAGGAGAACCAGAACTTCTGGTAGGTATCCCAGTCGAAGCCGGCGTACGGCTCGTCCAGCAGCAGGACGTCCGGATCGGCCAGGAGCGCCAGTCCCAGGTTGAGCTTGGCCAGGGTGCCCCCGGAGAGCTGGTCGGCGCGCGAGGCGGCGTACCGCTCGAAGCCGAGGGCGGCGTAGGTCTCCCGCCGGGCCGCCCGCTCCCGCTCGGGAGCCATGCGGTAGGCGTGCCCGAAGAGTTCGAAGTGCTCATCGCAGGTCAGCCGCCCGTACACGAGCGGCTCCTGCGGGCAGTAGCCCAGCCGACCGTGGCGGGTGACGGTCCCCGCGTCCGCGGTCAGCGCCCCGACCAGGATCTTCATCAACGTGGACTTGCCGGACCCGTTCTCACCGACCAGGCCGACCACCTCGCCCGGGTACAGGTCCAGATCAGCGCCCCGCAGCACCGGGAGGGAGCGACGTACCGGCCACATTCCTTGCCGGTAGGACTTCTCGATCCCCACCGCCGTCAGCACCGCCGTGGTCCCACCGGCGAGCCGCTGACCCACTCCCTCGCCGGCGAGCGCCCTGGCGTGATGCGCAGTCACCGGTCAGCCGATCAGGCCGTCGGCGTCGACCATGATCGCGTCGACCCCGAACGCGGGCTTCTCATGGCCTGCCTCCCAAGTCCGCCAGGGCCCGGTCGTCGGGCGGCATCCTCACCCTAGCCCGGCCGGCCGGCCGTCGCCCCGCCCGGTGATCGCTGGGCGCGTCGCCAGACCCGCGCGCGTTAGCCTCGCCCCTAGACCGCGGTGGTACGGGCCAGGAGCGGCGCGGCGGCGTGGGAGCGGTGGGCAGATGAGGGCCTTGGGCGGATCCGGCGTCCGGGCACAGGTGGCGCGAGCGTCGCAGATCGCGACCATCCTGTGGGCCAGCGAGTTCCGCTGGCTGGTCGACGCCCTCGGCCTGCAGGCGTGCGTGTCGCTGCAGTGCCGGGTCTCCTGCGCGGTCCTGCATCGCCCGTGCCCGCACCACGTGGCGATGGACCGACCGTTGCCGGACCGGATGCGTACCGTGCTCGAACGGCTCGGTCCCACCTTCGTCAAGGGCGGGCAGCTGCTCGCTCTGCGCCTCGACCACCTGCCGCCCGAGTACGCCGAGGCGTTGCGCGGTCTTTACGACCACGTGCCCCCGTTCGGGGCCATGGAGGCCGAGCGGGTGCTGGTCGCCGACCTCGGCCGACCGCTGGCGCAGGCCTACGCGGAGTTCGAGGCGGAGCCGTTCGCCGCGGCCTCCCTGTCCCAGGTGCACCGCGCTCGCCTGCCGGACGGAACCCCGGTCGCCGTGAAGATCCAACGGCCGGGGGTAGCCGACCAGGTGGAAAGCGACCTGGCCCTGCTCAAGTTCCTCGCCGGCCAGCTGGAACGGCGTAGCGCGAGGGCCCGGGCCTACCGCCCGGCCGCCGCGGTTGCGGAGGTGGCCGACTGGACCCGCCGGGAGCTGGACTTTCGCCGCGAGGCACGGACTGCCGACAACCTGCGGCGCATGTTCGGCGACGACCCGGAGGTGGTGGTCCCGAGGGTCCACTGGCAGCTGACCACCCGCCGGGTGCTGACCATGGACCTCGTCCAGGGCGAGCGACCGGCACCCGCGGCCGAGTTGAGCCGCCAGGGTCTCGACCCGCACCGGGTGCTGGAGGTCGGTTCCCGGGCGATGTTCCGGCAGATCTTCGAGTTCGGTCTGTTCCACGCCGACCCGCATCCCGGCAACCTGCTGCTGCTTCCCGGTGACCGGGTGGCATTCCTGGACTTCGGCATGTTCGGCCGCATCGGGAGGCGGGAGCGCCGCCGGATGGCACTGGTGCTGTGGGCGCTGGTGGACGGCACGTATGACGCGGTGGGCGACCAGCTCCTGCACCTGTCGGTTCGCCGCCCCGGCGCCGACATACGCGGCTTCCGGGAGGCGATCAGCGAGATGGTCGAAGAGTGGTACGGCCGGCCGGCCCGCGAGTACTCGATCGCCCGACTGCTGCTCCACGAGCTGGGGGCCGGTGCGGCGTACGGTGTCATCTTCCCGCGCGAGCTCATGCTCCTCGCCCGCGCGATGGTCACGCTGGAGTCCACGGCGGCGCTCATCGATCCGCAGGTCCGGTTGGCCGATCTGGTCGAGCCCGTCATACCTGACCTGCGCCGACTCCTGCTCCCGTCGGCAGACCAGCTCCGACGTGGCTGGGAGGAGACGCGGTACGACTGGCTGGCGCTCGCGCTGGAGATCCCCGAGACGCTGCCCCACCTGGTGGGAAATCCCGATGCCGTGCCCGCGCCCGTCGCCCCGTCGCCTGGCCGGGTCCGCTGGCTCGGGTGGGCCGGGCTGGCCGCGGCCGGGCTCGCGGGAGCCGCCGCCGCGCGCGTGCTCGGTCCTCGGCCCCGCTGACCAGGCGCCGCCGGCGTCGCGGGGATGGTCCGCGCGCGTCGGTGTTCTTCGCCTCCGGGGACGGGACCAAGGCCCACTCGACCCGAGCCCGCGGTGCCTTCGACGCGGTGCGGGGCCGAGTAGCATCGACCACATGAATACCCCCGGAGGGTATGGTGCGGCTGGTGACCGGCGGGGTTTGGGCTCCTGGCTGGCGCTGGCGCTCCCGCTGGTGCGGTGGGTGACCCGCGGCCTGGCCGGCGGCGTCCCGGGCGGGCCGAGGGCTGCCGGGCCGCATCCGCGGCGCGACGCGTAGCGGCGGGAGGGGCCGACGTTGACTGGGCCGGCGGGGCACACGGTCGTCGGGGCTGGGCCAGCCGGCCTGGCCGCGGCGACCAGGCTGGCCCAGGCCGGCCGGCCGGTCCGGGTGATCGAGCGCCACCGGTCGGTCGGGCACCGGTTCCACGGCGACCTGCAGGGACTGGAGAACTGGTCAGCGACCGAAGACGTGCTCGACCGGTTACGCCGGCTGGGCATCGACACCGACTTTTCCTACCGCGGCTTCCACGAGGTGACCTTCTACGACTCACGGTTGCGGCCGGCCACGGCGCGTACCCGCCGGCCGCTGTTCTACCTGGTCCGGCGCGGCCCGGCCGCGGACACGCTCGACACGGCCTTGCTGCGACAGGCCCGGGATGCCGGTGCAGACATCCGCTTCGGCGAGACGGCGCGGACGGCGGGGCCGGGCACCGTGGTGGCGACCGGTCCGGAGAAGGCCGACGGGATCGTGGCCGGGTTCGTCTTCCGTACCCCGCTCGAGGACCAGGCCCACGCGATCGTGCACCCGACGCTGTCGCCGGCCGGCTACGCCTACCTGCTGGTCTGGGACGGGCGGGCGACCCTGGCCACCTGCCTGTTCCGCGACCTGCATCGCTGGCGAACGGCGCGGGACGCGACGGTGGAGGCGTTCGGGCGGCTGGTGCCGGGGTTGCGGCTCGACCGGGCCCGGCCGTTCGGCGGGTACGGCGGGGTGCTTCCACACACGCGGTACATCGACGAGTCCGGCCGGCTCTACGTCGGGGAGTCGGCCGGGCTACAGGACCCCGAGTGGGGGTTCGGCATGGTGAGCGCGATCCGGTCGGGGGTGCTCGCCGCATCCAGCCTCCTCCACGGCACGGACTACGCCACCCAGGCCGGCCGTGCGTTCGATGCCCCGCGCGCCACCGGGTTCGTCAATCGGGCGGTGTTCGAGATACTGCCGCGGCGGTTGTTCGATCCCATCTTCCGCTTCGAGGCCGGCCGGCCCGATCTGGCCGACCGGCTGCGCCGACACTGGGCGCCGAACCGGGCCAAGTCCCTGCTTGCCCCTCGACTGCTCACCCGGTACGCCGATCGGCTGCACTACCTCGACCCCGCCTGCCACGAGGCGTCGTGTGACTGCCTGCCCTGCAGCTGCGGCCACCCGACCGCGGACGGGGCCACCGGTCCGGCGAGAGGGACAAGCTGACCTTCATCCCGCTCCGCGGGCCATCCGGACTGCCGTCGAGAGCTCCCACACCGCGAAGGCCCCCAAGGCCCCACGCTCGGCGAGCCCGGGAGCCCAGCTCGACAGGACAGCGCCGAACATCCACAGCATCGCCACCCCCGCGACGACGGCAAGAACGAGCGAACGTCTGCCGTACGTCTGCCACGCCGGGCTGGCCCGGAAGGCCGACGACAACAAGAGGAGGGCAAGCAGCTCGACAGGGAACGACAGGGTCGCCGCCCTGGCGTGAATGACGCCCTCCAACGACGCGGCGGCGCCGGCCGGGTCGGTACGGAAGAGCCCGGCGACGAGGAGGCCCACCGCGGCCAGGGCGAAGAGGGTGGCTCCAGTACGGGCCGCGCGGCCCGGTCCGAGGTCACGGGCCAGGCCCACCGCGATGGCCGCGTTCCCTGCGCCGTGAGCGAGGACACCGACCGTGAACAGCGCGTTCAGGCGCCCATTGGCGTAGTCGCTCACGAAGTCGTTCACCGGACTGAGGTCGGCGCGCACGAGATGGAGGACGACGACTGTGCCCAGAAAGGCGAGCACGCCGGCCAGCCCCACGAAGCCCAACCCGCGCGCAAGACCGGACGAGCTGCCCACGCGTTGATGTGCCGTCGTCGTCATCCGCACCCCCGGCGGCACCCCCGAGGGTGTCCGTCAGGCTCGGGCCCCCTCAGTGGGCCGGGTGACCGTAACGATGCGGGTCCTTCAGAAACGCGTCGTGGCAGGCGCTGCTGCAGAAGTAGAACGTGTGACCCTCGTGGTCGGCTTGGGCAGCCGCGTCGCCCGGACGAATCTGCATGCCGCACACCGGGTCGGTCACCAGGTCAGCCATGGCTAAGCCTCCTCTGTGCGGCGCAGAACCGGCCGGATGGTGGCCGGTCGGTCGCACCACCTGGCCGAGTATGCCACCCCCTCCTGACACTATGAACGTGTGTAACCATTCAGGCCTTCGCGGCGCGTTGACGTGACTTCGGTCAGCTCTGGCAGAGGATGAGGGCCATGTCTGTTGCGACGATGACCGTGGCAGAGCCGGCCTGGCATGCGCTGGTCTGTGACTGTG